>CAZSOF010000314.1:0-1307 GCA_964607685.1 uncultured Acidimicrobiaceae bacterium | reverse complement strand
GCACAACCAACCGACCCATCACTACGCTCCCCCTATGGGATCGTTCTGGCACCCCTTTGCCGAGATGAGCAAGGTGCGACACGCACCGTTCATCATCGATCGCGGTGAGGGCATATACGTCTACGACGAGGAGGGCAGCCGCTACCTGGATGCCGCGGCCTCGCTCTGGTACATGAACGTCGGCTACGGGCGAGACGAAATAGTCGACGCCATGGAGGAACAGGCCCGCAAGCTTCCCGCCTTTCACACCTTCATCGACTACGCCACACGTCCAACCATTGAGCTCGCGGCGCAGATCGCAGCGGTCTCTCCCGATCCCGGCTCCAAGGTCTTCTTCGGGTCGGGTGGGTCCGACGCCGTGGACACCGCAGCGAAGCTGGCCCGTCGCTATTTCAACAGCCTCGGCCAGCCGGAACGAACGGTCTTCATCGCTCGGGAGTGGGCCTACCACGGCATGCACACCTACGGCACCACTCTGGGTGGGATGGAACCCAACCGTGTCGGGTATGGGGGAGAACTGGTGTCGGATGTCGTGATGGTTCCCCATGACGATGCCGACGCCGTGGACAAGGCAATCGACCATGCCGGGGCCGACAGGATCGCCGGGATCTTCGTCGAGGCGGTGATCGGAGCAGGAGGCATCCGCCCGGTGACTCCCGACTATCTGACCCGGGTTCGTGAGTCGATGCGGGAGGCAGGCGGTCTCTACATATCAGACGAGGTCATCACCGGCTTTGGACGTGTCGGTGACTGGTTCGCCGCCACCAAGTTCGATCTGAATCCCGACCTCATCACATTCGCCAAGGGTGTCACCTGCGGGTACGCACCTCTCGGAGGAGTCGTCGCCGCCCCTCATATTGCCGAGCCCTTCTTCACCACCCCCGGGCTCGTGTTTCGTCACGGCTACACCTACTCCGGGCACACCACCGCCTGCTCGGCCGGTCTCACAGTCATGGACATCATCCGACGCGAGGGCCTGCTCCCAAGGGCCGCCGCACTGGAAGGCGAGATCTACGACGCCTTGGTGCCTCTGGAGGAGTTGGGCGCGGTCGCCAACATCCGACGCGGAGTCGGCGCCCTTGCCGCGATACAGCTCGATGTCGGGGAAGATGAGACGCTTCCCGCCCGGGCAGCAGACGCCTGCCGCCAAGCCGGGGTGCTCACCAGGGCGATCGGCGGTGGCGCCCTTCAGGTCTCTCCACCGCTCACGATGACACCGGAGCAGGTCGAGGAGATGGCGACCCGGTTCGAATCGGGTCTTCGCACTCTGTGAAGCAACTCCCTTTCTGGGTGGACGACCACCCGAG
>CAZSOF010000313.1:0-3050 GCA_964607685.1 uncultured Acidimicrobiaceae bacterium | reverse complement strand
GTGATCGGCGACGGCGAACGACTCCAGGGCCCGAACCACCGTGGTCCCAACAGCAATCACCCGGTTGGCCTGTGAGACGGCCAGCGCGGTCTCGGGCGGAACAGAGCACCACTCCGAATACATCCTGTGATCTTCGACGTTGGTGGTGCTGATCGGCCGGAACGTGTCGAGCGACACATGGAGGTCGATGCCGACGATGTCGATTGCCTTCTCCGCGATGCGTGCCATGACCTCGGGTGTGAAGTGGAGACCGGCAGTCGGTGCGGCTGCCGAGCCGATCTCGTTGGCAAACATCGTTTGATACCGCTCGTCGTGATCGAGCCGGCCTGTGAAATAGGGAGGTAGCGGGATTCGGCCGACCGCCTCGATGGCGGCGTCCTCGTCCTCAGCATCCAGGGAAACCACGACGATCCCGGCATCCTTGTGCCGCACCGTTGCGGTAAGCCCGTCGAACTCGAGGCTCACGCCCTGGCGGAGTCGCCGAGCGGGTCGGGCGACCGCATCCCAGAGACCATCGGATCGACGACCTAGAAGGAAGAGCTCGACCTTGCCTCCGGTCCCGACCCGTTGTCCCAACAACCTGGCAGCTCGGACCCTCGTCTCGTTGACGACGAGCAAGTCACCCGGCTCGAGCAAGTCGGCCAGATCCAGGAAGTGGTGATCTGACATATCACGAGTGTCGAGAAGACGTGAGTCGTGCCTCGGTTCGATGGCCTCCTGCGCGATGGCAGACTCCGGGAGTTCGTATTGGAAGTCGGAGACCTTCAGAGGAGCGTTCCCTGGTGATCGGCTGGCGGTTCAACACCGAGATGGGCGTAGGCGTGAGCCGTGGCCATGCGGCCCCTCGGCGTTCGCTTGAGGAGCCCCGATTGGAGAAGGAACGGCTCGTACGCATCCTCCACGGTCTCCGGCTCCTCCCCTACGGCGATTGAGAGTGTGGAGAGACCGACAGGGCCACCGGCGAACTTGTGCACGATGGCCTCCAATATCGCCCGATCGATCTTGTCCAGCCCGAGCCGGTCCACTTCGTACACCTGGAGTCCTTCCGAAGCCACATCCGCGGTGATGACGCCCGATGCCCGGGCAACCGCATAATCACGGAGTCGGGCCAGCAACCGGTTGGCGATGCGCGGTGTCTGCCTGCTTCTCTGGGCGATCAAGTCGGCCGCCTCATCCTCGATCTCGATTTCGATGATCCCGGCCGAGCGATGGACGATCCGGGCCAGGTCGGTGGGCTGGTAATAGTCGAGCCGCTCCTCGATCCCGAAACGGTCACGAAGTGGCGCGGTGACCTTCCCTTTGCGAGTGGTGGCACCGACCAATGTGAACCTCGGCAGGTCTATGCGAATCGACTGGGCTGTCGGCCCCTTCCCCAAGACCACATCCAGCTGGAAGTCCTCCATCGCCGGATACAGGACCTCCTCGACGGCTCGGGGCAGTCGGTGGATCTCGTCGATGAAGAACACGTCCCTGGGCTGCAGGTTGGAGAGGATGGCCGCCAGGTCGCCGGGGCGCTCCAAGGCCGGGCCTGACGTCACACGAAAGCTCACCCCCTTCTCGGCGGCGATGATCCCGGCCAGGGTGGTCTTGCCCAGACCCGGTGGGCCGGAGAAGAGGACATGATCGAGAGCGCGGTCCTCGGTGATCGAAGCCTCGATCGAGATCTGAAGCCGTTCCTTGACCTGATGCTGGCCGACGAAGTCCTCGAGGCGACGTGGCCGGAGCGATATCTCCTCGTCACCTTCGATGGTGGGACTGAGCAGGCTCTCCTCGCGCGTCATCGGCTGCCAAGTCTTTGTAGAGCGGATCTCACCTGCTCCTCGATTGGCTCGTCGAGGTCGAGCTCACCGACCACGGCGTTGATCTCGGCTGTCGAGTATCCCAGACCTTCGAGAGCTTGACGGACCCCGCCCAGGGAGCTGCCGGCTATCACCTCTGTCTCCCGACCGGCAAGCTTGGGGCCCAGCTCGAGCACGATCTTTTGTGCTCCGCGCTTGCCGACGCCGGGTGTGATGGTCAGGGCGTCGGGATCTTCGCTGGTGATGGCGCGGATGATCTCGCTCGCCTCCATGGACGCCAGCATCGCCATACCCACCTTTGGTCCCACGCCAGAGGCGGTTAGCAGCACTCTGAACAACTCTCGGTCTCCCTCTTCGGCGAAGCCATAGAGAGTGATGTCGTCCTCACGGACGTGGGTGTGGGTATGGACCACGATCTCTTCGCTCACCCCAGGCAGTCTCGCCAGGTCTTTTGGGGTCATCACGACTTCGTAGCCGACACCGCCCACGTCGATGGTGATGCCAGATTCGCGGACGGAGACCAGTACACCACGGAGCCGCCCGATCATCGGTTGGCCTCCAAAGGTGCGACCCGAAGATGGCAAAGCGCTATGGCGAGGGCATCTGCCGCGTCCGCCGGCTTGGGCGAGTCCTGGAGACGGAGCAGACGGGCCACCATCTGCTGGACCCGCTCCTTGTTGGCAGACCCATCACCGGTGACCGCCGACTTGATCGCCGTCGGCACATACTCGTGAACCGGGATCCCGGCCTCGGCAGCGGCCAGCATCGCCACTCCGGATGCCCTGCCCACTGAGATGGCCGTCTGCAAGTTGCGATTGGTGAAGACGGTCTCGACTGCGATGACGTCAGGATTGCTGTCTGCGATCACCTGAGTCAACCCCAGGTGCAGCTCCGACAGTCTTTCCGAAGTCGACAAATCCTTGCCGGTGCGGATCACTCCCGCGCGAACTGCTGTTGGCGGATGGATCCCCTGGACCAGGCCGTAACCGGTGACGGAGAGTCCAGGGTCGATGCCCAATACGAACATATGTTCTGGGACGGTAGCCGACGTGAGTGCCCGATCCAGGGCATTGTCCCTGTGTTTCGAATATATCGATGCATGTGAGGTTCTACCTGGCCAAGCCACCGAACCAAAACACGGCTGGAGACCTACCACCCGCTAGCTGGTGGGGTGAAGAGATAGTTCTGGCTCGTCGTCGAAGGTGTGATTGCTGGTCTGGTTTTGGGGTGGGGGGCGTCGGCCCCTAGGTG
>CAZSOF010000312.1:0-3057 GCA_964607685.1 uncultured Acidimicrobiaceae bacterium | reverse complement strand
GGGAGACCACCGGCATGACCGGTGCCGACCATCTCGCCGCCCTGTCTCGCCATGTCGGTGTCCATGGACCGGGAATCGTGGTCGCCCACGACGGGTCATTGAAGACTCCTCTCGGCCACGACCCGGTCACGGTGACTCCCGAGGAGGCCGCGGCCTATGGGTGGGAAGTGGTGTTCGCCGACCTGGTGGACGAATGGACGAACTGGCCAAAGCACGATCCCCTGAAGCTGGGCCGGGTGCTGGAAGAGCTGGCATCCAAGAGTGATTGAGGTGTATCAGTATCTGACTCTCGCCGATGTCGATGTTGCAGGTCTCAGCGTTCTGGTGCGATCCGATCTCAACGTGCCGATCGAGGAGGGTCGGGTAGCAGACGACTTCAGGCTGCTTGCGGCGCTCCCCACCCTGGAGAGGCTCATCGAGCGGGGTGCAGCCGTGAGTGTGTGCTCCCACCTGGGGCGACCCAAGGGACCCGATCCGGCGTTTTCACTCGAGCCGGTGGCGGAGAGGATGGATGCCCTCAGCAAATACGATGTCCGCTTCGGATCCCCTGGTGACGTCACCGTACTGGAGAACACCCGTTTTCTGACCGGGGAGACAGAGAACGACCCAGACACCGCGAAGGGGCTGGCGCGAGGCTTCGATCTCTTCGTTCAAGACGCCTTTGGCAGTGTGCACCGGGCCCATGCGTCGACGGTGGGGGTCGCCGAGGTCGTGCGCTCGGTGGCGGGACCGCTTCTCCATGAAGAGCTGGAGTCCCTGGGACGTCTCCTCACCGACACCGAAAGGCCTTACACGGTGGTTCTGGGCGGAGCCAAGGTCTCGGACAAACTGGCGGTCATCGAGAACCTCCTTCCCCGAGTCGACGGGATGCTCATCGGAGGGGGAATGTGTTTCACCTTTCTCAAAGCCCTGGGATACGAGGTGGGAGACTCGTTGGTGGAGGAGCCGATGCTGAAGACGGTTGACTCCATCCTGGAGCGGGACACCGCGGAGAACAAGATCCATCTCCCCACGGACGTGGTCGTGGGCGAGCGTTTCGCCGAAGACACCGAAAGTCGTGTGGTTCCCATTCAAGACGTGGACGTGGGCTGGATGGGCCTGGACATCGGCCCCGAAACGGCGGGCGCTTTCGCCGATCTGGTGTCCGACTCGGCGAGCGTGTTCTGGAATGGCCCGATGGGTGTTTTCGAATGGGAGCAGTTTCGCTCTGGGACCGCAGCCGTGGCTTGGGCATTGGGCGAGTGCCGCGGCTTCACGGTCGTGGGCGGCGGAGACTCGGTGGCCGCCATCCGCCTTCTCGGGCTGGAGGCCACCGTTTCCCATCTGTCCACCGGCGGGGGAGCGGGTCTGGAGCTGTTGGAGGGCAAGATTCTCCCCGGGGTGGCAGTTCTGGAAAGATGGGCGGAGTGAGCGAACGAAAGCCGCTGATCGTCGGGAATTGGAAGATGAACGCCAACCATCTGGAGGCAATCCAGATGGTGCAGAAGCTCTCCTATCGGCTCGAGCCCGAAGACTACGACCGGGTGGAGGTCGTGATGGCACCTCCTTTCACATCGCTGAGATCGGTCCAGATCGTCCTCGACCAGGATCGAATCCCTATTGGTCTCGGCGCCCAGGACGTGCACTGGGTCGAGTCCGGAGCATTCACCGGCGAGGTCTCTGCGCCCATGCTGGCCAAACTCTCGGTCGATCACGTCATCGTCGGACACTCCGAGCGACGGCATCATTTCGGCGAGACAGACGAGACAGTCAACCTGAAGACGAAAGCCATAGTTGCGGCCGCGATGAAGGCGATCGTCTGTGTGGGAGAGACACTCGAGCAGCGGGAGTCGGGCGACGCCGAACAGGTGGTGTCGACCCAGCTCGCCGGCGCTCTGCGTGGTTTCTCCCCACAGGACGCGATTTCGCTGTCTGTCGCCTATGAGCCGGTGTGGGCCATCGGCACCGGGCGCACTGCCTTCCCCGACGACGCCGCCCTTATCGCCGGATTGATTCGGGAGCAGCTTCGTGACTCGCTGAACAGCGAAGCAGGTGAGCTGATTCGTGTTCTCTACGGTGGGTCGGTGAACGCGGTCAACGTCAAGGAGTTCATGGCGAAGAAGGACATCGACGGTGCGTTGGTGGGAGGCGCCTCACTCGACCCCGATCAGTTCGCAGCGATCGTTCGCTATCGGATATGACCCACACGCTGATCCTCCTGCGGCATGGCGAGTCGACATGGAATCTGGAGAATCTGTTCACCGGTTGGACCGATGTCGGCCTCACCCCACAGGGGGTCGTCGAGGCCCGCGAGGCGGGCAGGATGATGGTGGAAGAAGGGCTCGCTCCCGATGTGCTGTTCACTTCGGTGCTGAAGCGAGCCACCGAGACCGCCGACCTCGCCATCGAAGAGGCGGGCTGGGCCGCACTTCCGACCAGGAAGAGCTGGCGGCTGAACGAGCGTCATTACGGCGCGCTCCAGGGGCTGAACAAGAAAGAGACGGCCGAGAAGTACGGTTCGGATCAGGTGTTGTCATGGCGGCGGTCGTACGACGTGAGACCCCCGGCGCTGGACCCCAACGATCCCCGTCACCCGGCCCATGATGATCTGTATGCCGATGTCGACCCGGCCGACCTCCCCGCCACCGAGTGCCTGGCCGACGTGGTCGACCGAATGCTGCCCTACTGGTTCGAGGAGATCGTCCCCACGCTGCGGGAGGGCAAGACGCCGTTGATCGTCGCCCATGGCAACTCGCTGCGAGCACTGGTCAAGCATCTCGACAACGTCAGCGAGGAGGACATCGTGCAGCTCAACATCCCCACCGGAATCCCGTTGGTCTACGAGCTGGACGACGACCTGAAACCGATCTCCAGTCGTTACCTCGGTGACCCGGAGGCGGCCCGGGCGGCGGCAGAAGCAGTGAGCAAACAGGCTGGTTAGCCAAGCAAACGGAGCCTGGTAGACTTTTTACTCCCGCTTCACGCGGGATTTCTACTGCCCGGTACCAATCATGAATGTCCTCACCGCGATCTGGATCATCTTCCACATCATTCTCTCCATCGCCATCGTGGCCCTGG
>CAZSOF010000311.1:0-3098 GCA_964607685.1 uncultured Acidimicrobiaceae bacterium | reverse complement strand
TCGCAAGCGGAGCACAGGTACTCGACGTGCGGGCCCCAGATGAGTGGGAAAGCGGGGTCATCGAAGGCGCCACCCTCTACTACCTCCCGGACCTCGCTACCGGCGCTGCCCCGGACCTCGACCCGCGCAGACCCGTTTTCGTCGCCTGCAGCACCGGTGTCCGTGCTTCCACAGCTGCGTCCCTGTTGCAAAACCTCGGATATGACCCGGTAGCTCTGATAGGAGCCGGGGTAACCGACGTATTGGCGGCCCAGTCCAACAGTCCATGAGTGAGGGGAAGCGCTCTCTGCCTGGCTGGCTGCTGCCCACAGGGCTCGGCATCCTGGTGGTTGTCCTGGTCATCGTTGCCCTGAATCGCGGGCCGGTGACCCTCGACCCCGGCTCACCCGAGGGCACCGTCCAGGAATACCTTCTGGCCATCAACGAGGAGCGATGGGACGACGCGGTGGCGGTCATCCACCCCGAATGGCTGGGAGGGTGTGTCGGTGACGACCTGGCGGACTTCAACCCGGGCGACTTCAGCGCAGAATTGGGCACCGGAGCCTTCGGTGGGGGTCTCATGAGCGAACGCTTCGCGGAAATCGGTGAGGTCGAGGGAGAGCAGCTGCCGAGCGGCACCGAGTTCGTAGAAGTCACCATCTCCCACAACACCGGTGGAGGTCTGGGCTCGTCCTGGGAGGAATTCGCCACCTTCGAGATGATCGACGAGGACGACTTCTGGTGGATCGCCGGAGACCCCTGGCCGTACTTCATCTGGAGCTGTAGGAACCAGTGACGACGATCATCCCGCTTTTGCTTCTGGTGGGGATCGTGATCGTCGTGGTGATCGCCATCCAGAGGTCCATGGGCAAGCGGAGTGACGTCGAAAGCGATGGTTCCGACTTGGTGTCATATCTGATCCTGGCGCTGGCGATGGGAGTCGCCGGGTTTGCCCTGGTGGAGCTGGCCCGAGCTGCCTTCCCCGGCGATGAATTCGTCTTCGAGCCCAACGAGCGGCTCGCCACGTCGCTCTCCGCTCTGGTGGTGGCCACACCCTTCCTCGTCTACTTCTGGCGGCGACAAGCCCAACGCCGCGCCATCTTCCCCAGATCGGCAGGCTGGACACTCTATCTGGCACTGATCGAGGCGGTGTTCATGACGGCCTTCGTGATCACCGCGATCCAGTTCCTCCATGGGCTGTTCACCGACGACTCGGCGTCGGCATGGACCGGTGCTCTCATCTTCGGTGCGATCGTCGTGTTCCACGAGCTGGCGGCCCGTGACACCCCGCCCCTCTCCGACGCCGGCGAGCTGCAGAGAGTCATCGGATCGGCGATCGGGCTCATCACGACGGCGATCGGGCTCGGTGGTGTGTTGGGAGGTTGGCTGTTCGCCCTCATCTATGAAGGACTCGCCGAGGGAGCCCTCGACCCGGAGCTGTCCCCTTGGTTCCCGATGGTGGTGGTCGGGGCCCCGGTCTGGTGGTACCGGTGGCTGCGACCCTGGGCCGCGGATCCGGGTGTTCCCCGACTCACCTGGACGGTTCTGGTCACCACCGCCTCCATGACTCTCGCACTGGGAGCAGGAACCGCGATCGGCATCATGGTCCTCGAGTATCTGTTCACTGACATCGCGCCTGCCGGAACACATTTCGACGCCTTACCGCTGACCCTCGCCCTATTGGTGGTGGGGCTCTCCGTCTGGTTGATGCATCGTCGCAGCCTTGCCGACACGGTGAGAACCAATCCGCTGCGAGCGTATGAGTACATCATGGCCGCCATCGGCCTCGCGGTGGCCATTTCATCGGCCATTGCCCTGACAATCGTGGCATTCGACCGGAACCTCATCGTGGGTGGTGATGTGGGTGACGTCCTGGGCCTGGCGACGACACTCGTGGTGGCACTGGTGGTGTGGGGATGGTTCGGCACCCGATCTCGCCGGGGAGGAATGGAGGAAGAGACCACAGCTTGGCCGCGTCGGATCTATTACCTGGGCTTGGGCGTTCTCCTCGGTCTCGTCGCCGCGGGTGCACTCATCACCACGTTGTTCGTCCTGTTGAGGCGACTCCTCAACGGAGACGACTCTTTCCCGATCCTCGAACCTGTCACCATCGTTTTCTACAGCGCACTCGCCACCTGGTACCTCCTGGCCACTTACGCACGTGACCGTGAAAAGGCTCGATCGGAGGAGGTGATCACTCCCTACGAAGTGACGATCATCTGTGGTCACCCTGGAATGATCGCCACCCGTTTCCCCAAACAAGCCAGACTTCGAGTGCTCCACCGTGGAGACCGCGAGGGCATCATCGACGATGCGATGGCCGACGAGATAGTGGAGACGGTTGCCAATCGCTCCTCATTGGTCTGGGTCGATGACGAGGGGTTTCGCGTGGCGCCCGCCCGACGTGGGTGAATGGTCTCCGCGGTCTTCGACGTGGTGAGGTGGCTCTGTCATCGGATTCTCGAGATCCTGGGATGGACGTTTGCAGGTGATGTTCCCGACATCCCGAAGATGGTGATCATTGGCGCTCCCCACACCACCAACTGGGACTTCATCCTCTTCCTCGGCGCTCTGTACCACTGGGACCTCGAGGTCCGATTCCTGGCGAAGCACACCCTCTTTCGATGGCCATTGGGGGCGGTGTTCACAGCCCTCGGTGGCATCCCTGTGGACAGCGCGGGGGCGGGTGGCGTCGTCCGCCAGGTGCAGCAGACATTCGAGTCCGAGGAGAGGATGGTTCTGGTGATCGCCCCGGAGGGGACGCGCATGGCAGCCCCCGTGTGGAAGACGGGTTTCATAGAGATCGCCGAGCGGACGGGCGTCCCCGTGGTGCCGGCGGGAGTGGATTACCCGACACGGACCATCACCATCGGCTCGCCCCTGGACCCCAGTACCGCTCGTGGTGACCTCATGGACCAGCTGCGTGAGTTCTATGCCGACAAGGAGGGCATGCGCCAGGATTTCAAAGGGCCCGTTCGGCTGGCCGGGGAGTCGGACGGGCTATGACCGCTCGGCCAAACGTCTGAAGTCGTCGCCGGCGCCACCCACACCCATCCCATAGCGGAGCAAGGAACGACCGAATCTCTCCCTGACCTCATCGACGCTCTTCTCCAGTCGGT
>CAZSOF010000310.1:0-3100 GCA_964607685.1 uncultured Acidimicrobiaceae bacterium | reverse complement strand
GGTGGTCGACGGCGGTCTCGATCATGGCGCACAACTCGGTTGCGTCGGCGGGTGCCCCGACGACCAGGTTGGGGATCATCCGCAGATAGGAGAGGTCGAACACACCGTGATGGGATGGGCCGTCGGGCCCGGTCACCCCGGCCCGGTCTACCAGGAAGGTCACCGGCAGGTCATGAAGGGCCACATCGGCGACTATCTGGTCGAACGCCCGCTGCATGAACGCCGAGTAGAGGGTCACCACCGGGTGTCTGCCTGCCATGGCCATGCCGGCGGCAAGTGTCACCGCGTGCTGTTCGGCGATGCCGGTGTCGAACACCCGGTCGGGGAAGCGCTGCGCCATCTGCTTGAGCCCGCTGGTGGAGATCATGGCCGCCGAGATCCCGACCAGGTGGGGACGCGTGGCGGCGGCCTCGGCGAGGGCCCGCCCGGCCACGTCGGTCAGCTTCAACTCCGACTTGTGCGCCTTTCCGGTGGCGACGTCGAAGGCGCCAACCCCGTGCAGCTTGTCCTCCTCGTCCTCGATGGCCGGCTGATAGCCGCTCCCCTTCTCCGTGATGACATGGATGACCACTGGCTCGTCGTAGGTCTTGGCCTGGCTCAGGGTGTCTTCGAGAAGGGAGATGTCATGACCATCGATCTGGCCGGTGTACTTGAGGTCGAGAGCATCGAAGACAGTTGCCGGCTCCAGGATCTGCTTCACCGCGTCCTTCATGCGACTCGCCATCTCGTCCGCGGTCTCGCCGACCAGCGGAATCCCCCGCAACATGCGGCCGATGGCGTGTTTCGCCTTCTCATAACGAGGGTCGATTCGGTAGTGGGCGAGGTTGGAGAGGGCGGCCAGCCCGCCCACCGTGGGGGCATATGATCGACCATTGTCGTTGAGGACGATGATGAGGCGATTTGGCTTGGTCACCGCGATGTGGTTGAGAGCCTCATAGGCCATGCCACCGGTGAGGGCGCCATCGCCTATGACGGCGACGGTCCATCCCTCGTAACCGGCCAGAGCATGCCCCAGGGCATAGCTCAACGAGGTGGAAGCGTGACTGTTCTCCACGAAGTCGTGCTCCGATTCCTCGCGGCTGGGATATCCGGAGAGACCACCGGTGTGCCGCAGATCGTCGAAGCGGTCGCCACGCCCGGTGAGGATCTTGTGAACGTAGGCCTGGTGCCCCACGTCCCAGATGAAGCGATCTCGCGGGGAGTCGAACACCCGGTGGAGGGCAATCGTCAGCTCCACCACTCCCAGGTTGGGAGACAGATGGCCGCCGGTCTTGGAGACCTTCTCCAGGATGAACGAGCGAATCTCATCGCTCAATGTCTCGAGCTCGGCGAGACTCAGCGAGCGCAGATCGGATGGTTGGGAGATCGACTCGAGCATGGGTCGGCGTAGAGACACACTAGTTCCCCGGAGTGGCTGCGTCTTGCGGGGCCATGGGCAGGCGAATGGTGAAGGTTGAGCCAACCCCCAGCTCGCTGTCCACGCTGATCGTGCCCCCGTGGCTCTCGGCGACGTGTTTGGCGATGGCCAGACCGAGCCCGGTGCCGCCGGTAGCCCGAGATCGGGCGGAATCGACGCGATAGAACCGCTCGAAGACCCTTTCGATGTCCCGGGTGGGGATTCCTTCTCCGGTGTCGGCCACGGAGATGATTGCATCGGAAGTCTCCGAGCCCACACCGACCGCAATCGAACCACCTGGCGATGTGTATCTGATCGCGTTGTCGAGGAGGTTGCGAACCGCAACCGACATGTCCCGATGGCTGGCCCGAGCCGTGATTTGGGACGCCGTCACCTTCACCTCGAGATCCCGCTCGTCGAGCACCGCCCGAACCCTGTCCACCTCGTCCCGCACCAGCAGATCGAGACGAACCGGTCCCATGTCCGGGCTCTCCTTCTCCAGACGGGAGAGGTCCAATAGATCACCCACAAGACGATCGAGTTGGCGCGTCGAGTCCTCGATCCGGCCGGCGAAACCTGCGGCCGAGTCGTCCCCCCGGCTCAGGGCGATCTGCAACGCCTCCGAGGAGGCAATGATGGTGGACACCGGGGTCTTCAGCTCATGGGAGGCGTTGGCCACGAAGTCTCTGCGGATCGAATCGATCCGCTCCCGCTCGGTGATGTCGACCAGTAGCAGGAGGACACGCTCGTCACCGGTGAACGGGGTTGCCACCCCGCGAAGCCGTCGAGTCGGGCTGCCGTGATCCAGCACGCGCACCTCTTGTTCGCGGCGTTCACGTGCCTCACGGACCGCCGTCTGCAGCTGAAGTGGAGCCAATCCCCCCAGTTCATCGGGCACCGATCCCAAGATCGTGTAGGCCGATGGATTGGCGTAGACGACCCGATCGGTCTTGTCGAAGAGAATGGTCCCCTGGGGCAGAGCCCCCAGCACCACTTCCAGAGTCGCCGCTGCTTCCTCGGCGTCGGAGACACGGGAACCGAGACGATGGGCCATGGTGGAGATAGCCAGGCCCAGCTGATCGAGCTCTCTGACCCGGGAACGGCGCGGCGATACCTCCAAATCACCCTCCGCCACCGCCCGAGCCTGCTCGGTGAGCTCGATAATCGGTCTTGCCATCCTTCGCGCCAGGAGCCAGACGACGGCGACACCTGCCAGACCCAGGATCACCGCGGTGATGATGATCGACTGGCGAACCGCGCCCAGCTCATCGTTGATGACACGTGTCGGCACCGAGGTGCGGACGATCAGGTCGTCCTGAGGGGGCAGCGCCACGTACCGCTGGTCGAAACCTGTGCTGGCACTGATCCGGTTGGCTACCCCGACCTCTCCGCCGAGAGCTAGCTGCACCTCGGGTCGCCCAAGGTGGTTCTCCATCACAGCCGGGTCGGAGTGGGAATCGGCGAGGACCACGCCGTCGATCCTGATCAGTGTGCTACGGAACCCGGAGGCGTCGAATGTGTCTGCGGCCCAGTCCTCGTATGCGGCCGGGTCGTCGGGAAGGCTCTCCAGAGCCAACATCGCCGCCACGACGAGATTCTCCTCGACATCGTCGATCAGGGCCTGCCGCGTGTTGCGCTCGATGATGAGTCCCATCAACCCGATCAGGATCAAGTAGGTGAGGGCGTAGTACGTGACGAACCGTG
>CAZSOF010000309.1:0-3110 GCA_964607685.1 uncultured Acidimicrobiaceae bacterium | reverse complement strand
GACCGATATCCGCCATTATGCGCTAGCCGCCGCACTCTCCCCCTGGCCCCCCGAACTAGGTCGCGTTGAGAGCAAAACACCAATGGCTATCGGCGATTACGAGGGTTGATGGCGGTCCGCGTCAAACGTACATCAAACACGAACCCCCCTCAACTGTGCCGAGCGAAATAGGTCGCGAGGAGGCCAAAACGCCAATGGCTGTTGATGATTCCGAGATTCCGTGTGGCCTTCATCAAGCGTAAGGGTCAAACCGCAACGAGCCGGCGGCGTGCCTATAACCCGAAAAGAATCGACAAACGGCCTGCTGTGGCAACCCTTTAACGAATGCTCGGGGGATTCGACGTAGGATTCAACGAGAACCTGACCCTGGTGAGACTGGCATGCTGAGAATGGCAGTAGGTCACAGTGAAGACTTCAACCCGGCGATCGCGGTCTCCGAAGTCGTGGCGCAGTGCACGAGCGCACTCGGCGGGATCACACCCCAAGCGGGTTTGATGTTTCTCGGCCCGGGTTTGGACGCGCTTGAGCTCCACCGTCGGATTGTCGAGTCCCAGCCCGAGATTGAGCTCATCGGCGCCACCAGTGGCGCAGAAATGAGCTCGGTACTCGGTTTGTGAAGACTCATTGACTTTGGCCCTCCTCGCTTCGGACGTCCTCGAATTTGCGGCGGGCGTTGGCGCCAGCCTGTCCCAGGGTGTCCGAGCCGCCTGCCGAGAGGCCACCGGAATGGCGCGCGCAAAACTCGACGGGGAACCGGCGCTGTGCCTGACAACGCCGAGCATCACCTCGATTAACCCAGACGATGTCGTCACCGGGCTGTTCGACCTTCTGGGGGAGGAGGTAGCCGTGATAGGCGGCGCTGCCGCGGTCGCGGACGAGCGGGCCGAGGTATGGGGGGGTGACTACCAGTTCTGCTGTGATCAGGTCTTGACTGACGCAGTTCCCATACTTCTGGTGGCAGGTCCGGTTCGCTACTCATTTGGTGTCGCCCACGGTTGGGAGCCGCTTGGGCGGATTGGCGTCGTGACCAAATCTCGTGGAAACGTCGTCTATGAAATCGACGGGGAACGAACTCGGGACTATTACGCCCGATATGTCCGTACCGACAGCGGCAATGCACTCCTCACTCCGCTGGCTGTTTATGAACCAGACACAGACCACTTCTACCTGCGGGCGGCGCGTGGTTTTGAGAACGACGGATCCTCTGTATACCTCGGGGCAGTCACTCAGGGAGCAAAGGTCCAGCTCGCTGCCGTGGCGGCGCAAGACCAGATCCTCGACGCGACGGACGAGGCTCTTGAAGCGGCTCTGTCTAGCTTTCCGAACCAACGACCCGACGCCGCGCTACTTGTGTCATGCATTGGGCGTAAGTTCCTACTTGGCAGCAGAGCATCCTCAGAGATCGATCAAGCACGCAAGCGACTTGGTGAGGATGTGCCGGTCGTCGGTTTCTATGGATACGGCGAGATTGCCCCCCTCCAGCGGCACAGCCACGCCCGCCTCCACAACGAGACGTGTGTAGCCATGCTTCTAGGTACGTGACGACCGACGATGCCTCGACTGCGGCTGTAGAGCCTGAAATCGAAGTACTTCGACGCAAAGTGGCCAGGCTGCAGGGCACGCTCGAGCGGATGGAGGAGTACCAGCAGCAAAACGCCTCCCTGCTACGAGCAGCCATGGCCGAATTGGAGGAGGAGCGACAGAAGTCGGATCGTCTGTTACTGAATATCCTGCCACAGCCGATCATCGAGCGACTCAACAGCAGTGAGAGCGACATCGCAGGTCGCTTTGATGACGTGACGGTTGTCTTCTCGGACTTGGTTGGGTTCACCCACGTTTCGGCGCGGACACCGCCAAAGCAGCTCGTCGCTGCACTGAACAAGATCTTCTCCGAGTTCGACACTCTGACACAAGAGTTGGGAGTGGAGAAGATCAAGACGATCGGGGACGCATACCTCGCTGTCTCGGGTCTACCAAAAGAGAAACCGAATCACGCGAGTTTGGGCGCGGACCTGGCGCTCGGGATGGTCCAGCGTTTCTCTGAGGTGACGCCGGACCTCGGCGTTGGCCTTGGTATTCGAGTAGGAATCCACTCAGGGGCGGTCATGGCAGGGATCGTCGGCACCCACAAGTACGTTTACGACGTTTGGGGCGATACGGTCAACATGGCAAGCCGTCTCCAGAACAACGCTCGTCCGGGAACCATCCTCGTCTCTGAGGCTGTGGCACGCATGATTCGCTTCGACTATGAGCTCGAGGACATCGGAGAGATCGACCTGAAGGGAAAGGGTGTCGTTCCTGCGTTCGTGCTTTCTGGTCGAAGGAGGACCAGACCGTAGCGGCAGATGTGCATGCCCGTGCTGCCACACATGACCGCTGAACCAAACAGGTGCGGTTGAGGACGAAGCGCCAACGCATATCAGGGTTTTCTGGCGGTGTTGAGGGTCCGCGTCAGACAGGTGTCAAACAATTCACAAGTGTGTTGTACCCGACTCCCCCCGCACCGTAAGTGCCTTTATGTGCGGGGATAGGCTGGCGCCTTGCGAGGGCTCTGCGCAGCGTGACTGCCGGTAAGCGAGGTCAAGTGAGCGAGAAAAACATTCAGCTGCTGCGGCGGGCATGGGCAGCGTACGACGTCGGCGACATTGAAGCGTTCGCGGCATGCCTGACTCACGACTGGCGTGAGTACGGTGCTTCTGGCCCCTCGGGCGGCTTCGGAACAGTCGATGATGAACGTCGAACGATGGAGTCGCATCGCATCGCGTTCCCGGACAAGCACACAGAGATCCATAACATTGTCGCGGACGAGGAGTTGGTGGCCTGCCACTGCACGGTTACGGCGACGCATACCGGCCCCTACATGGGCTTGGAGGCCACGGGCAAGAGCGTTGTCGTGCACGAGATGATGTTCAACCGCGTCCGCGACGGGAAACTATCTGAGACATGGGCGATCACCTCCGGCGCCGGGTTCTACGAACAACTGACCGGTGAGCCAACACCCGAGCAGCTCGACACCGGCTGACCGCACCGCAACAACCCCGGATCCCCCTACTATGGGACACCGTCGCGTCCGGCCGCGCCACGACCAGGAACACCACCAGGGAGAACGC
>CAZSOF010000308.1:0-3112 GCA_964607685.1 uncultured Acidimicrobiaceae bacterium | reverse complement strand
GTGGCGCTTCCCGCCTCCTCATCCAGGTAGCTGGCCACCCGAGGCTCGCCCGGCGTGGTGAACACCGGCGTGTCCCACGGTCGTGGATCCCCGGGGCTCTCGATGTCATCAAAAGCCTCGACGATCATCGATTCCATCTCACCGAGATCGAAGTCTCCGACGGCAACCACGGCCATCCGGTCCGACCGGTACCAGTCCGAGTAGTACCGCTCCAGCTCGGGCGGGGAGGTGCTCCTTATCGAATCGGCGTTGCCGATGGGGAGATGACCCTCATATACCGTGCCGGGGAGAATCAACTCCATGAGCGCGTCGTTGACCCTGGCACCAAAACCTTGAGCCCGCAGTCGCCACTCATCGAGGATCACGCCCCGTTCGGCCACGACATCGGTCTCGGTCAGTGTGGCCCTTGTCGCCCATTCCCGAAGCACGTCGATCCCCAGCTGAACAAGCGCTTCGTCGTCGGTGCTCAGACTGAGCTCGTAGACCGTCTCGTCGAACGACGTGTGGGCGTTGATGTCGGGCCCGAAACGCGGGCCGAACGACTCCAGGGCATTGATCAGCTCGTTGCGCGGGAATCTTTGGGTCCCGTTGAACATCATGTGCTCCAAGAAATGAGCCATCCCTGCCTGATCCGGGTCCTCCTGCACCGAGCCTGCATCGACCAGGAGTCTGAGCTCGGCCCTCCCACCTGGGGAGTCGTTGTGCCGCAGGTAGTAGGTGAGGCCGTTGCCCAACTGGCCCCGGACGACGTCGGGGTCCACGGGCAACGCCAGGCGGAGCCTCGGGTCCTCGGTCGTTGCGGGGGTGTCGGCGACCGATGTGGTGACGAGTGTCGTCGTCGTGGTCGTGGTGACATCGGCCGAGTCGGTGCAGGCGGCGAGCAGCGACAGCACCACGCTCAGTGCGATGGCCCTCACCGAAACCCTCATTTTCGACCTCATCGTCATGGCACGATAAGAGGTCGGCGTGTCAAACGGATTGCGCGATGACCACGGATCGCTGTTCGGCACCTTCCCCCGATCGCCAATGGGCGCGCCGGGGCAGCGGGCCGTTCCGATCAGTTGATTGCCGCTATTCCTCTTCTCCGGAGGCTTGGCCCTCACCGGCGGGCGCTGCCTCCTCCGACGAGGTCCAACGCTCCTTGGCGCCGGCAACGCCCTTGTCGATCGCCTCACCCAGCTGATGAGCGGCCGACTTCGCCGACTCCAAAGCGGACATCCGGGATTCGCGGCTTGCTTCCCATGCCGCCCTCAGCGCCACTCCTACTCGGTCCAGGGCCTCCTCGGCCTCGTTGTACCACTCCTTGCGGTCAGCTTGAGACTGCTGATCAGCATCTGTCATTGCTCTGCTCCTTCTCCGGGTCACTGATGTCTACCAGATGCCTGGGTGGAAGCCGGATGGGCCTGAGCGATGGGTTGGCCTGTGGCGTCGGATAGTGCACCCCTGCCGCGTTCTGGACACCGGCGAAGCCAGGTTCCCTGGTCACCGTGTCATTCTCAGGTGAGATCAGCGACGACCACCAGGGTCGAACGGCTCTATGAGCGGTGGTGACGAGGCTCAGACCCGGAGGGCACTGGCCCGCTCACTGACTTCGGCGGCCGTAGCCAACAAATGTGGCTTGTACTCACTTCGCATCCGGGTGACGCTGACCCTCGAAGCGTGACAGGACACATTCATCGCGGCGATGACGTCACCCCTGCCGTTCGTGATCGGTGCAGCGATGGAGCGGACGCCCTCTTCCAGCTCCTGATTGACTAGAGCAAACCCGTCAGCCCTGGCACCGTCGAGCACACTTCGAAACTCGTCCTTATCGGTGATCGTGTACCTGGTCAACGGCTCGAAGATCGTCTCCGCGATGTACTTCTCGGCCTTCTCTCGAGGTAGCCCGGCCAGGAGCACTCGCCCCATCGACGTGGCGTATGCCGGGAGACGGGAGCCCAACGCCAGGGCAATGGTCATGATCCTGGTGGTAGGCACCCTGGCCACATATACGATCTCGGACCCGTCGAGAATCGACATTGACGACGATTCCTTCACCTGGTCAACGAGACGTTCCATGGAGGGCTGAGCCAGTTCGACAACGTGAAAGGAAGAGAGGAACGAGTAGCCGAGGTCGAGGACCTTCGGGGTGAGGGAGAAGTCCCTGCCGTTCTGCTGCACATAGCCGAGGTCGGTCAGCGTCAGCAGAACCCGGCGCGCCGTGGCCCGGGTCAACCCTGTGATCACGGCCACCTCACTGAGAGTCTGTGAAGGTCGGTCTCGGGAGTAGGAGTTGATGACTGCCAGCCCGCGCTCCAGGGATTGAATGAAGTCGCCCGACCGTTCCTGTGTCACGAGCGACCACTGTAGCCCCATGTGCGCAGAGCGCACACATTGTCTAGACCTGGGAATGAGCGGCGGGCTATCTAGACCTGGGAATGGGCGGCAACGGTGCGTGCCTTGAGGCCGCGGAGCACCGCAAGCTCGGTCTGCGATGGTGGGTGGCTGACGTCGAGGTCTTTGGCAATCTGCAGAGGCCAACCCGTGGTCTCAACCACTTCCTCCACGGAGATGCCGGGATGAATGGCCGTCAGTTGCAGCTCATTGGTCTGGGAATGTGGTCGAAGCACCCCGAGATCGCTGATCACAACGGTTGGGCCGGATCCGCGGTGTGATGCACGGCCTTCGCCGTCGCGACCGAAGCCGACGGACGTTATGAAGTCGACTCTTGGGACAAAGGCTCTGAGTGAATGCCGAAGCATGACTATGACCTCTCCCGCCGACGACGCGATTTCGGGCGCACCGCCGGCTCCGGGAAGTCGGACGCGTGGCCGATCGTAGGAACCGATCACTGTGCTGTTCAGATTGCCAAACCGGTCGATCTGGGCGGCGGAGAGAAAGCCGACGTCGACTCTCCCCGCCTGGAGCCAGTAGGCGAATATCTCGGGCACGCTCACCACCAGATCTGCTTCTTCTGCCAGCTCGCCATCACCAATCGACAGTGGAAGCACATCGGGTTGGGTTCCGATGGTGCCCGACTCGTAGATGAGAATGACGTCCGGTGCATGAGACAGTCGAGCCAGGTTGGCCGCCTCGCTGGGCAGACCGATTCCCACGAAACAGACCTGTCCGT
>CAZSOF010000307.1:0-3122 GCA_964607685.1 uncultured Acidimicrobiaceae bacterium | reverse complement strand
TTTCTCGCCCACGGCGAGATGAACCGGACGCCCCAATTCCAACAAGCCCACAAGAAGTGGTGGTCTTCGATCGAAGACCATGTGGTGGACTCGGGCAACCCCCTGTTCAACGGCCGGAACGTCACCAAAGAAGGGGACGTTTCAGAGCTCACCGCCGACCTGACGCCCTCGCTCGGATACTCGATTGTGCAAGCCGAATCGATCGATGAAGCCGTCGGACTGCTGGCCGACTGCCCGATGGACATGTGGGTCTACGAAGCGATGCCAATGTGACGCCCACGGAGCTACACGGAGACAGCCCCACCTGATCGTCATGATTCGGTACGGCGCTAGCCGAGGCGGGAGTCCTCACCGAACGTTCCTTCTCAAAGTGAAAGAAGGCGCAGCATCATCCAGCCCCCGCTCCAACCGCACCGGTTCACTGATTGCCGTCAGCAGCCCGTTGCGTCTCGTAGGACGCGACAGGACTCGGCCAGGCGCTCTGGGGACAACTGGGTCACCGATCGGCGGAAAGAGTCTCGGGGGAGGGTGTGCAGGTTGTCGAAATTGACCACGCACTCGGTGGGGACGCCGTCATGTTCGGGAGCCAGCTCGAGCTCGGACACCAGGCCCCTTCGGGTTCTCGTCAAAGCGGCCACCACGACAGATCCGATGCGACCCGCAACAGGATCGCGTGTGAGGACGAGTACGGGTCTGTCGCCGCCCGGTGTCTTGGCGAACCAGATCTCACCCCGTCTCATCTAGCCAGTCGGTCCAGTCTTCGGCGGGACCCCAGTCAGAGATTTCAGCCAGACTCGTTTCTTCGGGTGTGGAAGGTTTTCGTAGCCACGCCTCCACATCCTCTTCAGACCTCAGCCGAACCAGGTGGCGGTGGAGCGCCTCACGCAGAAGCTCGGATCTTCCAATCCCCAGACGCCGGGCCCATCTGGTTGCCTCTTCCGCTTCATTTGAGTCCACACGAAAGCTGAACATTGTCATACAGCTAGTCTACAACGTATGACGAAAGTCGATCAACCCCTCTGGCCGGGAGGAACAATCCGTGCGGCATCACACCGGAAGGAGCAAATCTCTTCCCGTTAGGCGTTTGACGCGGGTCTGAGCGGGCTGCGGATCGCCGATTCTCCCTTGGCTTTAGTCGCCATCATCGCCGGATGCGGCCATCTTGAGTTGACCCACATTCCCGGTCTCCTTCAGGCAGTGCCAGCTGTTGGCTCGAGCCGGCCTTCGCGGAGCCAGGTAGTCACGACCCGGCAGGCGAGGTCGAGATTGCCCATCTGGCAGTGGCTGTCGGCGTGTTCGTCTTCGATGAATGTCCTCACGGCTACGGATCGTGCGTTGATGAGCGCATCCGCCTGTTTGCGAGTGAGGATTGGTGGCTGGAACGTGTCCTTTTCCCCGCTGAGCAGGAGCACGTCTTGGGTCACGCGTTCGCTTGCCAGGTGTTCGGCGTTCATGCCGAGGAACCAGTCGACTACGTCCATCGGCTCGGCACCGTCGACTAGGTACATCGCCTGGTTGACCACGTGGCGTAACACGGGGACCAGCCGCGTGCGGAGGCTGACGCTCCAGTTCATGAATCCTCGCCAGTGGAACATGCCTTGCGCCAGGGCTCTAATGGGTGCCGGCACCCGCTGCATCCAGTCATAGACGGGTGGCCAGCTCACTACCCGGTCGATTCTGGGTTCGCGGCCGGCGGCTCGAAGCGCCCAGTATCCGCCCATGGAGATGCCGATCAGAGAGGCCCTGTCCAGTTTGAAGTGATCGAGCACGGTCGCGACGGGTTTCTCCCAGTCGTGGTCGAAGGTCAACCCTCCCAGCGTTCGTGCTCCGCCTTGGCCCGGCCCTTCGAAGGCGACGACGTCGTATCCGGCGGCAGCCAATCGCTCCCAAATTGCGTAGAACTCCTCGATGAGAGAGTCGAACCCGCCGTGGAGCAGC
The DNA here is from genome assembly GCA_964607685.1 of uncultured Acidimicrobiaceae bacterium. Taxonomy (GTDB): domain Bacteria; phylum Actinomycetota; class Acidimicrobiia; order Spongiisociales; family ZC4RG35; genus JANQRA01. The sequence continues at coordinate 1,184 of CAZSOF010000307.1, read as the reverse complement.
ACGGTTCCTCGTGTCGTGTCTTGCAGGGAGCGGAGCAGATACGCCGGTATTGTTGATTCCTGGTAGTGGACTTCGTGTCTCACAGTTCCGCTGTCGGCGAAGGCCTCGTCGAAGAGGGTTCGGTATCTCTGATAGGTGTGGACCTTGGCCTCGGAGAACTGTGGAGTGAAAAACTCGGCCAACCTGAGATATGAGGTGGCGTGGCGGAGCTTCCCTTCAGCTGCTGCTTCGGCGGAGACCCGGTTGAAGACCTCTACACAGTCTTCGAACTCTCGGATCTGGATGGCTGCCTCGTGCAACTTCTGTGTTTCTGCGTGCCCCAGAGCGTGGGCTCGGTTGAGTTGGTAGTTGATGAAATTCTGTTTGTGGAAGTCCTCGAATCCGACCGGGAGTTCGGTCAGGTGTGGTTGCTGGCCGGACATCGCGACTCCTTTTCGTCACCTCTGGCCCCACTCCCCTCGACAGGCGCCCCCGGCATTCTTCCTCGTTTCACGCCCGGCGGCCGCAGGCCTAACCGAGCCATTAAGCGCACAATTCGTGCCAAGCGCGTGCTGTCACTCATCTTGCGTGATTTGGATTTCGCGGCCGGCGACGAGCAAGGCTGCAACTACCCAGATTGGAAGCAGCGCCAACGCGATGACTGAGGGTGCTGTGACGACGAGCAAGACGGCGGAGATGACCGTGCCCCAATTCAGCCAGGTCGGAAACCCCGCAAATCGCGTCGTCGCCACCATCAGCGCCGCCGCAGGGATAGCCGAACCCACCACCAGCATGATGTAACCGAAGGACGGCAGAACCGGCTGTGCAGTCACAATCCCGGGATCGCCAAAGAAGTCTCCGAGCAGCAGGCTGGCCGGGACGGCGAGGAACGCGGCACCGGCTATCAGGATCGACGCAGCAGCGAGTATGCCGGCGACTCGGGCCACCAGCGACGACGGTCGTTCCATCGCTCCTATCCGGGCAAGCACTTGAGCGAACACACCCAGCGCTACAGCAGAGAAGACCAACAACAGAGAACCAGATACATCGCGGACGCGATGTGAGCTGTCTGAGAAGATCGCGGCGTAGGCACTCTCCGAGTCGGCGAAAGCTCCCGCCTGGTCACCCACGAGAAGGAGACCGATGAAGAACGTGACCGCAAAGATCCCACCCGAGACCGCCACCGACCGCAGCCATGTCCGATC
>CAZSOF010000306.1:0-3130 GCA_964607685.1 uncultured Acidimicrobiaceae bacterium | reverse complement strand
TCACCCTCAGAGGGTCAGCTGCATCCTCGGCCGTCGCTTGTTGAGAAGGAGAACAAAGAAACAGCCGGCGAGTGCGAGGGCCGCCGCGGCGAAGAACGAACCGGTCAGCGCGGTGATGGCCACTATCAGGCCGCCGAGCAGCGGGCCTCCCCCGAGTCCGAGGTCGATGAAGACCGACGCCGTGGCGGACGCCGCCCCCCGCTCGGTAGGGGGTACGACGGTGAAGATGGCGGCGAAGATCGCCGGAGTGAGGAAAGCCATTCCGGCACCGAGAAGGACCGCTCCAAGGATCAGGCCCAAACGCGTCTCGGCGACCGCAACGACGGTGAGTCCCACCGCGGTGGAAGCCAGCGCCGCAGCGGAGAGCCCCAGCGCAGAAACACGATCAGGAAGCTTGGCAAAGGCGACACGGAGCCCCACCACGACGATGCCGAAGACGAGGAGCAACGTGCTGACATTGGATATGCCGATGTCAGCAGCATGTAATGGGGCGTAGGCGAAGAAGATCGCCATTGCGGCGACTCCGGCGAACAAGCCCAACCCGGGTCCGACGCTCGATGTGCTGAACCAGTGGGCGGCTTCTGCTCCGACTCTCACACCGGTATCGGGCACGAGAACGGCGAGACCGGCCGCCACCGCCGCTAGCGCGGTTCCTCCGATCCAGGCGCCGGTGAAACTCCATCGGCCGATCAGGTACTCGCCGAGCAGCGGTCCGAAGGCGATACCGAGATAGAGCCCCAGAGAGTTGTAGCTCAGGGCCTCGCCGACGCGTCCTTCCGGGGCTAGGTCAGCGAGGATGGCGACACCGGCGACGAAGAAGAACGCCTCGGCAGCACCCAGGAGAAGACGCAGGACTACCAGCAGGGCGACGTTGGTGACTAGGAGATGGGCGGCCACCAAGACTGCGAAGCCACATGCCCCTCCAAGAAGTAGGAAGCGACGGCCACGCTGATCGGAGAGCCGCCCGGCGATGGGACGCAGCAGCAGGGTGGAGATGCTGAACGAGCCGACGACCAACCCGACGCTTGCTTCGGTCGATCCGATCGGTCCCACCACGAAGAACGGCGTGGCGAACAGCACGAGACCTGCCGCCGTGAAGTAGGCAAGCTCCGAGATCGTCAGAGCCACGAACGCTCCGGTGAACAGCCGATCGGTGGTTTCAGCCACGAGCGGCGATGGTAAACGGCGAGATGGCCCTCGGCCGGAGCAGGGGGCTCCAGAATGTCAACCACCCTGATGATGGGATTGGAGCTTCGAACGTCGAGAGGTGACTGCCCTCAGACCAGACCACTGACTACCAGGTATTCGGCCCTCTTGGCGCGCATGGCTTCCACGGAGCAGTCATGGAATCCGTGGTCTGCGAGCTGCCGGGAAACCTCGTTGGCACGGGCGAGGTCGAGACCGTGTCCGTCCTTGCCTGGTTTGAGCTTTCTCTCCACGATCAGGAGCAGACCCCCGGGGGCGAGTACCCGGCGGGCCTCGTCTATTCCCGCCTCCGGTGATGCCCAGTGATGAAACGTGGAGATGGCCCATGCGTGAGTGAACTTGCCGTCGGGGAACGGCAGGTTCTCCGCTGAGCTCTCGACCACAGTGGAGTCGGGGACTCGTCTGCCTGCCCGCTTCACCATCGATGGGCTGGGATCAACCCCATACACCTCCGCACCGACCGCCCAGGCATACTCCAGCGCTGCTCCCGGACCGGATCCGATATCCAGGACCCGGTCTCCTGACCCCACTGCTGCGTGCTCGACCAGGACCCGGTTGGAGGCTGGGTTACGGCCGAACACCGAGTAGAGCGTGGCGAAGAGCGCCGACCAGCGTTCGATTTCTTGCCCACCGGAGCTCAATGCTTCTCCCTGTCGAGGCGGTGTCTGACATTATCTGCAACCGGCCGCAGCGCGCCGTTCCGTCCGGGTCGTGACGGCGGCGAGCCAGTACGAGATTGGGACCAATGGTTCCCTGGGTTGGCCCCGGTGAGTCGTGGGCCGATGTCTACGTCTCGGATTGCACCAGCGTCTTGAGGTTGTCGGCCGTCCCTTGGATCATCCCGTTCAGCCTGGACAAAGCATCGGGATCGTCGAGCCAGGGCATGTCCGAGCTGATGATGATCCGGGTCTGATCAGGGCTCAGTGGCTCACAGACCATGCGACCGAAGGTCTCGGTGTCACCGTCGTGGATCACCACCCCCATCGCATGGTTCTCCTCGAACTCGGTGACCTTCATGGTTCCCTCGGCCGGATCGCCGAAGTGTGTGTGGCGTCGGCGTATGACGGTTCCGACGCCAATGGGGCCGTCGCTGATTTGCTCCAATTCCATCATCGGATCCCAATGTGGATGGTTCTGAACATGGTCGTGGGCGTAGAAGCGAAAGACCGTCGCGACGGGCCTGTCGATGACTTGGGAGACCTCAACCCTCATCTTGCACTCCTCACCAATGGTGGGACCTGGCGAATAGCGGCTCCGCGGCATGCTTCTCCAGGTCAGTCGCATGCTAGGTCGCGAGGCAATCGAGAGACCCGGCCAGTCAGTGAGCACGGGTGATGACGAGATGCTCCCGGTTGACGCTTGTCCGTGACGTCCTCCTCCGGGACCGGGATCATCGACCACGACTGGAGTGTCTTTGGCGGACCAGGATGGCTATTTTGGAAGCAGCCTTGAGGAGGAGGACCGGGCGTCTATGCCAGCAACCATGAGTCCGGTAGGCGGACTAGGCCGCCGGCTGCTTTGGAACCGGCTCGAGTCACGGCTCAGCCAAGCCCGGCCGTCGACCGGAGCGGTTGCCGTGTTTGCAGTGGTTGCAGTGCTGGGCTGTCTGTTCCTGCACCACTTTGTAGAGGCCTCCCCGGCCTCAGATTCCCCCGAACACACCGTGGAAGTCAGCGCGCCTCCGATGCAGGATCCCGTCTGGTCGGTCGCATTGGTGCTTCTCGGCCTGTCGCTTGGTGCCGTTCTCGGAGAGAAGCCCCTGCGGATTCGCAGGGCCCTCTCGGGAATCGGACTCCTATCCGCTGATCTACGAAGCGTCAACCGCCGTTTCTTGGTGAAGCTCGGCGTGATGCGGGCCTGATTCGGCTTCTTTGGGTTCTATTAGCAGGGTTTGGGTATGTAAGGAGGACGTATGTCCATGATT
>CAZSOF010000305.1:0-3134 GCA_964607685.1 uncultured Acidimicrobiaceae bacterium | reverse complement strand
ACGTGACCGCAAAGATCCCACCCGAGACCGCCACCGACCGCAGCCATGTCCGATCGCCCACGATTGTAAGCTACTACCGGCGGGGGGACGCGGCAGCCCTCTCATGCATCGCACTCCGAGGTGCCGGTATCGAGCGGTCTTACTGCGCCGGACCGGGTGATAGGCGCTGCCTACCGTGGAGCTGCCTGCCACCATCCGAGAGGTCAGAAAGTTTGACAGGCAAGTCACCACTTGCCTATGTTGCCGCCATGACCGACGTGTTCGACGCATTGGCAACGCCAGCGCGACGAGCGATCCTCGATGTACTAGCAGAGCGCGAGGACCAGACCTTGTTCGAGGTGTGCGGTCGTCTGGCGGCCGAGCACGACATCGAACTCACCCGACAGGCGATCTCGCAGCATCTCGTCGTGCTCGAGGAGGTGGGCCTGGTGCGTGCCCGTCGAGAAGGCCGCTACAAGTTCCACTCCATCGACATGACACCCCTGCGCACAGCGGTGTCCCGATGGCTTGACAACAGGGAGACAACTGAATGACCATCCGCATCCATGTGACGAGCGTGTTCGTCGACGACCAGGAACGTGCGCTGCGCTTCTACACGGACGTGCTCGGATTCGCACCTCACACCGACATGCCCCTCGGAAATGGCGATCGCTGGCTCACGGTGGCGGCCCCCGGACAACAGGGTGTCGAGCTGCTCCTCGAGCCCGCATCACATCCCGCCGTCGGCCCTTACCGGGAAGCAGTCACCGCTGACGGCATCCCACTCGCCTCCTTCGCAGTCGATGACGTCCAGGCTGAATACGACCGACTCATCGAGGTCGGGGTCACGTTCACGCAGCCACCCACCACGATGGGACCGGTCACCACGGCAGTGCTCGATGACACCTGCGGAAACCTCATCCAACTCGTCTCGATGTGATGTCGGTCAGGCTGACCGCAAGGCGGGCTTCGGGAGCACAGTTGTAGGGTCGCGGCCGATGGCGGACGATCGTTCCGATCTGGCCCCGGAAAGCGGCGATTTCGACGACCATTGGGAGCGGGTGCTCTTGGGTGAGTTCATGCCGGGTCTGTCGAGGTACTTCCGGCGTCTACCCAGGCCGCCCAGGTGCAAGGCGTGTCAGGCGCCGTTCGCAGGGCCCTTCGCACCCTTGCTTCGTCTCCGTGGGTTCAGGCCGTGGCAATTGAACCGGCAACTCTGCTACCAGTGTTTCAACGGAATAGACAAAGCCCGCGGAGGCGCCGAGGTTCCCGTGTCACTCCTGTTCGCTGACGTGCGCGGATCTACGACAATGGCAGAGAGAATGCCCGCGCGTGACTTCCGGACGGTCCTCGATCGTTTCTATAGGGCGGTCTATCGAGCGGTCGACGGCAATCACGGGGTGATCGACCATTTCGCCGGTGATGGCGTCATGGCGTTGTGGACTCAGCGTTTTGGCGGGAAAGACCATCCAGTCCACGCATTGAACGCCGGTCGAGAGCTGGTGGCGGATCTCATGACCGACAGGGTCCTCCGGGGACGGATCCCGGCTGGAGTCGGCGTTCATACCGGCACCGCTTGGGTTGGAGTCGTGGGCGAGTCTGGGGCGCACGACTTCACTGTGCTCGGGGATGCCCCCAATACGGTTGCCCGTCTCGGTTCCGCTGCGCAGACCGGGGAGCTCTTGATGAGTTCCTCGATCGCAGAGGCGGTAGGTTTGGACACCAGCTCATTGGAGGAACGCCAACTGGAGCTAAAGGGGAAGGCCGAACTCTTCCCAGCTTGGTTGGAGAGGACGCGTTCATAGGTCGAGGACGATCGCCGTTATCTGCCAGGGCTCGGGTTTGCCCGTTGTCGTTCGGACGCACGACTGCGATTCCGGGTGGAACTCTTTTCGAGCTCGTCGACTCACCGCGTGAGGCTGATGACGCAGAGTCGGTCACGGTGGGGTCTGAGCCGGATGAAGGATGTCACCGGGCTCGGTCTCGTCGCCGCCTACTCAGCCATTCTTTTCATCCTTGTCAGCCTCCAGGTCGACACTGACATCACGGATCACCCTGTCTTGCGAGGGGCCTTGGAAGCGCCACCGCTATAGGACTTCCGGTCGCAGCCCTCCTCCTCAGCCCCTCCACAGACCGAGCCGATCGGAAACACCCATGGCAGGAAGTGACAATCCCAGTGGTCGCACTTGCCGGCCTAGCCGTGTCCATGGGAGGGCTCCTGTACTACCTCCACCCCTGCGCTCTCTACGCGATGAGCGGCTCCAGCGTGTTCTTCCCTGCACTATTCGGATGGGGGAGAGCCAAGAGCACCTGAACCCGTTGTCCGCGCTGTTCGCAAGGTGCTTTCATCCCTGAGATGAGCACAGGGGAGCAGGCCCGCTGGGATGAGAGGTATGCGTCGGGGGATTACCAGCCCGGTCTCGACCACTCGCCGATCTTGGAGGATCCGGCTGGATATGCCCGGGTTGGAAGAGCTCTGGTGCTCGCTTGTGGTGCGGGACGCAACGCCCTCTTTCTCGCATCACGAGGGTTCGACGTCGACGCTGTCGATATTTCGGCAGTGGCTGTCGACATGGCACGGACCGAGGCAATGCGTAGAGGCTTGTCGGTGCATTGGCATGTGGCCGATGTGGCCGAATTCGACCTGGGTGAGGGGCGCTATGACGTGATCACCATGATCCGGTACACAAATCGGGCGATTCGGAGTCGGCTGGTGACTGCCCTCGCCGAGAATGGCTGGCTGGTCATGGAACAGCACCTGCGGACCCGTCACGAGGTCGCCGGCCCATCCGAGGAGTTCCGTCTGGCGCCGGGTGAGCTCCTCCACGCATTCCCTGAACTGCGAGTGATCAGATATGCCGAGGAATACGGCGAGTCACCCACAAGTGGGAGGATGATCGCAACAGCGAACCTCCTCGCGTGTAAGGGCGACCCCGGCTGGTGACCCCATCACTTCGTTCCAGACCTGGGGAGTGTGGCCGGTGTGCAGATGGTTGCGCTCGTTGCTGGATGCATCCACCAACGCACCAAAGGCGACTTCAACTAGACCGAGGTCAAAGCGAAGGCGAGTGTTGCCGGCTCCCGCGCGTCGTACAGGCGGACTGGGCCGACGCCTGACCAGCGACGGCCACGGCATGCAGTTACGGGCAGGTGCT
>CAZSOF010000304.1:0-3152 GCA_964607685.1 uncultured Acidimicrobiaceae bacterium | reverse complement strand
GGCGACCACAGGGGCACTCATCGGCGCCTGGTTGGGCTCCAACACCATTGACGGGCCCCCATCGATAATCACCGCGGTCGTCGGAGCAGCCGTCGGCGCCAACCTCGTCCTCATCGTTCATGACATCCTCGTGGACCGGTCACGCGAAGAGTCCCAAATTCAGGCGCCGGCGCCCAGAGTGCCTTCCGTGATGCGACCGAGCTGAAAGAAGGTACCAGCGGTATCGGTTGAGACTCGCAGTCCAGTTTTGGATCCCTGATCCGAACGTGGACCCTCACCCGACAAAGGAATCGCGAGGCCCAAAGCTCAATACTCCTCACCGATGCCGAGACGCATATCCCGCGGTAGATGCCCACTTGGTATCAGAACCCGATTCCGTTCTGCACGAACCAAATAGGTGGCGTTGAGACCAAGCCACCAATGACCATCGACTATTTCCAGAGCCATGTGCCGGTCGCGTCGAACGTAGGTCAAACACACCACGGTGGCATAAACGAGACCAATTCCCCGCTCGATATATGCCGGTATGCGCGGATGCTTGTGTTGGTGCCGGACGCGTAGGGTCGCCAGGGGAGGAAAGGACGAATATGCGTTGTCGACGCTTCTATCACCATTGATGGGCCTGTGGCTGAAGGACCGGAGACATCAGCCCCCGCGCCAAACACCCGTCAAACAGATTGCCGGTGCCTAGATGGCTGGTCGCTTTTCGCTCGACATGTGCCGATATCTGCGCTAGTTGGGTGACGCTATCCGTTTGATGTTCAGCCGCCGACCGGGTAAACGTCGGACTGAGCGACGAACTCGTCGACATATTGCAACACGGTCGCCATGTCATCGGGCGTCCGGGTATACCAGTCGGTCAGGCCCGCCGTCATTTCAGATGCCACTTCGGAGTGCTCTCCAAAGAACCAACGGAGGAATTCGGTCTCGAGGTCACCGGGATCGTTGGAATTCAACCCGTCGTCCCACTGGACCACTTTGCCGTCGAGCACATAGAAGATCGACTGGCCTTGATAGAAAACGCCGGCAGCGCCGATGAAGTCGTCGTCCACCCTCACAGGGCATGACACGAGGGTCTCTCCATCGAGGCCCGTTCCAACAACTGCGCAACCGCTTCCGGGCCCATCAGGCTCGGTCACCGTCATCTCGTAACTGGCCACCACATTCGCCTCGGCCAGATTGCGATATTCGGTTACTCCAGCTAACTCCTCACCTCCGAGGGTTCCCATCCAGGCGTCGACGTCGCCGCTGTTTCGTGCCGCGATCGACCCGAGCACGATGTCGATAGCGGCGCCATCAAACACTGGAGCCTGGGTCGTCGCCGGCGCCGTTGTCGGCACGACCGTGGTCGTCGCGGGCGCCGCAGGCTGGGGCGAGGCATCCTCGTCCCCGATGATCGTCGCGGTGAGCGCGCCCACGGCGAGCACAGCCACTAGTCCAGCGACCGCAGCGAAGATCCACGGGCCACGGGCCCCGAGGGTTCTTGGTTCTTGGCTCGATCGTTCGCAATTCCGTTCCTGTCATGTCCTCACTCCATTGCCCGAGTGTTGTCAGGTGAACGGGATCCCGCAGCTCCGCTTCGAGTCGATCTGGATCGGGTTCCGGGTTGGCTCGAGCGAATAGATCGAGCAACCGATCCTCGCGGGTCACGATTCACCTCCTTCCTGAGCAACTGACTTGGGAGCAACCGATGGGAGCGGCACCATGCCTCCGAGACGCTCAAACTCCTTGAGCAGCGACCGTTTCGCTCGGTGAAACCGTTGACGCACGGCCGACTCCGAACATCCGAGAATCCAAGCGATCTGGTCGTGCCGGAGCTCTTCCCACACAGCGAGACGCAGGACCTCTCGGTCGTTGGGTCGCAGCCTCGCCGCGGCCTCGAGCACCAGTTCGTATTCGACACGCTGAACGACGGGTGTGTCAGCCGCGGAAACCGTTGCTGCCGCGAGACCCGACAACTTGGCAGTCAGCCTCCTGTGTCTGCGTTGACCCCGCCAATAGTGCGCCAATACGTTGTTGGCAACGCCGTAAAGCCAGGGCAACTCGTTGTCACGGGGGATAGCGTCGATCCGCCGTCAGGCGACGGCAAAGACCTCCGACGCTAAGTCGGCACTGTCATCACGCCCGACGCGCCGTGCGCAGTACGCGAGGATCTTGGGATAGTGCGCGTCGTGGAGTCGCCGGTAGTAGCAGACTCTCCGTCATACGCACCGAGCGCTGCCGCTGCCATGTCCTTCTATTCCCACACCAGGGGACCTGTGACAGTCTGTCACGCGACGAAACATCCGGGCATGAAGAAACGAGCAACTGCCAGAAGGTGCCCGGTCCGCGCTGGATCGGGCACCTTCAAAACGGGCGCCTCGAGTTCGAGGTGGTCTAGGTGTGCGAATTCAGACTGATCATGTCAAATCGTCGCCATCGATCACCCTTCGGCGAAGAACTCTTCGAACCTGTCGTCGGCGCAGAGCGCCCTGAGAATGAAGAGACCACAGGCGATCGTGACGATCGACTCGGCCGCGGTCACCAAAGCCGACAAACAGTGAAATAGCTCGCGTTGCGGCCAAAATGCCGATGACTATCGGCGATTACGAGGGGTTGGCGGTGGTCCGTTCGAATGTACGTCAAACATGCAGAGGCGTTGAGCCAACCGCGCACCCCGCTCGATATGTGCTGCGGTCCCGGGCGGTTTCGGATATAGGCGGGTTAGACAACAGATTGATCGTTGTGTGCGGGCAGCTGACTCCTCTTCGAAGCGGGTTCGGAGGGCCAGGACCAACGGCCAAGACAAGCGGGGAGATCTGTGTCTCCTTGCCCTAAACGTGATGGATAGACCTAATTGAGGTGGATGGTGTTGGACCGAAGTGAACCTGGCTATAGGGGATTCAAGGATTACACGCCCCGCTTCCTGAAGACCTACGACGCGTTGGTGGGATTTGTGGCCCCCCGTGTTTGGGGGGTGGCAGCAGAGCATGGACTCGACCTCTACAGAAGACATATGGGGTTGCGACATTTGGACGTCGGGCCAGGGACCGGGTTTTTCATCGTCGAGGCGAATCCTCCACAAGACATCGAGTTGAGGCTGCTCGACGCCAGTCCCCATGTCCTCGATCATTGTGCTGAGAGGTTGGCTGCCTGGAACCCCACGACTATCC
>CAZSOF010000303.1:0-3157 GCA_964607685.1 uncultured Acidimicrobiaceae bacterium | reverse complement strand
AGCTCATGGGTGGTGACACGGAGCGCGGCCCCGTCCTCGAGCAGCTGAATCGTCGCGTCGTCGACACCGACTTGGACCAGGGCCGAGCGCACCTCTCCGACGTCTGCGTTGTCGGGATTTGGAGCCTGGAGCCCGAGGCCGCCCACGAACTCGATGCCTAGATTGAGCTGGCGGATCCCCAAGCCGGCGAGGGAGACGAGCAGGGCGATCGCCGAGATCGTAAACCAGCGTCGACGGTTTCCGACGAAGTCGATGTCGGTCTCGCCCCGGATGAGACGGGCGAGGGCGCTCATCGCGCCGCCCCTTCGATGCTGAACCATCCACCAGTGCCCAATGGGGTGTCTGCCAGCAGACGCACCGCCCGGCGGGTGTAGGTCCTGGCCACGAATATGTCGAGAATGGTGGCCAATCCGAGGGCGATGGCGAATCCCTTCACGGCCCCTACTGCCAGGAACCAAAGGAGAATGGCGGCCAGCAGTGAAACTGTGTCGGCGGTGAGGATGGTGCGAAATGCCAGGCCGAACCCCTCCTCGGTCGCCTCCTCGACGGTCAGGCCTTCACGGATCTTCTCCTTGACCCGCTCGTAGTAGACGATGTAGCTGTCGGCGGTGATACCGACCGACACGATTATCCCGGTGACACCGGCCAGGGTCAGGGTCAGACCCTGCGCCTCGCCGAGGAGGCCAAACAGCGCCACCAGCAATGAGGAGAAAACGGTCAGTCCGAGGATTGCCACCAGGCCCAGTGATCGATAGCTGCCGAGGAGTACCAGGGCCACCAGAGCCAGACCCAGGGCACCGGCGACGATCCCCGCCTGCAGAGAGTCGGTTCCGAGTGTAGCCGAGACCTTTTGCACCGCCGAGACCTCGAAAGCCACGGGGAGGGACCCATATCGAAGGGTCAGAGCCAGATCCTGGGCCTCCTGCTGAGCGTCTTCGGACGCGCCCATCGTGATGAGGGCGCTGCCACCGGTGATTCCCACGCCCGGCGCCACATCGGGGTTGACCGCCGGAGCGGAGATGACCGCGCCGTCGAGAACGATGGCGATCTGACGACGTGGATCGCCTTGTGGATAGAAGGCGGCCTCCCCGGTGAGGGCAGCGAACTTCTGGCCTCCTTCACCTGTCAGATCGAGGCTGACGGCCCAAACACCGGTGTTGGTGTCGAAGATGGGAAGAGCCTCGTCGACATCGCCGCCCTCGAGCGCAGCGGGCCCCACGTGCAGAACCTCGTCCCCACCGGACCTCTGGCTCAACAGGTAGGCATCGGTGGATATGTCATCCACGATCGTCAGACCCGTCTCGTCGTCGATGCCCGGTGTGTTGGTGCCGGTCAACGGGCCCACACTCCCGACAGTTCTCTCCAGGACCGGCCGGAACGAGAGGAGACCCGTCTGGCCGACAGCTTCGATTGCACGCTGCTCGTCTTCAACGCCCGGGAGCTGCACGACCACCGTGTCGTCGCCGGAGATGGCGATTTCGGGCTCTTGTACCGCACCGAAGTCCTCGATGCGTCGAGTCATGATGTCGGTTGCCACCTCGAGCACTTCGGGATCTGTTCCCTCCGGGGCGGTCAGGACCACCGACGTTCCCCCCTGAAGATCAAGGCCAAGCCGTGGAGTCCAACCCAAAGTCACCACGACCGCGAGACCTCCCCAGGCGATGGCGAGGACTATCAGCAGACCGACCAGTCGTCGGGTCACCTACGCGTCATCTCCGACACGGGTTCCGATGGCGCGCTTGGACAGCCGGATTCGACCGTCCTCCACCCTCAGCACGACGCTGTCGTCATCCATCGACACCACCGTGCCGTGGATCCCGCCAATGGTGCGGACCTCGTCTCCTATTTGCAGTGATTCGGAGAGTTGTCTTTGCGTCTGGCTGCGCTTGCGTTGAGGCCTGATGATCAAGAAGTAGAAGACGCCGACCATGAGCCCCAGGAAGATGAGGGACGGCAGGGCGCTTCCCGACGCCTCCTGGGCGAGCACAACAGAGACCACTGTTCCTCCGGGAGTGGGATAGTTCGCAGGCGAGGTTAGGCGCTGGGCTAGAGCTAGGACGAACCATCGATACGGGCCGACCGCACCCCGCCGACGTATTCGGCGAAGACCCCATCAGAAATGGCCTCCCGGGCCTCGGCCACCAGATCGAGGACATAGCGGAGGTTGTGAATCGTCAGCAACCTATGGGCACTGAGCTCGCCCATCCGGACCAGATGACGCAGATAGCCCCTGCTGTATCGGCTGCAGGTGAGACACCGACACTCGCGGTCGAGCGGAGAATCGTCATCTGAGAACTCGACGCGATTGACGTTGAAGTCCCCGGTCCGTGTGAGTGCCTTTCCGTGTCGGGCCAACCGGGTCGGTATGACGCAATCGAACATGTCGGCTCCCCTGCCGATGGCGTCCAATAGGCCATCGGTGTCCCCCAGACCCATCACATATCTCGGCTTCTCCGCCGGCAGCTCCCTGATTGCCGACTCCATCGCTGCGTTGCGCTGGTCGGCCGGCTCTCCCACCGACAGACCCCCGAGGGCGACACCCTCGAATCCGAGGGCGGCGGTCTCCCGGGCACTCTCCGCCCTGAGGTCCAGATCGGCCCCGCCCTGGACAATCCCGAACAGGGACTGGTCTTCCCTGCAGTGCGCCTGAAGACAACGCTCTCCCCATCGCAGAGTTCGTCGCATCTGGGCCTCTACTTCTTGATGTGGCGAAGGCAACCCGACACAGACATCCAGCACCATGGCGATATCGGAGCCAAGCCGTTCCTGGGTGGCCATGGCGTCCTCGGGCGTCAATCGGACCTCACTGCCGTCGAAGATCGAGCTGAAGGTGGCTCCGTCCTCGTCGATCACGGGGTCCAAGGAGAAAATCTGAAAGCCACCGGAGTCGGTCAGGATCGGCCCGTCCCAGCTCATGAACTCATGGAGACCGCCCATGCCGGCGATGAGGTCGGCACCGGGGCGGAGCATCAGGTGATAGGTGTTGGCGAGGACGATCTCCACGCCGACGCCCAGGAGGTCGTCGGTGTCGACCGCCTTGACCGCGGCTCGGGTGCCCACCGGCATGAACGCCGGTGTCCGCACCGCGCCATGAGGCGTGCTCAGAATCCCCGACCGGGCCCAGCCGTCGGCAGCGACCGATTCCCAGGTGACCACG
>CAZSOF010000302.1:0-3165 GCA_964607685.1 uncultured Acidimicrobiaceae bacterium | reverse complement strand
CCCATCAACCCGATCAGGATCAAGTAGGTGAGGGCGTAGTACGTGACGAACCGTGACGAAAGCCGGGTCCCGGAGTCGGGGCGACTACTCATCGACGAATTTATACCCGAGTCCTCTGACGGTGACTATGTGTTTGGGCTTGGAAGAATCCCGTTCCAGCTTCTCGCGAAGCCTCTTGATGTGGACATCGAGAGTCTTGGTGTCTCCGAAATACGACGGCCCCCACACCTCGTCGATCAACGTGTGACGGGCGGCGAGACGGTTCTTGCGACGCATCAGCGATTCGAGCAACTCGAACTCCTTGGGCCTCAGCTCGACCTGGGTCCCTGCCACTCGGGTCACATGGGCATCGATGTCGAGCTCGATCGGACCACCGCGCAGCACTTCGTTGGACTCGGCGAGAAGCCCGGTCTTGGACGCTCTCCGAAGATGGGCTCTAACCCTGGCGATCAGCTCTCTCATCGAGAACGGCTTGGTCATGTAGTCGTCGGCCCCCAGTTCGAGACCGGTCACCTTGTCCGCCTCGGAGTCCTTGGCAGTCAGCATGATGATGGGGACATCCGAAGACGACCTGATCTGGCGACAGACATCGAGTCCCGACATCTCGGGGAGCATCAAGTCGAGCAAAACCAGGTCGGGGCCGGAGTTGCGCGCCATATCCAGACCATTGACCCCACTGGCGGCGACCAGCACCTCGAAGCCTTCGGACTCGAGCGTGTAACGGACCGACTCCGCCAGACCCGGCTCGTCCTCGATTATCAGGATGCGGTGGGTGCGGACGTCAGCTGTTGTCGTCATCGGTCGATCCGACCATGCCGTTCTCTGCGAACTCGGCCCGTTCGCCCGTGATCAGGTAGGCGGCCTGCTCGGCGAAGTCGACCGCTTGGTCGCCGACTCGCTCCAATGCTCGGGAGACCATCAACATCTTGGTCGCCCATTCCAGCAGCTGGGGGTTGCTGCCCACGGCCACCGTCTCCTTGTACATGTTGGCGTTCAGCCGATCCACGGGTTGATCCATGGCCGGTAGCAGCCTCGCCTCGTCGAGGTCTTTGCGCACATAGGCCTCGATCGCGGTTCGGATCATGGGCCGAACCAGGTCACCCATCTCACGGACCTGCTCGCAGATTCTGTCGACACTGGGCAACCCGGCGTTGAATCTGGCGATCTTGGCGATATTGACGCATTGATCACCCATCCGCTCGAAAGTGCTGTTGAGCTGGACCAGTGCTGTCATCCGTCGCAGATCCGAACCCAGGGGCTGATGACGAGCCATGAGGGACGTCCAGTCTCTGTGAACCTCCAAATAGGTCTCGTCGATGTCGTCGTCGAGCGCTATGACCCGATCCGCAAGTTCCTGGTCGCCGCTGGTGACTGCTTGAACCGCCATCTCGACCATCTGCTCCGCACGGTCCACCATGCTGAGAACCTTCTGCTCCAGCGAATCGAGCTCCTGGTGAAAGTGGACGTTGGTGTCCTTGGTGTCGGTCATCCGAACCTGCCAGTGATGTAGTCCTCGGTGTCCTTCTCCCTCGGTGACGTGAAGAGCTGATCCGTGGGGCTGAACTCCACGAGATAGCCGGTGCGCATGCCGGCCTCGTTCAGCTTGACGTTGAAGAAGGCGGTCTTGTCGCTCACCCGGGCAGCCTGCTGCATGTTGTGGGTCACGATGATGATCGTGTATCTCTCCTTCAGGTCCAGCATCAGCTCCTCGATGCGGAGGGTGGCGATCGGGTCGAGTGCCGAGCAGGGCTCGTCCATGAGAAGGACCTCGGGATTGGGCGCCACCGCCCGGGCGATGCACAACCGCTGTTGCTGCCCACCGGACAAGGAATACCCGGACTCGCCCAGCTTGTCACTCACCTCGTCCCACAATGCAGCCTGGGTGAGGGCACGTTGGACGAGGTCATCCATGTCGGACTTGCTGCCTCTGAAGCCGTTGATCTTGGCCCCCCAGGCGACGTTGTCATATATCGACTTGGAGAATGGGTTTGGCTTCTGGAAGACCATCCCGATGCGGCGCCGTATCTCAACCGGATCGACGTCGTCCTCGTAGATGTTCCTGTCGTGGAAGAACACCTGGCCTTCGACCCGGGCCGAGGGAATCAGGTCGTTCATCCGGTTGAGACAGCGCAGGACCGTCGATTTGCCACAACCGGAAGGGCCGATGAGGGCGGTGATCTCGTTCTTGGCGTACTCCATGGACACTTCCCGTACTGCCCTGAAATCCCCGTAGTAGACGTCCATGTCAACGGTGCTCATAGCCGCCGGCACCGCACTCGACGACACCGATGGCTCCCGCGCGCTGACCTGCGGAGAGCTGGTATGTGGTGTTTCGCTCGTTTCCATACTCGTTGTCGGGTTGGTGGTCTTCTCTTGAGTCACGCTCACGCTCTCCTGGAGTAGCGGTTACGAAGTATCACGGCGACGGCGTTGAGGGTCAACAGCAGCAGCAGCAAGGCGATGATCGCCGCTGCCGCGATTCGCTGAAACTCCTCCTCGGGGCGACCGGTCCATTGAAAGATCTGGATGGGGAGAGCGGTGAATTTGGAGAATGGTCCAGTCGGATCGAAGGTGATGAAGCTGGCCGCCCCCACCATGATCAGCGGTGCCGTCTCGCCGATGGCACGGGCCACGGCAAGGATCACGCCGGTGAGAATGCCAGGGAGCGCCACCGGCAACACCTGGCTGCGGACCGTCTGCCACCTGGTGGCTCCCAGACCCAGACCGGCATGACGCAGCGAGTCGGGCACGGCTTTCAGAGCCTCCTGGGCGCTGATGATGACAACCGGAAGCGTCAGGAGGCCAAGTGTGATGCCGGCGGAGACGATGGTCCGCCCATTGTCCGAAGGTGGCACACCATCGGTGAAGATGGCCCCCGAGGTGAAGGCCTCCAGCGCTCTCACCAGCACCGCCAGACCGAGCATTCCGTAGATGATGGAAGGGACGCCGGCCAGGTTGTTGATGTTGGTCTGGATGAAGTCGTTGACTCGGGACGGTCTGGCGAACTCGACGAGGTAGATGGCGGCCCCAACGCCCACCGGCACGGCGAACAGGATCGTGATGAGTACCAGCCAGGCCGAGCCGAGGATCGCGGTGCGGATACCTGCGATCTCCGGTATCGAGTTCTGTGGGGTCACCATGAAGGTCGGGTTGAACCACGCCCGC
>CAZSOF010000301.1:0-3184 GCA_964607685.1 uncultured Acidimicrobiaceae bacterium | reverse complement strand
AACGGGCTTTCCCGTCTCGAAACCAGGTTCTGGGGTGACCACGACGGCTTGTCGCGGGCCAAGGCCGAGCTGGGCCGTGGGCTCAGCGCCGAAGAGGCGCTGGCTGAAGGGCTGATCACCGACGCCATGGACGACATCGACTGGGAGGACGAGTTGCGGCTGGTGATCGAGGAGCGGGCGGCGTTCTCGCCCGATGGCCTCACCGGCCTGGAGGCCAATCTCAGGTTCGCCGGGCCGGAGACCATGGAAACCAAGATCTTCGGACGGCTGACCGCCTGGCAGAACTGGGTGTTTCAACGACCCAACGCTTCCGGTGAGGAGGGAGCTCTGCGCAGGTATGGAACCGGAATACGACCCGAATACGACCCGCGGAGGGTGTGATGTCCTGGCAGGAGGTTGACTACGACGCTCTGATACCGAACAACGTCGGTCTGGCCGACGACCCCAAGCTGCAACGCGCTCTGGAAACCTGGCACCCCGGATATATCGACTGGTGGATGTCGATGGGACCCGAGGGATTTCAGATGGCCGATGTCTATCTCCGCACGGCGATCAGCGTGGAGAAGGAGGGATGGGCCAAGTTCGGGTACGTCAAGATGCCCGAGTATCGCTGGGGCATCTTGCTCGCCCCCGACGAGGACGACCGCCGCATCCCCTGCGGGGAGCACTTCGGTGAGCCCGTGTGGCAGGAGGTGCCCGGGGAGTACCGGTCGATGCTGCGACGACTCATCGTGATCCAGGGAGACACCGAGCCGGCTTCGGTTGAACAGCAACGTCACCTGGGGAGCATCGCTCCATCCAACTACGACATGCGCAACCTCTTCCAGGTGAACGTGGAAGAAGGACGGCACCTGTGGGCGATGGTCTATCTCTTGCAGAAGTACTTTGGCCGGGACGGCCGCGAGGAGGCAAACGACCTGCTGCGGAGGCAGTCAGGGAGCGAGGAGCGGCCTCGCATGCTGGGTGCCTTCAACGAGGAGACACCCGATTGGCTCTCCTTCTTCATGTTCACCTACTTCACCGACCGCGACGGGAAGATGCAGTTGGAGGCGCTGGCTCAGTCGGGTTTCGACCCCTTGTCGAGGACCTGCCGGTTCATGCTCGCCGAAGAGGCCCATCACATGTTCGTCGGCTACACCGGGGTGAAGCGGGTCGTGGAGGCCACGGCACGGGCGATGTCCGAAGCGGGCGTCGAAGACCCGTACGACGTGGAAGGGGTGCGTGGGCTGGGCGTGATCGACCTGCCCACCATCCAGAGAAAGACCAACCTGCATTACTCGCTGACACTCGACCTCTTCGGGTCCGAGGAGTCGACCAACGCGGCCAACTTCTTCAACGCCGGCTTGAAGGGGAGGTTTCACGAGGACCGACTGGAGGACGACCATCAGCTGCGCAATGACACCTACCCGGTGATGAAGTTGATCGACGGACGGTTGAACCCGGTCGACGTTCCGGCCCTCAACGCTTTGAACGCCCGTCTCAGGGACGACTTCATGGAGGACTGCCTCGGGGGCATCTCCAGGTGGAATCGGGAGATCGCCGGCCACGGCATCGACTACGAGATCACCCTGCCCCACGTGGCATTCAACCGGACGATCGGCGAGTTCGGTGACCTCATGGTCAGCCCCGAGGGAAGTGTGCTCTCAAATTCTGAATGGGAGATTGCTCGAGATGACTGGCTACCGACCTCAGACGATCGGGCGTTCATCGAGGAGATCATGCAACCTCACTATCAATCGCCTGGTGAGTTTGCATCCTGGATAGCACCGCCCACCCGTGGGATCGATCAAAAGCCAACCGACTATGAGTACGTGAAGATCCCGTGACCACGTTGCAGCGGCGGGCGCGTCAACTCAAGGGTGGCTAGCGTGCCGACCGAAGTGGGATCCAGAGCCGGATAGTTGGGCATGCAGACCACGGCCAACGTCAGCACCCTCGTCGACGCCAACCTGGAGGCGGGGAGGGAGGCGAAGACGGCCATCATCACCGCTCACGACGCACAGGTCACTTTTGCCGAGCTGCATGCGCTGATTTGTCGGGTGGCCTCCCGGCTGGTGGACCTGGGTCTACATCGCGAGGAGAGGATCCTGCTGGTGCTCGACGACACCCCGGCCTTCCCCGCTGCCTTTCTTGGTGCGATGCGCATCGGTGCCGTCCCGATTCCGGTCAACTTCCTGGCCCGACCCCAGGACTTCGGCTACTTCCTCGACGACTCATATGCGTCGGCGGCCGTCGTCGACTCCGTCTTCATGGACAAGGTAGGCCCCGAGGTGGCCAGGCGAGGGAGTGTCCGTCTCATCGTGGCCAACGGCGACGCCGGGTACGCAGTGTCTCTCGACAACTGGCTCTCCGATGGCGATTCCGAGATGGATCCGGTGTCCACCCACCCTGATGACATGGCGTTCTGGCTGTACAGCTCGGGATCGACCGGGCCCCCGAAGGGGGTCGTCCACCGGCATGCCAACGTCAAGGCCACGTATGAGAACTACGCCCAGCCGACGCTGGGGCTGACAGAGAATGACGTCGTCTTCTCCAGCACCAAGATGTTCCACGCCTACGGTTTGGGCAACAACCTGCACTTCCCCCTCTCCGTTGGCGCGACTTCGGTGTACAACACCGGAGCACCCACCCCGGACAAGCTCCTGGAGCGGGTCGAGTCGCACGCCCCGTCGGTCTACTTCTCGGTGCCCGCTTTGTTCACGGCGATCCTGGCCCACCCCGACTTCGACTCCACCGAGTGGTCGTCGGTCCGTCTCGGTGTGTCCGCCGCCGAGCCGCTTCCACCGGAGACCTGGCGTCGTTTCCACGAGCGGACTGGCATCGAGATCCTCGACGGGCTGGGCTCCACCGAGATGCTCCACATCTACTGCTCCAATCGAGAGGGTGCCGTGCAACCTGGAAGCTCGGGAGTGCCCGTCGAGGGCTACGAGATCGAGTTGCGTGACGAGGAGGGGTCCTTGGTGGGCGACGGGGAGCCAGGAGAGCTCTGGATCAGGGGACCGAGCGCCCTCAGCTTCTATTGGCACCAGAGCGCCCGGACGAAAGAGAAGTTGGCACATGGCTGGTTTGCCTCCGGCGACCGTTACCACCGCGACCAGGGCGGCCACTACGTCTACGAGGGTCGTGTCGACGACATGATGAAGGTCGGTGGGCTGTGGGTCAGCCCCATCGAGATCGAGAATCG
>CAZSOF010000300.1:0-3220 GCA_964607685.1 uncultured Acidimicrobiaceae bacterium | reverse complement strand
CGGTTCTCATCTCATTGGCCAATCACGAGAAGGCACACTTGGTCGATCGCCCCCTTACGGTCACCACCGCCGGGGCACCGCCATCGCCCACCATCATCGAGGCAATGGAGCAGCTCGGGGCCAGTCTCATCCATGTCTACGGTCTCACCGAGACCTACGGTCCGCACACGGTGTGCGAACTGCAGCCCGGGGTTGCGGCGATGAATGCTGCTGAGCGTGCCCTCTTCCTCTCCCGTCAGGGTGTGTCCTTCATCATCGCCGACCCCACCCGGGTGGTGCGGGAGAACATGACGGATGTCGAGCAGAGCGGGGAGGAGATGGGTGAGGTCGTGATGAGGGGCAACAATGTGATGAAGGGCTACTTCGATGACGAAGAAGCCACCGCGACTGCCTTCCAAGGCGGCTACTTCCACTCGGGTGACGTGGCGGTATGGCATCCGGATAGCTACATCGACCTCCGCGACCGCTCCAAGGACATCATCATCTCCGGAGGGGAGAACATCTCGACCATCGAGGTGGAGAAGTCCATCCTCTCTCATCCCGCCGTGCTGGAGTGTGCAGTGGTCGCGGCGCCTCATGAGAAGTGGGGTGAGCGTCCCAAGGCCTTCGTGGTTCTCAAAGATGGCGAGGTGGCCGAGGGTCGGGAGATCATCGACCACGTCCGATCACACCTGGCTCACTTCAAGGCACCGGACGAGGTCGAGATCGTCCCAGCCCTCCCCAAGACATCGACGGGGAAGATCCAGAAGTACGTGCTTCGTGACAGGGAATGGGTTGGGTACGGGAAGCGCATCCACTGACCTGTTGGGGGTCAGGACTCGAGAGGAAAGCCCGGCCGGCTCAGTTGAGAAGGGTCCGCAGATGCCTGCCCTGAACGCCGAGGACCGTGATGTCGTCTGCGCCGGCGTCCTGTAGGACGGTCACCAACTCCTCGTTTCGGACGTCGGGGATGTCGAAGGAGATGACAAAGCCGTCGATCTCGGTGTAGTCGTGGAATTGGGTCTCGGTTGAGTTGACCTTGGTGGCATCGTTGTCGGCGGCTCCGAGGAGGGCGCCGATGATCCCGCCGGACACCCCACCGCCAGCAGCCCCGGCGACGGCGGCCGCGGCCGCGGCCACGCCGAATGGGACACCGAGGAGAGTGGCGATTCCCGGTCCGATCGTCACGCCTGCCGCGGCCAAGAGCACACTCCCTGCGCCCGCTGTCGCGCCGCCGATGACACCGCCCAGTGCCCCCTTCTTGGCCTCCGCGCCGGGTCCGTCGAAGTGATCCACGTAGGTGCTGACCTCCACGTCCTCAGCCCTGCGAATGGTCTTCTCACGCCAAACAAGCCCGATCTCGCCGCGATCGATGCCATGAGCCGAAAGTCGATCGAGTACGGTCTCGGTGTCGTCCTTCCCTCTGAAGACGACGAGAAGTGTGGGCATGATCGATCTTGTTTATCGACCAGACTTCATCGCCACTTCACAGAATCAGCCGTATGCCCCCGCGGGTGTGGTGTCGACTCTCCATGACGGGACCCCCTCTTTCCACGCCCTCCTAGTGTCGTCGCCATGTCCGAACTGGTCTGGTGTCCGGCTGCGGAGTCCGCTATCCGGTCCGACCGCCGGCCGCCAACAGGAGCCGGCGCGACCGTTGACTGTGGACCCCAGTGAGCGTCCGCACCGCGCTCGTTGTCGTCTGGGTGGTGGTGAACCTGGTGAACCTGCTGCAGACCGTGGGGTTCGTGACCCGGGTCTCGACGTGGGAGATCCAGCGAATCGTGGGTACGGTGATCGCGGGTCTCGCCGTTCCGGCCTCGCTTGCACTCCTGAGCTTGATCCGCAGCCGGGCCGGCTGGCGTCTCTATCTCGGCCCTCTTCTGTTCGACGCCTTTGTCGTGCTCCTGGTCGTGGTGGAGTACGCGTTGGCGATCGAATGGCGGACTTCGGAGAGACTTGGGCTCCTGGTACCGATGCTCGGTCTCTTCTTCGGGTCGATCTTCTTCATGGGAGCGCCCATGTTCCGTATCGACCGGAGACTGTGGGCGGTGACTGCCACGACCACTTCTTTGCTCCTGATCTCGATGACATACGCCATCGTCCAGGGTGTCGGCTGAGATCGGCTCAGGTCCCGTCGATCACGAGATCCCGTCGGCCCCCACCGTGAACGGACGGGTAGGAGCTCACGCGGCAGTCGGATCTGACTTCCGTGACTCTGAGACCTCCTCATATAGATCCAGGTACCCGCGCGTCATGTTTTGCACAGTGAACCGCTCTTCGAAGGTGCGCCGGCAGTCACGTCGGTCCAGCGCTTCGAGCCGGGACAGGGCCCTGACCATGTCGGCCTCGTCGCGGCACAGGTAGCCGGTGACGCCGTCTTCGACGATCTCGGGAGCCGACGCTTCCGCGAATGCCAGCACCGGTGTCCCCGATGCCAGAGCCTCGATCATCACCAGCCCGAAAGGCTCGGGCCAGTGGATCGGGTTGACCAATGCTTCGGCATCGGCGAGAAGGGTCTTCTTGACCGAACGATCCGGCTCCCCAACGTATTCGACGTCGTCTCCCAGCAGCGGTTTGACCTGGGTGTCGAAGTACCGACGTTCAGCGCGCTCCTGCATCTTGGCCGCGATCAGCAACCGGCGACCTGCGGCGCGTGCTACTCGAACGGCACGATGCGCGCCCTTGTCCGGGCTCATCCTCCCGAGGAACAACAAGTAGTCGCCTCCGCCGTTGCCTGGCGTGAAGGCATCAGGATCGAGTCCATGGTGAATCACCCGGGCAATCCGGAGGTCGGGTGCTCGTGCGGCCTGATCGTGGGAGACCGCAACGATCGAAACCCGATCCTGAACCGCGCCGTAGACCCTCTGTAGCTCTTCGGTGAAAGGACCGTGATTGGTGGCTACCACGCCGCTCCTATTCAGATACGCTGCCACGAAGAGGCCGGCGACGGTGTGGTCGTGGATGACGTCGCACTCTTTCAAACCGTCGTAGGCCGCGAGCGTGTGATAGAGCTCGGGGATCGTGGCCCCCATCCGATCACGCTCGGCAGTCGCATACACGGACTCTGTGGGAACCTGACAGGATGAGTCTCCGGTGGCGAACAGCGTCACATCGTGACCGGCGGCGGCCAACCCCGTCGCCAGTGCATCGATCACCTCCTCAGTCCCCCCATAGAGCGGAGGTGGGACCGGGAGCCAAGGTGGCGCAATCATCCCTATGTGCACGAGATCTCTCTCAT
>CAZSOF010000299.1:0-3257 GCA_964607685.1 uncultured Acidimicrobiaceae bacterium | reverse complement strand
TTGGCGAGAAGCTCGCCGATGATGATGTCGGCCCCGTAGTTGTCCACCAGCTCGTCGACCTTCTGCAGAGCAGTGTCCGGATCTCCGGCGGTGTCCTCGACACGGAACTCGATGGTGCGTCCCCCGGACTCCAACCCGTTGGTCTCCCAGTAGAGCTCGAAACCGGCCCGTGCGTCGCCGCCAGAAGCCGCCAGGCCACCGGTGAGCGGCTGCAGCAGTCCGATCCTTATCGGTTCCATCTCCTCAGGTGCTTCGGTTGCCTCGGTTGTCTCCGGAGCGGTCGTCGCCGAGGTGTCGGCGGGGGCCTCCGTGGTCTCGGTTGCTGCGCTGGTGGTTGTCTCCTCACCGCCGGGTGCGGCACATGCCGCAATCATCATCGCCAGCACCGCGGTGATGGCGATGAATCTCGCCTGCTTACGTTTCATTTCATCTCCTTCTCTCATTGGTTTTCCTGTCTTGCCGTCGATCATGGGCTGCGGGAAGCCTTCGCGGTCTCGACCTGCGCCCGATCCTCCACTCCCGCTGAGAGTGCCGCGCCACCCGTCCTTCGCCTCAGCCACCGATCCCACAGGTTGGAAATGCCACCCACTATCCCACCGCGGGCGTAGAGGACCACGCCGATAAACAGAATCCCGATCAATGTAGGCCACCGCTCTATGTAGGTGCTCACGATGTTGCGCATGAAGACGATGATGAAGGCACCGATCATGGGGCCGACCAAGGTGCCAAACCCCCCGAGTATCGCCTCGAGCAAGCCGATGGCAGACGCAGCCAAGGTGACGGCCGATGGGCTGATGAACTCGTTGAGGTAGACGAGTAGGAGCCCGGAGATGGCGGCGAAGACTCCGGACACCATGAACAGGTAGAACTTCTGCAACATCGGGTTGTAGCCGAGAACTTGCAGCCGACTCTCGCTCTCCCTCAGGCCCTTCACGGCAAAGCCAAACGGCGACCTGACCACCACCACCATCATGGCGGAGCACACCAGGACCACCCCGAGGACGAACCAGTAGTACTGCCAGTAGGCGGACACGAATGGGGGGCGGTCGATCCCGGTGAGGCCGTTTTCGGCACCGGTGACCTGATAGAGGCGGATCGACAGACCCCAGATGATCATGCCCTGGGCGAGAGTGATCATCATGAAGTAGACGCCGCTGGCACGCATCGCCATCGCAGCGAACACCGCCGAGGCGATCAGACCGGCAACCAACCCGACTGCCACCTGAGCGGCGAACCCCCAGTCGTAGTTGTTTGCCATGTAGCCCACTCCGTAGGCTGCGGTCGCCGAGATACCTGCCTGCCCCAACGTCACCAACCCCCCGTAACCGGACAGGATGTCGATGCTCATGGCGAAAAGACCCGAGACCAGGCCTAGGGTGAGCAGGCCGGTGATGAAGGGACTCACCAGATAGGGGGCGGCGATTCCGACCGCGATTGCGATCAACAGCAGGGCCAGCTTGACCCAGGTGGTGATGGTGAACCGCTTCACTGCTTCTTCCCGAGTAGGCCTTCGGGCCGGATCAGAAGTATCAATGCCATCGGGGCAAACAACGTGAAGAAGGAGAGCTCGGGAGCGAGCGCCTTGGCGAAGGAGTCGATCAGCCCCACCAGAACCGCTCCGAGTACCGCTCCGGGAAGACTTCCCAGCCCTCCCAGGATCACGACAACCAGAGCAAAGAGCAGGATCTCGAAGTCTTGGCCCGGGAGAAGCGTCAGGAACCCGCCTCCGACCACGCCGGCGAACCCGACGAGGAACGCCCCGAACATGAACACGGCGCTGAAGATCAGCTTGATGTTGATCCCCAAGGCGGCGACCGTCTCCCGGTCGTCGACGCCTGCCCTGACGATCGCCCCGAACTTGGTCCTCTTGTCGGCATAGAACAAGAGAAGGCTGACCGCGACGGCACAGCCGATCACGAAGAGGCGATAGCGGGGGTAGGCGAAATCTCCAACCAGCAACGGGCCCTGGAGAAAGTCGGGAAGGGGGATGGGCGTGGGATCACCACCCCAGATGGCGAGAGACAGATCCCCGAGGACAAAGGCCAGCCCGATGGTCAGGAGCACCTCCGGTGAGGTCTGGCCCCGCACCGGGCGAAGCAGCACGCGCTCGATGAGAAAACCGAGGAGCATGACGAAGATGGCCGCCGCCAGCAGGCCCACGGCGAAGCTGTCGGTGTACTGGATGGCGGTGAACCCGACATAGCCCCCGACGAGGTAGAAGCCGCCGTGAGCGAGGTTGGTGATCCTCATGAGGCCGAAGATCAACGTGAAACCACTGGCCACGAAGAGCAGGACGGCACCGAAGCTGAGACCGTTGAGCAATTGAAGCCAGAACGACCGCAGGTCCATCTGTTGCAGGATCCACCAGATGAGGAGTGATCCGAGGAGGACCCAGCCGACGACGACCCACCACCTCCGGGTGAGCCTCGTGGTCTCCGTGGTCAGTGCGTCCTCAGCCGTCGCTCCCACCTGGCACCTGAACCAATCGTCGCCAAACTGCGCGTAATGCCTGGTTCCGAGTGTAACGACCTCGTCAGCGCGAAGCCGTCGATTCCAGGATGCCTCAGATTCAGCTGCGATCCGCCATTGGAGGGGCGACGGGCTTGACCGAGCATCCCTCTCGAACGGTTCTCAGAAGAGCTTCTCGTAGTCCGCCGCCAATCGATCGAGGTCGAGCTGTCCCGTGAACCGGCCGAGGGCCAGAGTCGAAGCCAGGGCGGGCATGTCGTTGAAGGGTGTGGGGACGAACTCGGGCATTTCCGCCAGCCCCTCATCGGCGAGCTGATGAAGCGCCGCCATGTCCAGGAGGTCGACCTTCCCGCTGAACAGCATGGGAACCCGGTGGGTCTTCCCGAACCTGATGGCCATCCGCACATAGAGCAAGGTCAACACCAGACCCTTGCCGTAGCCCAGGTCTTTGGTGAAGGGCCCGGCTCCGGGCAGGCTCCCCCGGAACACACGGCTGGTGGTCACCCAGGCGTCATCTTCGCTGAGACCGTCCACCCGGCACGCCTCGAACACCTCCTTGAACGTCGCCCCCTGGGAGGCAAGGGCGATGGCGTCGATGCGACGCATCAGTTTGGCGAGTCTCATGGGATGGCTGCGCAGGTTTAGCATCTCGGTGAGGACCGCCAGACCTTCCTGGGTCACCGTGGTGCGCGGGGCCGCCTTGCCGAGAAAGGTGCACACCGGCTGGGCGAGCCCGTTCATCGTCGTGGCCACGTGCACCCAGCCCTCATGGGCCTCGAGGAGGTCGA
>CAZSOF010000298.1:1905-3258 GCA_964607685.1 uncultured Acidimicrobiaceae bacterium | reverse complement strand
CGGGCCGGACCTCTATGGTGGTCCGTCGTTCGCCCGGAACGTCCAGTCCTTCAGCCCTCGCCCTCTCTTCCTCAGCTATCCGCCATCCGATGTGCCACCCCATACTGGAAGAGAGCATCGAAGACGTCGGTGAGCTGCACCGCATAGATGACGTCCTCGCTGTTGTAAGCGACGCGCTTCTCCGAGAACATGGGATCATCCAGTGGCAGGTACACGTTCAGGTCCGGCCAGGTCTCGGCCATCAGACGCAGCAGCTCGTTTTCGGGAGATGACTCCACGATGTTGGAGGGACTGCCTGGCGCTCCCAATTCCAGAACCGTCTCCGCCGACGTGAACCCGATGATGAAGACCGAACCCTCTGCGGCCCCGCTCCGATGTGCCAGGTAGTCGCCGAGCCACTCTTGGCTTGTTCCCATTAGAGGTGACTTTTGAGCATGGTGCCCCCCGACGTTGATCACCGAGCGCCCCTCGTCGTTTGCCAGCCGAGATTCCACCAGCTCTTTGATCTTTTCCTCACGTGCGCGCGCAGCTCGATCGTCATCTGACTGCCTGTACTCCCTGATGTCGATACTGGCCCGTTCGACCTCGACCATCTCCTCCACGTGTGCAAACCACTCGGGACCCCACTCCTCACTGAGAGTCGACGACTCAGAGCGCAGCGATGCACTCAAGCGCTCGATGGACTCCCGTTGCTCCTCGGGTGATCCAGCTGGTGTTGCGGTGAACGCCCCTACCGGCCCAGCATCTCCAAGGATGTGGACAAGCGATCCGAGGACGTCTCTGAATGCCCGCCCACCTCCGTGGTGCTCCTCGTTGACATCGATCGCGCGGACTCGGATCCGTTCGCCGGGCTCCAGTCCTTCGTTGATTTCACGGATCCCTGCCAGACGATCTTCGTAGAATTTGGGTGGCTCCCAGCCGGGTGCCAGAACCCCACCGTGGACATAGTCGTCGTAGAGCCATTCGGCCATATGGGGCGCCTCGATCAATACCTGACGGAAGCCCGACCCATGGAGATCTTCAACCAGCATCGCCAGGAACTCCCAATGCTCTCGCAGACGATGCGTCTCGCCCAGCACCACGACGCGGTGAGATGCCAGATCTTCGAGGATCTCCGACGACAGGTTCAAGTCCGAGAATGCGACCGCCTTTGTCTGGACGAGTTGAACCATCTCCTCTCTGGAGACTTCAGCTTCGGCACTGCAGGAGGCGACGGAGAGCAGGGCAAGAAGGCACATCATCGGCACCTTCGTTCCAGGGAGGCGACGCACTAAGCCATCACTCCTGCCTCGGCTGGCACCACATCTATGTTCCTGGGGCGCATTCGGGCTAGGGGAAAAGGTCCCGATGCTG
>CAZSOF010000298.1:0-1805 GCA_964607685.1 uncultured Acidimicrobiaceae bacterium | reverse complement strand
ACCACTTCGGGGTCGAACTTCCGCTCCAGGCGAGTCCGCGGTTCCGACACGGCGTCCAGGGTGGATGAGTAGACAACCTTGTCGGTATCCCGCCAAGCCTCGGCGAACCCGCGTTCTACCTCGGAGAGGTCGTTGAGGAGAAACGTGTCCCACACCCTCATCGTCTCGTACATGCGACGGCCGCAAAGGAAGGTGCCGATCGATCGTTGAAGTTCGTTGAAGTTCGTTGAAGAAGGCATGCGCGTCCCCGGATGGCCGAGTCCAGTCGAAGTTGCCGTTCTCGTCGGCGACGTAACCGTCGAGTGACGAGCTGATTGCGTAGACGAGGTTGACCATGGGATCCTCCTGATTCTTCTACCTATTCAGTATGGACTGCAGAAGGCTGGAAATGGATCAGACCCTCGATCGTGTTGGCCAGGGAAGGGGCGGACCAAGGTAGGGCACTGTTGAATCGCCTCGACGTCGCTTTGATTCCGGTATGGCCAAAACGCAGACATCAATCTCGCCAGGTACCCGCTATGGCAGCATGAAACCGTTGGCCGGGTTCCCCGGCCCCACAGAGGCTCCACAACCGGTCCAGGTTTGGGTCCGCTCGTGCTCGATTCACCGCTGACTCTTGCGTAGGCGTCGCGTTCCCCGTCGTTCGATCTGTCAGACGGGACGCAGAGAGCGATCTAGCGAGTTGCAGATGAACCTCGGATTCCTGCTCGATTGTTAGTTCGCTCAGTTGGCTTCGAGTGTCGCCTTCAGGTTGGCGAGGTCCTTTTCGAACATTCTTCTCATCGGTCTGGCCAACACCGGGCCGAGAAGACCCATCAAACCGGTGGGTTGGAGGGCAACCGTAAAGTCGACCCTCGTGCTGTCTTCGAGGGGCTGGAACCGTGCATCGATCTCGCCGTTGATCGGCTCGCCCAAGGTGAACGAAGCGCGTTCGTTGGGCTCGTAGACCGTCACTTCCTCGATGAATTCGATTCGCCGGCCAGGCATCTGGTCGACTGCGCGATATCGAGTTCCGACACCGACCGGTCCTGTACTGAGTTTCTCGCGTGTTATTGCCGGTTTGGCCCATTCCGGTACGTGCTCGATGTCGGCGGCGTATCTGAATACCTCGTCGATGGGACGGTTGACGGTGATTTCGAGATCGAAGTGCACTGACTACTCCTCTATTCGCTTGACCCTGACGCCAACACACGTCGGCTCGAGTCGTCTTGGATGGCTGCTCCGTAGATGCAGAGATCGACCATTTGTTCGATCCAGTGGCGCCGATATTCCGGGTCCACAGGCGTGGTGTTCCATAGCTCCGCGTGGACTTCGATGTATCGGACCTGGTTGAGAACCCGCTCCAACAACGTGCCTGAGACGATGGCGACGTCGACCTCTTCACGCAGCAACCGGCGAGACTGAGCAGAGACGAGGAAGTCGGTTAGCCGCTCCTCGTGGGCTCTGATGGCTTCTGCCACCTGTTCGCGTCCACGGGCGAAGCCACCAAGCATCTCGTCGAGTGCGATCCTCAGAGTGTCGGGGTCGTCGAGCATTGAGATCATCATCTCCTCGCAGAAGAGGATGAGCCTCAGCCGCAGCTCTGCCAGATCCTCCGGCTGGGCAGAGAGCATGCGCTCTGCCGAGGCCATTCGTTGCTGCATGAAACGGTCGAGGATCGATCGATAGAGAGTTCCTTTGGAGCCGAAGTGGTAGTGAACCGCATTGGCACTTACCCCGGCTTCGCGACAGATGTCACGTACCGACGTGCCATCGAATCCCTTGCGGGCGAACAACGTCTTGGCCGCATCGAGAACCGCTTCGCT
>CAZSOF010000297.1:0-3263 GCA_964607685.1 uncultured Acidimicrobiaceae bacterium | reverse complement strand
TAGACGAGTTCCCGCAGCCAGTCGGGGATGCGGCGGCTCTTCCTGCCGATACCCACCACCCGAGCACCATCTCTGATGATGGTCCTCACCGTGGCGTCACATGCCAGTCGTTGTGCGGTCTGGTTGGGGGAGGGAGCGGTGTTGTCCCACTCGGCGGAGCCGTGGGTTTCTGTGGTCAGTGCTTCCAGGTCGGCGAAAACCGTCACCTGGTGAATTGATGAGCCGACGCCATTGCCGGTGGCCGCCATTTCCACCAGGGCGTCGACACTGCGGGTCTGATGGTGGTCGAACCTGCCGCTGTCCGGGTTGGGACCTATCTCCTCGACCCGGGAGTCGATGGCCTCATCCAGAATCCGGCCTTCCACAGCAGACAGGTTGCCCCCGGAATCTGAGTTCGGATTCGTCCAGATTCCATTGTCTGACCAGCCGACGCCGCTCCCAGACCGTCCTCTCGTCCTCTGCGGTGACACCTTTTCTCCGGCGGGCGCGACGATCCAGAGCATGGTTGGACCACCCCAACACCTCTCCGATCAGGTCCTGTTCGGTGTCAACGGTGGCCAACACAGAGATGGCATCCACCTGATCCAACGACAATTCACCAGCAGCAAACGTTGGCCGAAAACCGGAAGATCCGCCAGACGCCGGGCAATCGCCACCAACTGTCCGGCGGTCCGGTGGCGTATCCGCAGCCTGGCCGCCACCCAATCGGTGAGACTCCTGGCGCCGTCATCCATCCACGACTGACGCCGGTCAACGACGGCAATCAGCTGACAAACGCTGGCCCAACCAGCCGACACCAACCCTGAGAAATGGTCGAGAGCCTGCTCAACCCGATCGTTTGATTCCCTCCCCAAATCCATATCATCGAACATACGTTCCCCCCACGACAGAATCGACTCCTCCGACCCCCAATCCACGAAAGACCTCATGACCAGGGGGAATGGAATCTTCTGGACCGGAGGCAGCCATCCTGTGCGGCTTCAGGAATACACCCCTGATTGCCGATCGTACGATCGGCACGATGCACATCGCCCCGGCCTGCAACTCCCGGAAATGAGCGACCTCTGGGCGCTGGCCGTCTTCTCCTTCGTAGCCGCCGCAACTCCGGGTCCCAACAACATCATGCTGTGGGCGTCCGGAGTGCAGTTTGGCTTGCGGCCCACCTTGCCCCATCTGACAGGCGTGGTGCTGGGTGTGGGAAGCATGGCGGTTGCGGTGGCCGCAGGAATCGGCGTGCTGCTCGAAGCCGTACCCCAGCTCGAGCTGGGGCTCAAGGTGATCGGTTCGATCTACCTGCTCTACCTCGCATTCCAGGTCGCCGGTATCGGCCCCGTCCAACAGAACAACGTGGCCCGGCCGCTCTGGTTGTGGCAGGCAGTGGCGTTTCAGTACGTGAACCCCAAGGCATGGGTCTTCGTCGTTGCCGCGTTCACCACTTTTCGACCTGACGACTTGCCGCTCTTTCTCGGCGCGGCGCTGATGGTCTTGACGATCATGGCTGTGGTGTTTCCATCGGCCCTGATCTGGGCGGCCGGTGGCACCTTCCTCAGTCAACTCCTCGCCGGAAGAGGCTCTCGGCTCCTCAGCGTGACTCTGGGTCTGTTGCTGGCGGCGACGGTCGTCTACATATGGCTATAGATCATCCCTCGGCGACGTAGCTGACGCCCTGATCGCCTCGTGTCCGGATCGTCAGGCGGTTCCCGTCGATCTCCACCCGGAAGGGCCCCTCGAGGGTCGAGAGGACGTGATCGTCCTGGGCCTGAAGGTCCGGGGGGCATTCCTCTCCGAGCGCGGCCAACTCGGTCATAGCGACCTCGGCACCAGAGATGACGTATTGCCCGGAGAGAGTGCGGCAGCCCGTCCCCCCTAGCACGGAGCCGTCGGTGAAGAACTCGAGTGTGGCCCGTTCTCCACTCACCGACGAGACGGCGTCACCTGAGATCAGCCCGTCGAGCAGCCACACGGTGTCGGTCAACTCGGCGTCCGGCACCGGCTCGAGGGCTTCGAAGACCAGCTCGGTCGTCTCACCACTCAGCATCAGCTCCCCACCTGTCACGGCAACCTCGTCGACCATGGAGAGGCCCGCCGCATACAGGGCCTCTGCTTCCATGGTCTCCTCGGGGAAGCACGCCATCTCGGTCATTGCCAGGACACCAAAAGAAATCGATGAGCCGGACAGCTGGTAGGTCCCCCCATAATGATTGCACGAGGCCGTGCCCCCGACCTCTCCATCCTGGAAATCGATGGTGATTGGATGAGAGTCGATGATCGGGATGGCCGCGCCATCGACGGTTCCGGAGGTGAGTTGCCAGCTCCCTTCGATGCTGGCTTCGAAGTCCGACCCGAGGCAGGCGGTGGTTGTTGACGCCACGACGATGAGGAGGGCGAAGCGCTTCATGCCGGATTGGACGACTCCAGGGGTGGCTGCGGTTTCAAGGCGCGAAGGCGGCCGCAGCGGCCAATGCGACGCCAACCCACAGATGTAGCCGAGCGGTCCCCTTCAGAGCCCTGATCAAAGAGGGCCCGTCCGTCTTGGTGTAGACGATCCGGACCGGAATGGTGGCGAAGGGGAGGAGAAAACCGGCAAAAAGCGTGGCCAGCGGTGTCCAGCCGGCAACGGCGAAGACGGCGATGGCCACAAATGACCCGTAGATGAGGATGGCGAAGAGGGCACGGGTTCGGGACCTACCGATCACCACCGCCAGTGTTCGCTTCCCGGTCGCCTCATCGGTGTCGATGTCCCGGTAGTTGTTGGCCACCAGGATGGCGGTGACCAGCAGGCCCACGGGGATGGCGAGGAGCCAGGCAGACAGGGGAGCGGTCATGTCGTGCACGTATCTGGAGCCCACCGTTGCCACCAGACCGAAGAAGATGAAGACGAACACCTCACCGAGCCCCCGGTACCCGTAGGGAACCGGCCCTCCCACATAGCCCAGCATTGCGATGAGCGATGCGGCCCCGATCACCAGGACCACCCACCCGGCGACGAGGGTCAGGGCGACGCCGGCCACGCCTGCCACCGCAATCGAGATCCAGGTAGCAACCCACATCTGGCGAGAGCCGATCACGCCTTGAGCCACCATGCGGGGTGGTCCTAGCCGCGCTTCGGTGTCGACGCCGCGTTTGGCGTCGGAGGCGTCGTTGGCGAAGTTGGCCGCGACCTGAACGGCGAGCGCCCCGAGCAGAGCCCACGCGAAGACGTCCCAACGGAGAACTTCCTCCCCATATGCGAGACCTGATCCCACCAGCACCGGCACTATCGC
>CAZSOF010000296.1:0-3295 GCA_964607685.1 uncultured Acidimicrobiaceae bacterium | reverse complement strand
GTCCGCCAGTCACGTGGCCTCGGGCGGAACGAGGCTCCGGATCTCGCCGTCGGGTAACCCGTAGTAGACCAACGTGAGGAGTTTGCGGGCTGCAGCCACCCTGCCTTTGTTGCGGCCTCGTCGTTCAGAAACCCGCCGGTAGTGGATTTTGATGGGGTGGTCGTCGTGGTTTCGGGAGATGGCTTCGATGGCCGCCCAGCGGACCAACCCTGATCCTTGTTTGGTGATCGACCCACGGTGGACGGTCGTGTCCGACTCGCGGTGTCGCGGGGTGAGTCCAGCCCAGGAGCAGATTGCTTTCGCTGATGCGAACCTGGTGACGTCACCGAGTTCAGCGCAGAAGACCGCAGCGAGCACCGGGCCGACACCGTTGAGCTGTTGGATCACCTCATAGCCCTGGTCGTCTTGGAACATGTCAGCGATACGGGCGTCGAGTTGGGTGATCTCGGTGTCATAGAAATGAATGAGCCGCCGCAGTGATCTCACTCGAGTCTCATAGGCGTCGGCCATGTCCGTTTCGTCCAACCAGAGGTTGCCGCCCGGACCCCACAGGTGGGTATCGGAGGCCGCAGGCCCTCCTTGCCCAACACGGCATGCACCTGAGCTTTCAACCCGGCCCGCAGCTGCGACAGTTTCCTCCGGTAACGGACCAGTTCCCGCTGATAACGGACGTCCTCTGGTGCGATCCAAGACTCTGGTAGTCGCCCCATCCGCAGCAGGTCGGCCAACAGCCGAGCATCGATACGATCGTTCTTCACCCGCCGATTCTCAAAACCCTTGATCCCCAGAGGAT
This sequence comes from uncultured Acidimicrobiaceae bacterium, assembly GCA_964607685.1. Taxonomy (GTDB): domain Bacteria; phylum Actinomycetota; class Acidimicrobiia; order Spongiisociales; family ZC4RG35; genus JANQRA01. The sequence continues at coordinate 2,502 of CAZSOF010000296.1, read as the reverse complement.
GCGCCAGATGGACACGGCCACCCGCCTGGCTGATCACATCCGCAGCCCAATACCACCCCCACGTCGCCTCCAACACCACCTCAGGATCAGGGCCCGCCTTCTCTATCTCCAAACCCAGAGTCAACGGGTCATTGTCGATCCGATTCGTCCACAACTCGGTGCCATCCGAATCCAACACCACGATCACCGACCGGCGACGATGCAGATCCACACCCACGTAACGTGTCATCCGGGGCCTCCTTGTCTCGACGAATGACAAGACCCGAGTCTCGTCTCGGGTCAAAGAGCAGGGAGGCCCCCGCTCTTCATGGCATCACATATCGAGCGGAAAATCGACCTCGCATGTGCCACCGTGGTGTGTTTGACATACGTTTGACGCGGACCGCCACCAACCCTCGTAATCGCCTGTAATCGTTGCCCTTATGACTCCAACTGCACCTATTTCGGGTCCGAACGATGGGGTTCTCCGGAGCGTCGGTCGGATTCCGATAGCTTCTCTTCCGATGAGGAAGACGATGCGTGCAGCCGATAGCACCGACGAAATTGTGTTCTCCTGTTCGGTCTGTGGCCAACCGGCAACCACCGTCCAAGTCCTGGAGGCTGGTGTCGTCCCGCCCGGCTGGCATGCCGATACCCCACCAGTCGACGTCGATCACCGGCGGCTCATGGTGACTACCTCTGGTACGGGAGCCTGGACCACACAAGTGGAATCAGATGACGACCCTCTCACCCCATGGCGGAAAGGCGACCTCGAAGAGCTTCGGCAACAGGACTCACAGTCGACGGGCAACTACTGCTTCGCCTGTGCCGTCTGGTACTGCTCGAGACACTCACCCATTGAGCAGGTGGTCGAACCTGGAGGAGCTCCCATGTATGACTGGTGGTGGGAGTCTGTGTGTCCCAAGGGGCACAAGAGGACCTTCGAACGGTGGTGACCAACTCGCGCAGAAAACGGTCTCTTGACGGACCGAGGCACCACCGGGCCGGCGACGGGTGCGACGGTTGTTCGACGCCGGCCGCCACAAGACGATCGCAACGCTTCGGGCCGAAGGTTCGCCACGCACCTCGGGCAGGCTGGCGAACTCTGGTTCAGCCTGAACGATCGCTTTCCACGTCGGCACGGCCAAAGCCTATGTGTCACGGCGAGACTCATGGGAAACCGTCCACGACGACACTGCCTCGGTCGCTGGGGGCGAGATGGTGCCATCGCCGGAATCCTGTCGGCTCTGCTCCACTACCCCCACATGCTGGTGGGCCTCAACCTGTTGTATCGGTTGGGGGCGGGCCGCCGCGCCTCTCACGGAATGGAATGAGCCGGATGATGACAACAACCAACCCGACCACGATCCCCGTCAGATACCAGCCCACCACCCGATTGCTCAGGGTGGGTCGGAGCGGATGCGTGATGAGACGGCTGAACGCGGCGACCGCCAGGGCAGATCCGGCAAGGACTCCGGAACGCCACCGTGTGGCCGACCGGTAGGCAAGCACGGCAGCGATGACAAGGAGGCCGGAGGCGTACAACTCGGTCGGGTGTCTGGTGATCGGGCTGCCCGCTTGCGCCCAGGCCCACGGGAGTGTCGACGGAGCCCCCAGACACGCCGATCGAAACAGGCATCCTGCATGCCATCCGGCCAGTCCCGCCAGGGCGGCCGGTGCCGCGGCGTCGAGGCCGGGCCACAAGTCGTCACGCAGACCCCAGGCGAGAGTGACCAGGGCAGCTATTGATGCTGCGCCAGTATCGACACCCCCTCGGACAATCATGACGTCCGAGAGATTGACAAGCGGGTTGACGCCCTGGCTCAACATGGCAGTCAGCCTGCCGACGAGAAGGCCGACAACCGCGGCACCGAGGATCCAATCGCCGATCCCCAGTTCGGCGGGGATAAGCCCGCGTCGCTGCTGGAACCGGGCGACCCCCAAGGCGGCTGCGACTGCCAGCAGTGCCTGCCAGAGAAGAGTGAATTCCACCTACGGCCTGGCCAAGAGCTCGTCGATCTGCAGCGCAAGAGTGCGTTCGTCGATGACTCCGGATTGGAGAAAGATCTGCTCTCCCCCGGCAGCAAAGAAGTAGGTGAGCGGAACGCCAAACCCGCTGAGACTGGCGGGGATCGCTCCGTCCGGGTCAAAGAAGTTGTCGTATGTGATTCCGAACTCGGAGAGGAAATCCAAGGCGGGGCCCTGCACGTCTTGAACGTCGATACCCACGAACCGAATCCGGTCGCCGTACCGCTCATGGGCCTGGCGAAGCAGTGGTGCCTCCGACCGGCAAGGGCCACACCAGGAGGCCCACACGTTGACAACAAGAGGCTGATCTGAGGTCTCCAACGCGGCCCGGAACTCGTCGACGGCGAGAGAGGGGAGCGACTCAACATCGACGTTTCCCTGAGGATCTGACCCGCACGCGGCAATGAAGACGGCAGTCACCAACGAGATGGTTGCCGCCTGTGACCAATGGAATGAGCTGGATCTGCGCTGCGAGCTGATGCCACGGAGCGTAGG
>CAZSOF010000295.1:0-3298 GCA_964607685.1 uncultured Acidimicrobiaceae bacterium | reverse complement strand
AACCGGCTGAGCCGGTTGGTATGCACAATGTTCTTCGATGTCAACCGTCGGGCGGGGGGAGGTAGTGCCCGGTGGTGAAGCGACCGCCTTCGAGGCCGATCTTCCACATCGAGCCCTTGGAGCAGTAGAAACGCGAGTCGAGGGTCAACCCGGCCCACATCATTCGGTTGATCACGGCCGGTATCACATCTCCGTGAGTGCAGAGGACCGCGTTGTAACCGACGAGGGCATCCACCAACTGATAGGCGGCGTCGATGTCCGGCCCTTCTGCCAATGCCTGGTGCTCCACGACCGCAGCGCCGGTGGCCTCGGCGATTGGCTCGACGGTTTGCACACATCGGGTGTACGGGCTGGTGTAGATGCGTTCGATGCCTTCTGTGCTCAGTGACTCGGCGATGCTCCGGGCCTGGCGCCACCCCTTCTTGGTCAATGGGCGAGCGGCGTCGAGCCCATTCCATTTGGCGCGGTCTCCCGCGGTGCCATGCCTGAGCAGGAAGAGGGTGCCGGTGCGGGCCAGCTTCTTGAAGTTGGGATCTGCCACCAGATCGCGATCGTTCTGGTAGTCGAGCAACGCCCTGGCCTTCTTGCGGCTGAGCCAGCGGACCTCGTCGACCTCCTTGTTCTTCTCGAACCCGGGGCTGTCGGGCAAAGGCCGCATCGCGAACCATTTGACCTCTTTGACCCCGCCGTTTATCCGGTAGCGGGTGGTCGCCAATGGGGCAACGATGCGGCAATGGAAACCGGTCTCCTCGAGGACCTCCCGTACCGCGGCTTGCTCGGCAGTCTCACCCGGGTCCGTCTTGCCCTTGGGAAGACCCCAATCGTCATAGCGCGGACGATGCGCGACCAGGACGCGAAACTTGCCTTTGGCAGTCTCCCGGAAGACCAGTCCACCGGCAGCGTTGATGACCCGAGTCACGGCGGGACAGAGTAGGTCAGGCGAACTTCTGTCCGGTATCTCTCTTGGCGAGCGACGACACCTTGTCCGGCCGACGCACGAGCGGTGTCGTCAACTCATCGGCAACGGTGAGATCGATGGTCACTTCGCCGCAGGCCTCGCAGACGCGACGCAGGATTCCTCCACCGACCTTCTTGGATTCCCCATACAGATGCCGGCCCTTACGACACGACCATTGTCCGCGAAAGGCCTCTCTGTCCTCGGGGCGGAGGTGGCTCACGGACAACACAAGCTAGAGCCGACAAAGCCGATATCAAACGATCTCCGGTTGCCGAAGTAGCCAGTCGACCGCAGCCTCAGCCGTCTCGGCGAGGTGGATGTCTGTCGGATCTGCATCCGCCTTTTCTTCCAGGGTGCCGGCGACGCTTCTCCAGGCGTCACCCACCGCGGCGGTGGGGAGACGGGTCCCTCCATGATTGCGGCTCAAGTAGTTGTGGTTCCAGGCAATCAGCAACTCGGTGACCGTACCGATCGAGCCGGGAAGCGCTATCACGCCGTCGGCACGCTCGGTGAGGATGCCGAGCCGGTGAGTGAGGCTGTGGGCTTGCACCTCCTCTCCGACATAGGGGTTGGCTCCGGCACGGTCGACGAATAGAGCCGGTGCCGTGACACCGATCACCACACCACCTGCCTCGGCGGCGCCCTTGGAGGCGGCCTCCATCGTCCCTCCATACCCGCCGGTGATCACCGCCAGTCCGGCCGTGGCACACCGAGATCCGACCATCTCGGCATCATCCCATGCCTGGGTGCCGGTTTGGATGGTGGACGATCCGAAGATCGCGACAGTCTTGTTTCCGCTCAACCGGCCAGCACCTGTTCAATGCCGGCAACCACCCGGTCGACGTCGATGAGGGCGTGCCTCTCGATGGCGAACTGGGGCCACGGGACATCGAACCCGGTGATTCTCACGATCGGGGCCTCGAGATCGTATAGGGCCCTCTCGCTCACCACGGCCGCCACCTCGGCAGCCACCCCGGCACTTCCCTGCGGTTCCTGCACCAGAAGCAGGCGTCCCGTCTTGGCCACCGAGTCGAGGACCGTCTCCCTGTCCCAGGGAAAGAGTGTCCTCAGGTCGATCAACTCGATCGAGTGCCCTGACTGCCTGGCCGCCTCCAGTGAGACGGGGACCATGCCCCCATAGGTCACCAGTGTGAGCTCGCTGCCCTCTTGTCGGATTCGGGCGCGGCCTATGGGGAGCGTGTAATGACCCGTGGGGACATTCTCACGACCTGCCCGATAGAGGACCTTCGGCTCGAGAAAGATCACCGGATCATCAGCTACGAGCGCGGCAGCGAGAAGACCCTTGGCGTCGATGGGGGTCGAGGGACAGATCACCACCAGGCCGGGAGCGTGGACGAAGTAGGCCTCGGGTGAATCGCAGTGATGCTCATGGGCGGCGATCCCGGCGCCGGAGGGGAAGCGGACCACCACCGGCACCGAGGAGTGACCGCGGGTGCGGAAGCGGAACCGGCCGAGATGATTGACGATCTGGTCGAATGCTGCATACACGAACCCGTCGAATTGGATCTCGGCTATGGGTCTTGCCCCGGCTAGCGCCATGCCAATTGCGGCACCCACGATTCCCGACTCGTTGAGGGGAGTGTCCATGACACGACTCTCTCCGTATTTCTTCTGCAGCCCTTCTGTGATGCGGAAGACGCCGCCGGCCAGCCCGACGTCTTCGCCGAGAACGATCACCTCGTCGTCCCGCTCCATGGCCTCGGCGATGGCCGCATTGATGGCCTCTGCCATCGTTTGCGACTCGGTGGGCCCGTCGGGCAGCTCGTCGCGGCCGACGGCCCAGATCTCGCGGTCGGTGAAGATTGTCTCGGGCTCCGCGTGCGATCGCTGCATGGCGTGCAGTTGCTCTACGACATGGGCGGGTATCCGCGCGTAGGCATGGCGGACGGTGTCGTCACGCTTGGGTAGTGGCTCCGCCTCCAGGGCCGTTACCGCAGCGTCGACGGATTCGGTGATCTCCATCTCCACCTTCTCGGCGGCCCCCTCGTCCCACTCACCCCGGTTCTCCAAGAAGCGACGGAGTCGCTCGATGGGATCCTTCTGCCTCCACTCCGCCACCTCTTCGTCGGAGCGATAGAGGGACGGGTCATCGGCCGTGGCGTGTGGGCCGTACCGGTAGGTCATGGCCTCGATCAGTGTTGGACCTCGACCGTCCCGGGCCCGGCGAGCGGCGAGACGTGTCGCCAGGTATATGGCGATCGCATCCATCCCGTCCACCCGGAACCCGTCAAACCCGTACGCCTCCGCCTTTTGGGCGATGGTTCTTGCGCCGGTCTGTTTCTCGAACGGAACCGAGATCGCGTAGAGGTTGTTGGAACA
>CAZSOF010000294.1:0-3337 GCA_964607685.1 uncultured Acidimicrobiaceae bacterium | reverse complement strand
CAAGCGCGGTGTAGAAGTGGAAGGAGCTGGCCATGTCGTGGGTGGCAAGGGTGACAGCACCGATCGACTCGATTCCCGGCTGCCGACCAGAAAAGTGCTTCTCCATACATGGCCACGCTACCGCTGAGTCGGGCGTCTCTTGCACCATCGAGGGGTTCTGGCGACCACACGCCTGCCGGCGTGGCCAGCCACCGGGAATTCGATTACACCTGGAGTCAACGGGTGGCCGCCTGGACTCGATGAATCCGCTGGCGAGGGGAAGCGACAAGTCGGACCGCCTGCTTGGTGGCGAGATGGTCGAGATCGCCAAGACGTCCCGTTCGTCGGCTTGTGATTCCGGCGGCCGGTAGTGTTCGCTTGTAGTTAGACGTGGCCGGAGTCTGACCCAGTTGGGTCTCGTCTGCAGCGGTTTCTATCCTGGCGACTCCCCAATGGCGTCTTCGTCGGTGAATCGTCAAAGCTGAAATGGGAGGAAGTCATGGGTGTCTCCGCGATCTTGGCGGGTGTTTCGTTGCTGGCCGCAGCCGGGTTGTTGATGACGTTCTTCGCGACCGATAGTGAGATCGCCGACCGGGCTTCCAACTGGTTCTTTCTGGCGTTCTATGGGTTGGCCATCTGGGCGATGGTCGAGGCCCATCGCTTCTATGTCGGACAGGCCGCATGGATGTGGGCGCTAACCATCATCGGTGTGGTGGCTGCAGCCGTTTCGTTTGTGTTGACCCTGATGGTGCTCACCGGCCGGGTCGACTTCACGCGGGTCGCGGTGCTCAACACCCTCACCTTCGTCGCTGTCCTCGTGTGGATGCTGGGCGTGAGCATTCTGATTCTGGTCGAGGGTGGGCTTCCCACCGCGCTCGGCTGGTTCGGTGTTGGCGTGATGACGGTAAGCGGCATCGTTGTGGCGAGTCTGGCGGCGGATCGCGATCTGATGACCGGTGCCAGACGGCCGGGCGCGGTCATGAACACCGTCTTTGCCATCATCCTTCTCGGCTTGGTTTCGTGGCTTCTCTGGCTAGGCCTGGCCGAGACATCTCCGGTTGGATGAGGGGACACACCCGAACCCAAACTGGATTCGGGTGCCGACGAGGGTCGAGCTCGAGCGTTGATAGGCTCCACGGCCGTAATGTGCGGTAGCGAGGTGTCCCCATGATCGTTCGCATCTGGCGGGGTTGGACCCGTTCGGAGGACGCCGAGGAGTATGCGTCCTACATCAAAGACACTGGTATCTCCGAATACGAGGCCACGCCGGGCAACCAGGGGGCTTACCTGTTGAGCAGGCCGGTTGACGGGCGCACCGAATTCCTCACGATCAGCTTCTGGGAGTCGCTGGAGTCCATCGAGGCTTTCGCCGGAGAGAAGATCGAGAATGCGGTGTTCTATCCGGAGGACGACCGCTACCTCGTTGACCGTGAGACCACTGTGTCGCACTACATGGTGCATTGACCTCCGGCGCCGATGCTGGCGGAGTCTGGGAGGTGCCGAGGGGCAGAGACATCGTCGCCCACGCGGCGCGCCATACCTGAGTAGGTTTGTCTGGTCGGATGAGTCTCACGCCGGGGAGAAAGGGAACAGATGCGCTATCTAGTAATCACCGAAAGCCGCCAGCCCCTACCGCCGGAGATGGCAGCACCCGCCTTGAGGATGTTCCAGGCCTGGCTTGCGGAGAACCGTGACGCAGGCAAGATCGAGCAGGCGTGGACGTTCGCAGGCCAGGTCGCCGGAGCTGGTATCGCCAACGTCGAAAGCCACGATGAGCTGGACGCGATCATGGGTCGATGGCCACTGGCTCAGTTCTCTGACATCAAGGTCTATCCGCTGGCTGATCTCGATGCGTCTCTTGAGAACGCTTTGGCGAACATTCAAGCTGTGATGGAGGCGATGGGAGTCGAGTAGACCCTCCATCACAGCGATGTCCGGTGCGACCGAGCGACGTACCGTATTCGGTCGCGCCGGAGTCATCAGCTGCTCTCCAGGAAGGCCACGACCTGGTCTGCGAACAGGTCGGGGGCGAGAACATCGGCAACGGGCCCTTGGCCGGGGAGAACCGTGATGCGGGCGTCGGGAAGCGTGGCCGCCAGCTTCTCTACGTCTGGCTTGCTCGGGTCGAAGCTGTTCTCGCCAATGACCAAGAGGACGGGCACGGTGATGGTACGAGCCAGTTCCGGGTCGAGCCGAGCCGTGAGCTCGCCGCGAACCTCCCGGGTGATGGTGTGCGCGGCAGCCACCCGCCGCGGCCAGGAAGGGGCCGCTTTGAAGGCCGCCATGTCCCGATCGGACATGTCCTCGAGCTCGCGGAAGAGAAGTTCCACCACGGCGTCACGGTCCCCGGCGGCCATCAGCGCGTCCATACGCGTGTCCACCCCCTCCGGCAATGCGAACACCGATGGGTTGGGGACGGGCCAGCCCTCATAGAGAACAAGCCGGTGAATGTTGGAGGTGAGTGTTGCGGCACCGAAGGCGACGATGCCGCCGTGAGAGTGTCCGTATAGGTTGACCAGGCCTCCCGTAGCCTCCGCTACTGCGTCAACCGCGGCGGCTACATCTTCGAATTCTCGTTCGAGGGCGTATTGCGATGAGTCCTTGCTTGCTCCGCGACCGCGCCGGTCGATGGCGTGCACCGTGAAGTGCGACTCCAGGTATGGGAGCAACGGCCACCAGCGGGTGTGATCGGCGGGTGTTCCGTGGGCGACCGCGAGGGGGCGGCCCATGACCGGAGCTCCAAAAGGCGATCTCGGTGCCATCCCGGGACTGCACTGTCGATACCGTGGATTTGTCGTCCGATGTCATGGCTGCCCCTTTTCGGTGGCGGCGCTGCTCTGGAACCGATCGAGGACCGCGCTTTGGCACCGGGCTTCGAGAATACGCTGCCGTTCACTCGGTCGCCGATAGCTACATCGGAGGTCGTTCACACGCTACATGATCGGCTCCGTCGACCTTCGGGACGACGAAGCTGCCTCAGAGCATCCGTCCCAATGGCTCGCTTGCCGTCACCCGTGAGACGATCGAATATGGGTTGTCGGTAGCATCGCTGGATGCTTCGAGTTGGGTCGATAGTCATTCGGGTCGACGACCTCGAACGGCAGACTGAGTTCTGGCAGCAGGCACTCGGGTACGAACGTCGTGTGGACGACAGTGACGACTTCGTGCTGTTGTACCCGAAGGACGGAACAGGGCCCAACGTGTCACTGGATCGGGCGAGCTCCTCGGTGCAGATTCCCCCGCGTATCCATCTCGATCTATACTCCGAGGACCAGACCCGCGAGATTCAGCGGCTGATCGCACTCGGCGCCAGCGAGGTTCACTGGGACAAGCGACCGGCGGACGCCGACTACGTGAT
>CAZSOF010000293.1:0-3353 GCA_964607685.1 uncultured Acidimicrobiaceae bacterium | reverse complement strand
TCGCCGATGTCTCCAACGAGACACTGGAAGCGGTGATAGCGGCCAACGCCGATCAACCTGAGTTGGACGGGATGCGTATCGCCCTTGCTGAGCGTTACTACGAGTCAGGTGATTACCGGTCGGCGTTCCCTCTCTACTTCGCAGTCGTGCAATCGGCCGATGCAAGCGATACGCAGGTTGTTGTCGCCCTTGTCAGGTTGGGATGGATGGCCTGGGACGGCAATGCCGATGTCGATGCATCGATCGAGCTCTTCGATCAGGCTCTCGAGATCGACGAACGTTCCACCATCGCCCGTTATCTGAAGGGCCGGGTGCTGTGGTGCGGGGCAGACGACCCGGGATCCGCCGCGCAGTTGTTTCAGCAAGTCCTGTCCGATCCCGAGCTAGCCGACGATTCCCGGAACGTCGTCCAGTCCGATCTGGACGCGGTCAATGCAGGAGCTACTTGCCCGTGAGAGCCCGCGGATTGCGTTGGGTCGGCTACGGAGCCGCGATGGTCGCCGTCGTGTTCGCCGTGGTCCTTGCTTCGCGTTTTGGCACCGACCCCGGGTTGGTCGACTCACCCCTCCTCGGCAAGACCGCACCGGGATTTGACCTGGCCCCACTGGAGGGAGGCGAACCGACCTCATTGGGCGAGCTCCACGGCGACATCGTGATCGTCAACTTCTTCGCATCCTGGTGTCTCGAGTGCCGGGAGGAGCACGACGCCATCACTTCGACGGCCGACGCTTTCGCCGACGAGGGAGTGACCTTCGTCCAGATCGGCTATCAGGAGAGCCCGCCGGACTCCCTCGCCTACCTCGATGCCGCCGGGCGATCGGATGCCGTCCGCTATCTCGCCGACCCCGGAAGTCGTACCGCCATCGCCTACGGGGTCTTTGGAATCCCAGAGACCTTCTTCATCGACGAAACCGGTGTGGTAGTCGGAAAGATCATCGGTGAGTCAGACGCTCTGACCCTCGGGGCCACGATCGATGCCATCAAGAGAGGCGAGGAGCCGGGGCAAACCGTGACCGGAGACACCTCACAGCGACCTGACGGGTGACGGGCGCGCCTACCCCTCATGTCTCCACCGCCACAGACAGGCCCCCACGCGGAACGACCGGCGCCCGTTGATAACCTGGTCACATGGCTCGACAAGGTCACCTCGACCGTCTGGCAACGTTGCCCGAAGTGGACATAGAGACCAGATCGGGCGACAACAGGTACCGGACCATCATCTGGGTGGTCGAATCCAACGGCTCCCTGTACGTCCGCTCCTTCCTGGGAGACGAGGGGAAGTGGTACCAGAGGGCGCTCGAGGACCCTCGAGTGGCTCTCATAGCCGACGACCTTCGCGTGGAGTTCGCACCGCGTTCGGCCACCGATCCCGCCACAGTTTCCGCGGTCTCCGCGAGCTTTCGCCGCAAGTACCCGAGAGGCGGCTCTCTCGATGCCATGGTCCTGCCCGAGATTCTCCACACCACGCTCCTCCTGGAACCCATTGACTAGCTCGGGGCGTTCGTCGGACCCGGCGCGGGCGAGGATTCCTCTCGACGGGGGATCCGGCTGCGCGAGTGATTGACGCGGTCAACCCTGCGGGTCGATCACGCTCACGTCCACCTCCTCGAAACTGACTGAATCCAGCGCAGCCGACCCGGTGCCGAGCAGATACACGTCGAAGAACCCCAGGAGATAGTTGTCGATGATCGGGATGACGCGACCACTCGGGATGGGGCCTTTGAGCCCGAACTGCGCCGCCAGGGGCGAGAGCAGAGGGGTCACGACGAAGTCGTTCTGTCCGGCGCCCTCGATCCCCAGCCAGTACGTGAGCGACTCACCCCGAGCCGCAATGCCGCTCAGCAAACCATCGTTGGCGGTGTCCCGCCACTCGTCGGATCGCATGTAGAGAGCCGGCCGTTGCATGGGGATCCGCAACTCGCGCTCGGTCAGCGGTTCCACCCACGGATCCATTCCCAGTGCTGCACCACAACGAACGTCCTCGAGACACGTCTTGATCGCCGCTCCTCCCCCCGTCGAGTGGCCATAGATGCCGATCCGATTGAGATCGGCGGACCCGACAATCGCCCCGAATGGCCCGTTCTCTCCCTCGTCGAGGGCGTCGAGGATCGTGATGAGGTCATTGGACATCGTGGTCACCAGGTTGGTGGCCGCCTCCATATAAGCCTGCTGCCCGACCTGTTCTTCGTCAGGCAGTGCGTTCGGGTCGTGGTAGTAGACCTCTCCATTCGGGAACCGGGTGGCAACCGCCGCATAGGTGTGATCCGGGGCAATGACGACGTACCCGTTCGATACCAGATGCTCGATCTGGTTGATGGCGATGGTCCGGAATCCGGTCCAGCCGTGACTGTAGATGACGACGGGAAAGGTGCCGTCGGTGAGCGGCGCCGAGGTCTCCGAGTGGGATGAAGTGTATTGGGTCTGGTCCAGGAACCATGATGGGAGCCCGAGATTGCGCGCCATGGCAGGCGCAACCACGTCCCAGTCCTCACTCCATGGCGAAGGGCCGGCTTGGTCCGAAGGCTGCGCCGGGTACCACACCTGGGCGACGAACTCCCGGGGACCGCCTGGACTGTCGCCGTAGGGCTCAACACGGTCGGAGTCGACCAACACGACGTTGATCGTCCCAATGGACTCCGGGCCAGACGGAGCAGGGAGCACGGGCACGGGGAGGATCACGGGCAAGACGATCACCAACGCCAACCCGACACCTCCAAAGATTCCTCGGCTCACCCGTCTCGGCCAGTCCAGCTTGCGTTCCAGGAGCATGATGTCGCCTACAGCCAACGCACCGGCCGTCAGATACAACGGGATCAGCTGCCAACGAAAGCCCTCGAACTGCAGTTGGACGATCAAAGTCACCGAAAGAGCTCCAGCGACTATGCCTCGGCGCGGTCGAGTCCCGAATACCACCGACCAACCCACGGCGAACACGCAGCTAAAGAAGAGGATCAGCTCGAAGCGTCTCAAGGGTGGATGTGAGGTTAAAAGGCGGACTGGAGCGGAGGCGGGGCGTCAGTGTCCGATCCCGGAGATCCTGGTGCCCTGATGGAATGTGATCTTCCACACCCCATAGTCGTGGATCCACACCGAGCTACGACGCGCCTCCTGGCCTGCCGATCCCACCGTCCGATAGGTGACCAATGCGGCGTCGGTGGACAGCTCGCGCACTGCAAAATCGCGAATGACCACGGAGGAAGGACGCTCATCCCGCAGCATGTCAATGAGCACCTTCTTGTTGTAGACCCGCCCGGTGCTTTCAAACTCGAGGAAGTCGTCCCGCAACAAATCCCCCGTCCGCACCGGATCCGCCCTGACGCCGGGATCGAGCAGCTCCATCTCCTTTGTCCGCA
>CAZSOF010000292.1:0-3367 GCA_964607685.1 uncultured Acidimicrobiaceae bacterium | reverse complement strand
CTCGCCGAGGAGTCGGGGGCATCGGTCCAACTGGTGCATGTCCTGGAGCCGGTTGGCGAAGCCATGATCGACCCCGGTCTGGCCAAGATCCTGCGTCAGCACCAGGAAGCGGAGGCCGAGAAGATCATGGCCTGGGTTCAAGAGCGCACGTCGGTGGATGTGAGTCTCCACGTGGTCAAGGGCTCGCCGGCGTGGGAGCTCACCTCGAGGGCCAAGAAGGCCGGACTCGTCGTCCTCGGGTCCTCGACCGTGGATGCATTCACCGCCGGGCCCGTCACCAAGAGGGTTTCTCGGATGGCCCTATCCGACGTCCTGATAGTGAGACGCCAGCCTCGAGTCCCCTACCGCCGCATCATCGCGGCCATCGACTTCTCGGAGTCATCTCGGGTAGCGGTGGAACGGTCCCTCACCCTCTTCCCCGATGCAGACATAACGGTGCTCTACTCGTTGCCGGCGCGCTTCGATCCGCTGCTCATAGAGGCCGGGTTGTTCCGCGAGGAGTTGGACGCGTCACGGGGAGCGAGGTTGGAGTCGGCCAACGACCGAATGCTCGAGTTCACCCAGGTCTGGGATGGGAGCGTGCGGACGATGGTGACCGACGGCCCTCCCGCCGAGGCGATAGACGAGGCGGTGCGGCGTCGAAGCGCCGACCTGGTCGTGGTCGGGAGTCGGGGGGCAACGGCGACCCGGATGGTGCTTCTCGGGAGCGTCGCCGAAGGCCTGGTGGGGCAGGTGCCCTGCGACGTGCTCATTGCCCGCTCCCCGGCGAGCTTTCGTAGGCCGTGACCGACCGTCCCGTCTGGGACGAGGGGTCATGGGAGGGGCTGCCCTGTCTCGAGGGGAACATCAATGCGGAACTGTGCGTGGTCGGTCTCGGCGGATCGGGTTTGGCCGCAGTCGAGGAGGGGTTGTCGCTGGGATTGAGCGTCGTGGGTATCGACGCCGGTCCCGTCGCCGCGGAGGCCGCAGGTCGCAACGGCGGCTTTCTGCTCGCCGGGATGTCGCTCGCCTACCACGAGGCGGTGCTTCGCTGGGGGGAGGCGGCGAGGACCGTCTATCGGATGACCCTCGACGAGTTGGACCGGCTGATGTCGCAGCCGACGGCCCGCAGGGTGGGCAGCCTCCGCATTGCGGACAGCGATGACGAGCTGGCCGATATCGGTGACGAGTTGGCGGCACTCCGCGCCGACGGTTTCGACGTGGCGTCCTACGACGGCCCCGAGGGAGAGGGGCTCCTTCTCCCTCACGACGGGGTGTGCAACCCGATGCGGCGTTGTCGCGACCTCGTCGGAGACTTGCTTGGAGAGGGAGCCTCGCTATTCGAGAACACCCGAGCGACGTCGGTTCGGAGTGGACGGGTCGAGCTGAGGGCCGGTGTCATCGAGGCCGACCACATAGTGGTGGCCGTCGATGGGCGTCTCGAGGTCCTCTTCCCCCAACTCGCCGGAAGGGTGCGAACCGCCCGGCTCGAGATGCTGGCCACGGCCCCGCTCGAGAGGAGGTACTCCCGACCCGTCTACACCGCTTTTGGATACATCTACTGGCAGCAGACTCCCCAGGGCGTCATCGCACTGGGTGGGCTACGCGAGAGGTTCGCCGAGCACTCCTGGACCACTGAGCCCGGCCCCACCGAAGAGCTGCAGAGTGCCCTCGACGGCCACCTCGCCGAAATGGGGATCTCGGCCCGGGTCACGCATCGCTGGGCCGGTCATGCCGGCTATACGCCGGACCGGACCCCGATCTACGCCGAGCTCGAGCCCGGGGTTTGGGTGGTGGGCGGTTACTGCGGGCACGGCAACGTGATCGGAGCCGTCTATGCCAGAGCCGCAGTGCGGTCGGCGGTGGGCGGGGCCCGGGAGCCTCTCCTCTAGACCGCACCCGACCGGTCAGCGAACCAGGACCTGGTCCGCATAGCAGTATCGCCAGAACTCCAGGGGCTCGATCGACCGGATCAAGGGATGACCGTCCTGCTCCCAGTGTTGACGGGCGTGGCGGTTTTTGGAGTTGTCGCAACACCCGACCTTCCCGCAGGTGAGACAAGACCGCAGATGCACCCAGGTGTCGCCCATCTCGACACACTGGTCGCAGACCTTGGACGACGGCTCGGGGACGGTTGTCAGGTCTTCGAAGTGGACGCAGGTGTCGTGGGGCATGCTGGGGCCACCTTACGGGCTTCGGGTGACTTGGGGCTCTCCAGCTCGGGTGATCGTGGGTGGTCGACTAGATCGAGGCGAGGGCTTGCTTCACGGCTCGCCTCACGTAGACCTTGGCGAGGTGTGATTTGTATTCCTCGGAGCCATAGAGATCACCCAGCACGGTGATGCCCTCGAGGGATCGCTCCGCTGCCGACTCGATTGCCTGATCGGAGCCGTCGGTGCCGACCAAGGCCTCACCGACGCCCTCGGCCAGACTCGGCTTGGTGCCCACACCGGTGAGCGCGACACGGGCATCCTCGATGGAGCCGTTGGACTTCTTGACCCAGGCCGCGGCGCCGGCCACGGCGTAATCGGAGTGCCCACCCCGTCGCCCCAGCTTGTCGTAGGCCGAGCCCTCACCTGGTCCCGCCTTGGGCAACCTGATCTCCACGAGGATCTCCTCCGATTCGAGGGCCGAGGTGAGAGTGTCGACACAGAAGTCGGCGGCCGGGATCTCCCTTGTGCCCGAAGGCCCCCGGGCAATCATCACCCCGGCCAGGGCGATCACCGCAGCGGGCTGATCGGCAGCGATGTCCGAGTGGGCCAGGGCGCCGCAGGTTGTTCCCCGGTTCCTCACCTGGACGTCGCCGGTGAGCGAAGCGGCGGTGGCCAGGGCCGCGGCGTGAGCCTTGATCAGGCCGCTGGATGCGGTATCTGTGTGACGCGCCAGAGCCGGGATCGAGATGTAGTCCCCCCCGTCCTCGATGGTGTCGAGCTCTGGGATCCTGCCGATGTCGACCACTGTGGCCGGCGAGAACAGTCGCATCTTCATGAGAGGGATGAGGCTCATACCCCCCGCCATCACCTTGGCATCTTCGCCAATGGCGGCCACCGCCTGGTCCAGCGTAGTTGGGGCCACGTAGTCGAACTCCCTCGGGTACATGGGTCAGTCTTCTCCCAGCCATTCAGGTGGCGGCGGTTCTTCTCCACGCATCTTGGCCGCGGCGTATTCGACCGCGCGAACGATGTTGTGATAGCCGGTGCACCGGCACAGGTTCCCCTCGATCCCGTGGCGGATCTCCCCTTCAGACGGGTTGGAGTTCTCCTCGAGAAGGGCGATCGAGGACATGATCATCCCGGGCGTGCAGAAGCCACACTGAAGACCGTGGCGCTCCCAAAAACCCTCCTGCACGGGATGAAGCTCTCCGTCGTGGGCGACCCCCTCGATGGTT
>CAZSOF010000291.1:0-3377 GCA_964607685.1 uncultured Acidimicrobiaceae bacterium | reverse complement strand
GTAGTGGACTCATCAGCCCAATGCACATCCTCGATCACCATCACCGTCGGCCGCAGAGAACGAGCCAACAGGTCGTAAACGCCTCTGAAGACTCTCTGCCGACTGTCGCCGAGCAACCCCGCCTCCAGAGCAGGCTCATCGAGCGCCATGTCCCAGACAGGCCCGAACGGCTGCGGAGTGAGGAGATCATCACATCCACCCCACACCACATGAGCATCCTTGCCACGCTCGTCACAGAAGACCTTGACGACAGATGTCTTCCCGATCCCCGCCTCACCACGGACCGCCACCACCCGCCCCGAACCCTCACCAGCGGCAGCAAGCAAAACCCCAAGACGCTCGATGACCGACTCTCGCTCCAACAGCTCCACGGACCGGATGCTACGAGACCACCCATCACACAGACGAGGACGTCGGTATGAGTGTCAGCCTGAGTCAGCCCCGTCCTCTTGCTGCATCATGCAGGCGTGTGGTCGCCAGAACCCCTCGATGGTGCAAGAGACGCACCGACTCGGCGGTAGCGTGACCATGCATGGAGAAGCAATTTTCTGGTCGCCAAAGGGGAATCGAGTCGATCGGTGCAGTCACCCTTGCCACCCACGACATGGCCAGCTCCTTCCACTTCTACACCGCGCTTGGCTTCGAGCTCAACTACGGAGGACCGGAAGCCACCTTCACCAGCTATACCGTCGGTGAAGGCTACGTCAATGTCATCGCCCAGCCCGCCGACAAGCACTGGTCGTGGTGGGGACGACTCATTCTCCACGTCGCCGACACCGACCACGTCTACCGGCGAGCCATCGAAGCCGGGCTATCGCCCGAGGCATCGCCGCGGGATGCAGAATGGGGCGAGCGATACTTTCACATGTCCGATCCCGACGGCCACGAGCTCAGCTTCGCCACACCCTTGTCCACTGCCTGACATCGCTGACGAGCGCCACCCGACGACGGGAGGGCATCGAATAGTCAGTTCGGCTTCAAACCGATACGTATGACATGACCCCGTCGAGGGGTCTGGGCACTCTCTTCAAATCGAGTGCCTCCACCATCAGCGAGGCGTATCTGATCTTGTGGTTGCCCAGCCATATCCAGAGCTGAGCCTCGATCGTCTTGTCTCTGTGCGCCGGCTGGTTCTGAAAGCTGCGGAACCTCCTGATCTGGCCTTGTGACTCGATGAGACCAAGCATCACATCAGGGCCGAGTGCGCGCACCAGCTCCTCCTCGAGATCGTTCACGCAGACGAAGAAGCCATGTTGTTGCAAGTCGGCTGGTGTCGGACCCACGTCGAGACCAGCCGCCTGCAGCGCGACACGAAACTCGGTCACCTCGGCGACATCGCACAGACCGGCAATAGGGACGTCATGACCTCTCGGACCGAGGATCTCGAGGAACCGGGTGATGTTGGTGGCTCCGGCGATGGGGACGACAACCACGCCTTCTTGGCGAAGGTCTCGATTCCGGCGCCGGGCGAGGGCCTCGACTGCCCGCCGGTCGCTGGCTCCCTCCACCAGGACCACGGTCTGACCTGAAGCTCCTGCCGATTCGGCACGCTCGATCTCCTCTTCGAGGATGGCACCGATGCCACCCATCTTCTCGCCGGTCATTGCCAGGGGAGGCTAGGTGTGTCTTTGGAGGGTCCCACTCAGCCTGGCGTGACTCGCGGACCAAGCTGCGGCCGAGAGTCGGATAGGTTGAGTTGGTGGCTCCTATTCTCCCCGACTCCCCGATCTCCGATCTGGACGCCTATATATCCCTGGGAGGCGGCGCCGGGTTGGAGAAGGCTTTGAAAACCGATCCCGGAGACCTCGTCGCCGAGATTCGCCGATCCGGCCTGCGGGGACGCGGCGGTGCGGGGTTCCCAACGGGCATCAAGTGGGAAGGGGCCGCTTCCGAGGAAGCGGACCATAGGTATGTGGTCTGCAATGCGGCAGAAGGTGAGCCAGGGACCTTCAAGGATCGGGCCCTGATCCGGCGTAACCCGTACCAGTTGGTGGAGGGACTGGCCATAGCGGGGTATTCGGTCGGCGCCGAGGACGTGTTCATCGGGATCAAGGACCGCTTCGTCACCGAGAGGGAGAGGCTCTACACGGCGGCGGCAGAGATGGCCGCGGCCGGTCTCCTCGACCACGTCGAGCTACGGATCGTCACCGGCCCGGACGACTACCTATTTGGCGAGGAGACCGGACTTCTCGAGGTCATCGAGGGCCGCGACCCCCTACCACGGCTGTATCCGCCATATGTGCAAGGCCTGTTCACCGATCGGGATCATCCAGCGCGGCCCACCGTGGTCAACAACGTGGAAACACTGTGCAATGTGCCCACCATCGTGGTGCGCGGCAGCGATTGGTTCCGCTCCATGGGGACAAGGGACTCACCGGGCACCATGGTCTTCACCATTTGTGGTGACGTGAACCGGGAGCTCGTAGTCGAACACGAGATGGGGACCCCTCTGTCCGTTCTGATCCATGGGTCTGCTGAGGGTGTGAGAGGCAGCAGTAAGGCCAAGCTGGTCGTCTCCGGCGCATCCAACCGACCATTGACCAACGCCGAGCTGGACGTGCCTCTGAGCTACGAAGGGATGGAGAAGATCGGCTCCGCCCTCGGGGCGGGGGGTTTCATCGTGTACGACGAGACCACCTGTGTAGTGGAAGTCGCCACGGTGCTGTCGAGCTTCCTCTACGAGGGCTCCTGCGGACAGTGCCCTCCATGCAAGCTGGGCACCGGTGTCTTGTCGGAACGCTTCGACGAGATCTCATCTGGTTCCGGGACCCTGGGGCACTTCGAGGAAGCGGTTGCCTGGCTACGACGAGTGACCGACGCCAACCGGTGTGGTCTAGGTGCCGGTCAGCGTCTCCTGGCCGCAGGCATCCTCGATCAGTTCGCCGAAGAGGTGGTGGCCTGCCTCGACGGTGGCTGTCCCGGCCATCGTCAGCTCGCGGTCCCCGTGCTCAGCGACTGGGACCCACAGGAAGGGCGATTCTCCTAGATGCCCAACCGAGATGGCTACGGGCCACGCCCCTCCTCGCACCAATGCCCTGGACCAAGAGGGTGGCCGGCCGGCTGCTTGCGCTAGAAGGGCGGAGGGCCTGAGCCCCTGATGGTCGCACTCTGGGAAGTGCCGAAAGGCCCGCTGAAGGTGGTCTCGATGTCTTCACAGAAGATGTTGGCAGTTTCGCCGGAAGGAAGGCGGATCGTCCGGGCCTGATCGAGGTCGACCTCCACGCTTATCGGATCGATGATTCCGCCCCATTCGCCGTCTTGCAGTTCCGATCCCTCGAGCTTCTTGAGGTAGACCGTCACCTCCCCGAGGACGCCGTCCTTGCTGTCGAGAAGCTCCGCCGAACCGTGATAGTCGATCACACCACCACAGTAGCGAG
>CAZSOF010000290.1:0-3377 GCA_964607685.1 uncultured Acidimicrobiaceae bacterium | reverse complement strand
GGGAGCCGATCGGCCGGCCGGATCCTCGGCTGGCTGATGATATGTGAGCCGCCTCACCAGTCAGCTCCCGAGCTGGTCGAAGCCCTCGAGATAAGCACAGGGTCGGTGTCGACCCAGATCCGGCTGCTCACAGAGATCGGATTCGTCGAGCGGATCACCTTTCCCGGCAACCGGGCCACCTACTACCAGCTCAAGCCGGATGTGTGGGTACAGGTGATGTGGTCGGAGATCGATCAGCTGAAGAGGATGATGGCGATATCCGAGGTCGGAGCCAACGTGGTTCCGGCAGTGCGCCCCAACCGGGTGACGGACATCGGGCTGATTGCAGAGTTCTTTCTCGAGAAGTGGCCATCCTTCATGGTTGAGCTCCTCGAGCACTTGGAGAAGGAGAGAGCGAGTTGAACAACTATCCAGCGATTCTCACGGAAGGTCTGACCAAGCACTACGGCGACGTCGAGGCTCTGGTCGACCTCGACCTGGAAGTCGAGCGCGGCGAGGTCTTTGGATTCCTCGGCCCCAATGGAGCCGGGAAGACCACCATGATCCGCACCATCCTGGACCTGATCCACCCCACGGCGGGGAGAGCCTGGATCCTCGGTCTCGATTCACACGACGATGCGGTGGAGATTCGCAACCACATCGGCTATCTGCCCTCCGACCTGTCGATGTATCCCACTCTGACCGGCCGGGACATGATCACCTACTTCTCCAACCTGAGGGGTGGGGTGGACTGGAAGTACGTGGACGACCTGGCCCACCGCCTCCAGGCGGATCTATCCAAGAAGGTCGGCGACCTCTCTTCGGGTAACCGGCAGAAGGTGGGTCTGATCCTCACGTTCATGAACCGACCTCAGGTTCTCATCATGGACGAGCCGAGTGCAGGTCTGGACCCGTTGATGCAGCGTGAGTTTCAGACGATGATGCGTGAGGTCGCCGAGGAGGGGCGCACGGTCTTTCTCTCGAGCCATACGCTGTCCGAGGTACAGAGGGTCGCCGATCGCGTGGGGATCATCCGGGTTGGTCACCTGGTGGATGTCGAGTTCGTCGACGATCTTCGCTCCAAGGCGATCCGCACCGTCGAACTCCAGTTCGATGGCCCGGTGGAGGCCTCTGTCTTCGAGAACGTGCCCAGAGTCCGTGATGTCGAGGTGGCCAGCCACCACGCCACCATGTCGTTTGACGGGCAGATGGACACCCTGCTGCGGATTGCCACCCAGCACTACACGTTGGTCGACGTCAACACCCAGGAGGCCGATCTCGAGGAGATCTTCCTCGAGTACTACCGCGAGGGAGCGACCGTCTGATGTTGGCCAACGTCTTCACCAAGACCGTCCGCGATCGGACGATCGCGACCCTGGTCGCCGCGATCAGCCTCGGCATCATTCTCTGGTTCGGCATGGCGATCTATCGCGACGTCGATCTCAGCTTCTACTACGAGGACTTGCCTCCGGCGATGCTCGAGCTGATGGGTATCCCCTCCACCGGTGATGTCGCCGGCATCGCGGTCGGGGCGATGTACAACCTGATGGGAGCCTTCACCCTCGCCGGGCTGGCGATAAGCATGGGGGCCTATGCCATTGCCGGCGAGGAGCGCGACGGAACCTTCGGCCTCCTTCTCGGTAACCCGGTCAGTCGGCGCGGTGTCCTCATCTCGAAGACGGCGTCAGTTGTCATCCTCATGGCTCTGGCCAGTCTCGTCATGTGGGTGTTCGCTCTGGTGGTACCGGGATGGCTGAGCGTGGACATGACCGGCATCGACGTGACGGCCGTGATCATCGCCCTCTTCTTCAACGCCCTCGTCTATGGCTTCCTCGCAATGGCGGTCGCCACGTGGACCGGCAATCGGAGTCTCGGGTCGGGTGTCGCCGTGGCCGTCATGCTCATCGGTTATCTGGGGGCGTCCATCTTCCCCCTCATCGAGAACCTGGCCGACTGGGCCCGGATCTTCCCCTGGTATTACTTCAGTGGCAGCAATCCAGTGGTGAACGGCACCGACTGGGGCCACCTCGCGGTCATGGGTGGGATGATCGTCGTCTTGTTAGCCACCGCCTTCGTTGGTGTCGCCCGTAGGGATCTGAAACAGCAAAGCGTTGCCAGGACCATCTTCGACCGGCTTCGGGAGAACCCGAGAACCCAGAAGATCATGGACAGGATCGCGGGTTCCGCCCGCGTCTCCCGGATCTCATTCAAGACCGCCTCCGAGTTCCAGGGTCTGTTCGTGATCACGTCGATGATCATGTTCTACCTGGGCGTCCTGGAGCCTCTGTTCTATGGGCTGATCTCCGAGGACTTCAAGGAGCTCGTCGCGTCGTTCCCCGATGCACTGGTCGCGATGATCGGTGGGGCGGATATGAGCACTGTCGAAGGCTTCCTCCAAGCCGAGATCTTCTCGATCACCGCGCCCATCGCCCTGATACTGGTCACGGCAGTGATGGGTGCGCGCGCCCTGGCCGGTGAGGAGGAGAAGCACACCATGGGCCTTCTGCTCGGCAACCCGATCACGTCCGGGCACCTGATCATCGAGAAGGCGACTGCCATGCTCGCCTACGCCGTCGGTCTGGGCATCGTCACCTTCGTCGGAACCTGGATCGGCACGCTTCTGGCCGGCTTGGACGTCTCCGGAACCAACATCGCTGCGGCGTCTGCGCTGGTGACGCTCATGAGCCTGGTCTTCGGTGGTCTGTCGTTGGCGGTCGGCGCCGCGACGGGAAGGTCCCGGCTCGCGTCCTGGTCGGCCGCCGGCGTCGGGCTCTTTTCTTACTTCATGTTCTCGTTCTTCCCTCTGTCCGATACGTTCGCCGGATGGGCGAAGTTCTCGCCGTTCGACCTCTATCTCGGAAGCGATCCTCTCAACAACGGAATGGCCTGGGGTGACGCCGCGATCCTGGGCGTCCTGTTCGTGGCATTGGTCGCGGTGTCGATTCCGCTGTTCCAGAGACGAGACCTGCGGGGCTAGCGCCCGGTTGGAGACTCGATGCAGTTCTCGAAGTGGGCGATCACGCCCACGTACTGCCAGGAGTGCCGAAGCGCAGTTGCCGTTCTCGTCGCAGGAACTCGGGGTCGCTATAGACCGAGTGGGGCAGAGTCGTTGCCACGGAGCGACGTTGCCTACTCGGATGGCGGTTGGATCTCGGTCCTCCTCAAGTATCGGAACAGCAATAGCAGACCGACCCCTCCGGCCAGCAACGTGGCTCCGATGCCGGCGATACCGAGACCCCAGAACAGCCATGAGGCGTCCGGCGGGCGATCGACGATGATCTCCACGACGCCGGCGACATACATTCCGATGGCCGCCAGGCCTGCCACCGTTAGCAGCACGCCGAGCACCAGGGCGGTCTTCCGCAGCATGTACCCATTTCAGCAGGAGGGAGGCGCTG
>CAZSOF010000289.1:0-3399 GCA_964607685.1 uncultured Acidimicrobiaceae bacterium | reverse complement strand
ACCGAGGAGAAGGCCATCGCCGCTCCGGCCAGCATCGGGCTCAACAGAATCCCGAAGAACGGGTAGAGGAGCCCGGCGGCGATGGGGATGCCGAGGGTGTTGTAGGCGAAGGCGCCCACCAGGTTCTGGTGGACGTTGCGGATGGTGCCCTTGGACAGCTCGATGGCGGTGACGATCCCCGTGAGGCTTCCTTTCACCAGGGTGACGTCCCCTGATTCCATGGCGACGTCGGTGCCGGTGCCCATCGCCATCCCCACGTCCGCCTGGGCCAGGGCGGGGGCATCGTTGATCCCGTCACCGACCATCGCCACCCTCCTCCCCTCGGCCTGCAGCAGTCTGACCTGTGTGGCCTTGTCCTCGGGGAGAACCTCGGCCAACACTCGGTCGACACCGACTTGGCGGGCGATGGCCTCGGCGGTCCCTTGGTTGTCACCGGTGATCATCACCACTTCGAGCCCAAGGGCATGGAGACGGCGAATCGCCTCAACGGAGTCCTCTTTGACCGTATCGGCGACGGCGATCGCTCCGGCGAGCTCCCCGTCGACTCCGACCACCATGGCGGTCTTGCCTTCGTTGGCGAGTCGCTCCAGGGTCTCCTCTGCTGAGCCGGCGGCAACACCGCGGTCGGCCATGAACTTGAGGTTGCCCAACACCACATGCCGACCTCCCACCCTGGCTTCGATGCCGTGGCCGGGAACCGCATCGAAGCCATCTGCATCGGCCACCTCGAGATTCCGGGCTCGGGCGCCGGTGACTATCGCCTCACCCAAAGGGTGCTCCGAACCCGACTCGGCCGAGGCGGCCAGAGCCAGAACCTGGTTTTCGTCGAAAGCGTTGAAGGCGACGACGTCAGTGAGCGCCGGCTCACCCTTGGTGACGGTTCCGGTCTTGTCCAACACCACGGTGTCTACCCGGTGGGCGGTCTCCAGGGCGTCGCCTGACTTGATCAGGATCCCGTTCTCGGCGCCCTTGCCGATCCCCACCATGAGCGACGTGGGTGTCGCCAGCCCGAGGGCACAGGGGCAGGCAATGACCAGAACCGTCACCGCGGTGATCACCGCGTAGACCAATGCGGGAGTCGGACCGAAGGTGAACCAGGCCATGAAGGTCAAGACGGCGGCGATCATCACCGCCGGGACGAAGTAGGAGGCCACCCTGTCCACCGTCCGTTGGATCGGCGCCTTCGACCCCTGTGCGTCACGGACCATCTGGATGATCTGGGCCAGCATGGTGTCCCGCCCCACCCGGGTGGCCCGGAAGCGGAACGAACCGGTCTTGTTGATGGTGGCCCCGATCACGGTGTCGCCCTCCACCTTCTCGGCGGGAATCGGCTCGCCGGTGACCATCGACTCATCCACGGCCGAGACGCCGGACACGACGATCCCGTCAACGGGGATCTTCTCCCCGGGGCGAACCACGACCACATCGTCCACCGCCACCTCCTCGACCGGAATCTCCGTCTCCGAGCCCTCGCGGAGGACGCGGGCGGTCTTCGCCTGGAGACCGATCAGCTTCTTCAGCGCCTCCGAGGTGCGGGCCCGGGCCCGGATCTCCATCGCCGATCCCAACACGACCAGGGCGGTGACGACGGTGGTGACGTCGAAAAAGACGTCGCGCAGCCGCTCTTCGGGGAAGAACCCGGGAAACGCCAGCGCCACGGCGGAATAGAGCCAGGCCGCCGAGATCCCGATGGCGATCAGAGTGTTCATGTTGGCCGAGCGGTGCTTGAACGCAGACCAAGCCCCGGTGAAGAACTGCGAACCCGAGTAGATCATCACCGCAAGTGAGGTAAGCGCCATCACTCCCCAGATCAGGTTCAGCGCCGTCGACCCCTTCTCCGGCACCCCGGGGAAGATCTCCGGGTAGGAGAAGTAGATCACCGGCAACGAGACCACCGCTGCGAACCAAAACTTGCGGAGCAGGCTGCGGTAGAGGCGTTGCCGGCCCTCCTGCTCAACATGCCCATCGGAATCGTCGGCGACGGGATGAGCTGAGTACCCGACAGCGGACACCTCCGCCACCAGGTCGTCGGTGGCCACCGACGACTCCAGGTCCACGGTGGCCCTCTCGGAAGCGAGATTGACCCGGGCGTCCATCACGCCTGGTACCCCGCTGAGAGCCGATTCCACCGTGCTAACACAAGAGGCGCAGGTCATTCCCTGCACCGAGAGGTGAATCGAATCCACCTTTGCCGCGGTGGCAGCTGTATGCATCGGCTCCTGCGTAGGCGACTCCGGCGACACGAGCGACCCGACGTGACCGCTGCGGTGGCTATACCTGTCGGGATCGGCGCTGAACTCCCGGCGACAGTGTTCGGAGCAAAAGCCGAATTCGGGATACCCATCGACGCTCGCCGCATCGGGGCCGACCGTCATTCCACACACCGGGTCAAGCATCGGCACCCTCCTGGGCCATCGCATCAACCACCCGCTCCAGACGGGTGCGCGCCTCTTCGGCGACCTGTGTCAGAGCAGGGTTGTGAGTGAGGTCAACCATCGTGGCGGGATCCAAGACAGCCACGACGGTGTCGTCATCGTCCTGATACACGATCACGTTGCAGGGCAACAGCAGGCCGACGTCGGCCTCGTCATCCAGAGCCTGTGCCGCCAGCTGCGGATTGCAGGCGCCCAGGATGCGGTAGGGATCCCAAGTCACCCCCAGCTTTTCCTGGAGGGTGGCCGCAACATCGATCTCGGTGAGAATGCCGAAACCCTCTGCAGCCAACAGGCCTCTCACCTTCTCCTCCGCAGCCGCCACGTCGAGGTCGGTTCTCGTCTTCAACCCATACCCTGTCTCCACACGCAGCTCCCTCTCGCTTCTGACCTGGTCAGTATCCGTACGTTCGTTTCGGTACCCATAGTACACCTTCCAGTCGACTGGAATGTCAAGCGGGGTATGCTGGACGCATCATGAGAATCGGAGAACTGGCTCGTCGCACCGGCACCACCGCCAAGACCATCCGCTATTACGAGGAGATCGGGCTTCTCCCCGAGCCGAATCGAGACATCAACGACTACCGCGACTACTCCGATGACGCCGTCGACCGTCTCAGGTTCATACGGGACGCCCAGGCCACCGGGCTCACATTGACCGAGATCGCATCGATCCTCGACTTGCGTAGCCAGGGGGAGTCCACCTGTCATCACGTCGTCGAGCTGCTGGAACGGCATATGACCGCCCTCGACAAACACATCGAGACTCTTCGCAAGACCCGAAAGAAGCTGGCCTCGCTCACCGAACGGGCCCGCAGCCTCGACCCGTCCGATTGCGTCGACCCCAATCGGTGCCAGACGATCAGCTTGGCGGAGGGTGAGGATCTGAGCATCCACTCCGGTGGGCGGCATCTGCACACGGCACCGGCCGGCCACCACCACTGACCGTCGGCGGAGATTGGAGGCG
>CAZSOF010000288.1:0-3404 GCA_964607685.1 uncultured Acidimicrobiaceae bacterium | reverse complement strand
CGGTGTCTCGACGAGACGAGATCATCGATGGCGCCAATCGGCAGGCGGCCACCGCGCAGGAGCGAACCAGGGCGCTGGAACAGCGTCGCGATGAGCTTCTGGAGGAGTTGGAGAACGTCAGATCCACCCTCACCCGCCTCGAGGGGTCGCTAGAGGAGCGTCGGGAGGCTTTGGACCTCACGGCCACGGAGCCGTCCAGTGTCAAGGTCGTCCAACCGCCGAGCGAGTCCCAGAGACAGTGGGAGCTGGGCGAGACGGTCCGCGTCGTGCCTGCCGACGACCGCCAACCATCCGAGCCCGATAGCGCGATCGCGGATGAGATGAGCCAGGAGGTGGCCCGCATCCAGGAGCCGGAAATCGCCTCCGAGCCCCCACCCCCGTCGGAGCCCGAGCCCGAGCCTGAGCCTCAGTCTGAAGCTTCCCAGCCTGAATCGACTGTGGCAGACGACGTGGGTGCCCTGTTCGCGTCGTTGCGCACCAGTGGTCTGGCCACCCATCCAGCTGAGAAGACACCGGCGGAGCCGGCCGATGACGAGCAAGCCGATGCGGACGAGGGGACCGACTGGATCGCAGAGCGCGAGGCGCTTCTGTTGCCCATCGCCAACCGGGCGTTGCGTGGGATAAAAAAGGCGATGACAGAGGTGCAGAACGTGGCTCTCGACAGTCTCCGCACCGACGAGCAATGGGAGCCGGACGAGGAGGCAATCGCCGAGGAGGTGCGTGCTGAGCTGATCTCCGTGTGGTCGGAGAGCTTCGCTGCCGGGCATTCGGTGGCCGAGCGCATGACCGGCACCAAGCTGAAACGGCCCAAGACACCCGCGTCGAGGGCAGACGAGAAGTTCGCCGCCGACCTGGCTGCTGCGGTGTCTCTCGCTCTCAACCGATCCGGCGGTGGGTTTCGGGACCGGCAATCGGCGGCCTCGCGTGTCTTTCGCGTGTGGCGCACCGACGAGGCCGAGCGACGCATAAGGGACCTCGCCCTCGAGGGTTACGAGTCGGGCATCGAAGAGTCACGAAAGGTGACCGCCGAGGCCTGACCAGAGAATCGCTCGCTGGTTGTTTGCCTGCACCGACTCTTAGACTCGGCACTCATGTTCACCAGGGTCCCCAGCGACTACCAGCGGTCTGGACGGCGACGCCCGTTGACCATCCTCCTGGCCGTCCTCGCCGGTGCCTATCTGCTGCTGACGGCGGCGGGGACCTTGTGGACCGACTATCTGTGGTTCGACTCGGTCGGGTTCAGGAACGTCTGGCTCCGCAACTGGGGCTTGTCTCTGTTGCTGGGCGTCGCCGGCGTGGTGATCGCTTTCGTGGTCGTTTGGGGCGCCCTCAAGCTGGTCGACCGGTTCTCACCTCGGTGGGCCCCATTCGATCTGAGCGAGGAGGAGGAGCTGGTCGAGCGATTCCGGGAGTGGGTGGAGCCCAGGCTTCGCCAGGTGAGGTTCATCATCACCGCAGTTCTGGCGTTGATCATGGGTCTCACCGTGGCGACGTGGCGCGACGATGTGTTCCTTTTCATGAATCACCAGGACTTTGGGTCGACCGATCCCATCTTCAACGTCGACCTGGGGTTCTATGTGTTCCGGCTCCCGCTGTGGGAGACCGCCGTCGATTGGGTGTTCAACCTCCTGGTGCTGACCACCGTCGTCGTGGCCGTCGCTCTCTATCTCAATGGGGCAATCCGTTTCGACGGGCGGCGGGTGTTCACCACCAGGGGGGCCAAGGCCTATCTCTCGTCGTTGTTTGCCGTGCTCGCGCTGGTGCGTGCCCTCTCCTATCGCTTCGACATGTTCGAGTTGTTGCATTCGAACAACAACGAGATCTTCTTTGGCCCCGGGTACACGGACATCAATGCTCGTCTGCCCGCATTGCGACTGCTGCTCATCGTCGCTCTGATCGCTGCCGCCCTGTTCATCGTCAACATCTTCCGGAGGGGATGGACACTGGCAGCAGTCTCGGTGGCCTCATGGGTGGTAGTGGCAATCGCCGCCGCCACCATCTACCCGGCATTCATCCAACGGTTCAGTGTGGCGCCAGATCAGTTGGGCAAGGAGAGGGAGTTCATCACCAACAACATGGAGGCCACCAAGGCCGCCTACCTGCTCGACGGGATCGAGGTGAGGGAATTCGAGGCCGCCGAGGACCTGGGCGCCGAGGACATCGACGCCAACCGCACCACCATCGACAATCTCCGTATTTGGAATACGAGCGTCCTGCCCAAGACCTACCAGAACTTCCAAGAGCTGGAGCCCTACTACGCACTGAGCAAGGTCGACACCGATCGCTATCTCGCCGAAGGCTCGCCGAACCAGGTGATGGTGGCGGTTCGTGAGTTGGAGGAGGCCAACCTCCCTGCGAGTGACTGGCAGAACGAGAGACTGTTCTACACCCATGGCTATGGGGCGGTGATCAACCAGGCGAACGTGGTCCAGTCCGACGGGCAACCAGTGTTCCTGCTCAGGGACGTTCCCCCGGTGGCGTCGGTCCCCGGTCTGGAGCTGGATGAGCCCCGGGTCTACTTCGGTGAGACCTACGAGGAAGGTCGGCCGGTCATCGTCAAGACCGGCTCCGAGCCCCAGGAGATAGACATTCCGTTGCCCACAGAGACGGGTTTCAACGAATATGACGGGGATGCGGGTGTGGTTCTCGACAACTTCTTCAAGCGCATCGCCTTCGCCTTCCGCTATCGAGACCTCAACCTCCTGATCTCCAACCAGATTCGCTCCGACAGCCGGGTCTTGGTGGAGCGCAATGTGATGGAGGTCGCCAATCAGATCGCCCCCTTCCTGTCCCACGACGCCGACCCCTATCCGGTGATCATCGACGGCGAGATCCTGTGGATTCTCGATCTCTACACCACTTCCACCGATTTCCCCTATTCACAGCCGATCGATGTCGTGGCGCAGAATCGACTGACTCTTCGAACCGGCCTGGAGCAAGGTGTCAACTACCTGAGGAACTCGGTGAAGGCAGTGGTGGACGCCAACAACGGAGACCTGACTTTCTACGTGGTCGACCAAGAGGATCCGATCGTCCGTGCCTGGTCGGAGACCCATCCCGGGATGTTCACCGACGCCTCTTCGATGCCGGAGGGTCTGGAGAACCACCTTCGATACCCCCAGGACATGTTCCGGGTGCAAAGCCAAATCTACCTCGAATACCACGTGACCACCGAGAGTCAGCTGTTCTCGGGCAATGACGCCTGGTCCTTCCCCGGTGACC
The DNA here is from genome assembly GCA_964607685.1 of uncultured Acidimicrobiaceae bacterium. Classification (GTDB taxonomy): domain Bacteria; phylum Actinomycetota; class Acidimicrobiia; order Spongiisociales; family ZC4RG35; genus JANQRA01. The sequence continues at coordinate 182 of CAZSOF010000288.1, read as the reverse complement.
CATCGAATCCGGAGAGGACCGGTCTCGATCAGCTCTATGGGGAGGCACGGGCGGTGAGCGCCCCTTATGTGTCACAGATCCTCCCCTACTACCTGCTCACGGAGCTCCCCGGCGAGGAGGAGCTGTCCTACCTCCTGCTTCAGCCGTTCAACCCGCTGGACAAGCGAAACATGGTCGGTTTC
>CAZSOF010000287.1:0-3415 GCA_964607685.1 uncultured Acidimicrobiaceae bacterium | reverse complement strand
TGTTGAACACCTGGATGGGTCGGGCGGTGATGCTGGGCTCGATTATGTCGTCGGCCTCATCCGGGCTTATGTGGTCAAAAGCCGTGTCGATCGTGACTCCGATCATGGGCCGTGTCTCGTCGGTCGGGTTGGCATCCAGAGTCAGTGATACGGCTTGTTCATCACCGTTTCGCAAGAAGGTGATCTCGATGGAGTCGCCGGGCTCGTACCCGGTCATGACTTCGGCGAGCTCAGGCCTGGTAAGCGTGGGGACACCGCTGATCCCGGTGATGATGTCCCCCTCCTCGAGTGTTCCCACCGCGGGTGTGTTGGACAAGACGGCAACCACACTCACCCCTTTCGGGTCCCCGACGCTCAGCTGACACCCGATGACCTCGGGAAGCACCTCCTCGACGTCGGGCAGCGGGGAACGCTCAGGCGGCTGAGCCGCGCAGGCGGTCGAGACCAATAATGCTGCGGTGAGGACACGCCACATCGGAGAAGGCTACCGGTCGATACGCGATGGCCGAGAGCCCCAGCCTAAACGACTCACTGGACCTTCCTCGACTGCGCTCGACAGCGTTGCGGGATCCGCGCCTCGATACCGCGCGATCGAGCTGGCCGGACTCTGCTAGATGCGGTGTGTCGCAGGCATGGTCAGGCCTCGACCTCCCAGATGCGGGCGGTCCACTGGAACCGACTGCCACGCTGAGTCAGGGAGATGACCTTTTCCCGGAGCGCCTTCAACACTGCGGGGTCATCGGCAAGGGCAGAAGGGAGCGGGATGTTGCGCTCGGTGAGTTTCTTCATCGATCCGAACACGGCACGGGCGCGATGCAGAATCGACTCCTCGTCTTGCAGCGACCCGGTGGGTAGGAACAGCTGACCGCCTTTTCGCAAGAGCCGCTTGGACTCTTCGATCATGCGCATCGGCAGCTCAGCACCGGTCGGGCCTCCGGATAGCCCCGATGGGAACCATCCCGAAGCCATGGCGATGTCGTCGGGTATGCCAGAGACATCTCCGATGACCACGTCCGCTTCGATGCCGAACTCGAGCGGGCCGAACATGTCTCCCTCTGCGAACTCCACCACGTCGGAGACTCCGTGGGCCTCGGCATTTGCCGAGGCCACGTCGACGGTTCCCTCGGCGGCGTCCACTCCGTAGACCTTCGAAGCCCCCAGCCTGGCGGCGATGATGGAGAGGATCCCCGAGCCGCATCCAACGTCGATGACAACGCTTCCCGGTTTGAAGTGGAGAGCGTCGGCCAGCAGCGAGGAGATGGTGCTCGGCCGGAATGTGGCCCGCCCCACCATGAGATCCATCGGCCCGAAGCGGCCTTTCCACGTGATGGTTTCGGTTGCCATGGATGGAGCGTATCGCGAAATGAGACGGAAGGGATATTGCCTCGATCCGACGACGGTTGGTTCAAGACAAAAGATCAGGAGACCGATCTAGGTGGTGGTGCTCGCGACCCGCGACGTGAGATGAGTATCAGGGCCGAAACGAAGACACGAGTCCTTGTGATTGAACCGGATTCCGATGACTTCGAGATCGTCGCGGGCCAGCTCCGTGAGCTGGGTGACTATGAGATCTTCTGGGCCAAGGACCGGGTGTCGGGACTGCATCAGATCGCTACCGGGTGTTGCGATGTTGTGTTGGTCGAACAGCAGCTGGGAGGGACGAAGGGTCTCGATCTCATCCGTCTGGCACGGGAGTTGGGGCCGACTCCGCCATTGATCGTCCTCACGGGCAACATCGACGACGACGCCGATCGTCACGCTGCGGGCTCCGGAGCGGCAGATCAATTGACCAAGTCTCAGATCACGCCACAGTTGCTGCAGCGCTCCATCAGGTACGCAGTCACTCAGCACCAGACACTCAGCGCTCTCGAGCAGAGCGAGCAGCGGTTCCGCACCACATTTCGAGTTGCCCCGGAGGGCATGGCACTGACCGACACGTACGGTCGGTTCCTCGACGCCAATCCGGCTTTCGTGGAGATGTTCGGGTACGGCTGGGAGGCCTTGTCAGTCATGACGTTTCCCGAGATCGCCGATCCGGAGGACACGAGCTTCGCCGAGTCCCTGTTTCACGAAGGCGCCATCGAGGTGGGCACCACCGTCAAGGAGATCAAGTTCATGGCCGAAGATGGGGATCCACGACTGTGTCTCGTGACGTCGACACCGGTCAATGGACATCGCTCCGGACCGGATGGCTATCACATCATCCAGTTGGTCGATGTCACCGATCTGAGAAACGCCCGCTTGGAACTACAGCGAAATCGCAGGAGACAGAACGAGTTTCTATCCGCATTCAGCCACGAGTTGCGCAATCCGCTGGCGGCCGTCATCGGATTGGCCGAGCTGCTTCGTGACCCCGGGCTGTCACTCGATGTCGCAACGCGTGCCGATCTGGTGAACACCATCGTCGAGTCCGGTTTCGACGTGGCGAACCTCGTCGAGGATCTAGTCACCGCCGCCCGGCACGAAGCCGGTCAACTCGAGGTGGTGGCGGTCCCGGTCTCGCTTGCCGCCCAGGTCAACCAGGCGCTGGAGACCATTGGGTACGTCGCGGAGATACCGGTGACCGGGTCTTCGTCACGAGCCGTGGCCGATCCGTCCCGAGTGCGCCAGATCATGCGAAATCTTCTCACCAACGCGGTAAGGCACGGGGGAGGGACGATTGTCGTCGAGCTCGATGACTTCGAAGATATGGCCAGGGCGGTGGTGGTCGACGATGGGCCCGGCGTACGATATGAGATGGTCAACGTTCTCCTCGATCGTTCCGCAGACGACGGGCGCTCGTCCGTATCCGGTATCGGGCTATCCATCGCTCGTGATCTGGCGACGTTGATGGGCGGCGATCTGAGATATGTTCGCGACGAGGGGCTGACCCGCTTCGAGCTCTTGCTTCCGACTCATCGGGGCTAGGGGCGTCACCCACGCTCAGATGTCCCAGATCCATCAGATCCTTTGGACGCCGGTCAGAGGCTCGATTCGCCGGATCCGCACCCGGTTGATCGTGAGGCAACAGGCTTCAAGACCCGACGGGTCCTCACTGGGCTACGGTCGGGTCTGCTCACTGGAGAGGTGACCTATGGTCGAGGCATATGTGCTCATTCAGACCGAGCAGGGCCGCATGGCTGAGATCGCCGAGCTCGTGGGACAGATCGAGGGTGTCAGCGAAGCCCAGGTTGTCACCGGGCCCTACGACGTGGTCGCCTATGTCACCGCTGACGACATGGATGAGATCGGGAAGCTGATCGTGGCCCAAGTTCAGGTTGTCGACGGTGTGGCCCGCACCCTGACTTGCCCGGTCGTACGTCTCTGAGGCCGGGGAACCACAGGGTTGACCACGTCGACGGGCCCGTTCAGTTACATCTGGGCGGGACTGCGAGAGGGGTCACGCTCGCCGTGGCCGAGCCCCGTGCTGCCGGCT
>CAZSOF010000286.1:0-3434 GCA_964607685.1 uncultured Acidimicrobiaceae bacterium | reverse complement strand
GGTGTACCTCGTATCGCTCCTTGAGCCCGCGCAGGATGCCGATCGTCTCCTCGACCGTCGGCGGCTCGACCATGACCGGCTGGAACCGCCGCTCCAGAGCGGCGTCCTTCTCGATGTGCTTGCGGTACTCGTCGAGGGTGGTGGCGCCGATGAGCCGAAGCTCGCCTCTGGCCAGCATCGGCTTGAGCATGTTGGATGCGTCCATCGCACCCTCTGCCGCGCCGGCACCGACCAGCGTGTGGAGTTCGTCGAGGAAAGTGATGATGTCTCCTTCGGACTGCTTGATCTCGTCGAGCACGGCCTTGAGCCTCTCCTCGAACTCACCGCGGTACTTGGCGCCGGCCACCATGGAACCGAGATCGAGGGCGACGATCCGCTTGGTCTTCAGCCCTTCTGGAACGTCGCCGTCGGCGATACGGCGGGCAAGACCCTCGACGATGGCTGTCTTGCCGACACCAGGCTCTCCGATGAGCACCGGGTTGTTCTTGGTGCGCCGCGACAGCACCTGGATCACACGTCTGATCTCATCGTCACGACCGACGACCGGATCGAGCTTGCCTTGACGAGCAGTGGCGGTGAGGTCGCGGCCAAACTGCTCCAGGGCGTTGAGTGTGGATTCGGGGTCGTCGGTGGTGACGCGTCGTCCACCCCTCAGTTCCTCGACTGCGTCAGCCAGCGCGGCCTCGTCGAGGCCCAGAGTCTTGGCAAGGGCGAGGAGGAGATGCTCAACCGACAGGTACTCGTCTCGCATCGCCCCCCGTATCCGGTCGGCGTCGGAGAGGACCTTGGACAACTCATTGGAGGTGGTTACCTCGGCATCCCCATAGACCTTGGGTGTGCGATCGAGACGGGACTCGAGACCCCGTCTCAGCTCGAGTGCGGTTACGCCCAGCTTGTCGAGCAAGGGATAGACGATGCCGTCCTGCTGGGCGAGCAATGCCAGACCGAGATGCTCCGGCATCACCGATCCATGGTTGTGGTCCCGAGCCAGGTTGGTCGCCGTGACCAGGGCTTCTCTGGTGCGCGCAGTCAGTTTCTCAGGATTCATTGGTTCCGAAGATTATAGCAGAAAACTTGAGTGCTGTCATATCAAGTCGAAGACGAAGGGGAGTTTGTCGGAATGGGCGTGATCACTTACCGGCGACACACGCCCGAGGACCGCCACCAGGCTTTCCGGCTGTTCCGCGGCTCCATCTTCGACTATGCGCGTCAGATCGGCCTCGTCGAGCCGACGGGCAGCGATGACGTCGATGCTGCATGGCAGCGTCAGGGACCCATGGCCATCCATCTGGAGCAGACCGCGGCCCAGGATTGGGTGGCGGATGATGACGGTGACATCGTCGGCTGCGCCCGATCTGTGTAGCGGGACGGTCATCTTCTACTGACGCATTTCTTCGTCCATCCGTCGACCCGGGGCCAGGGTGTGGGACGCGGTTCTGTTGGAGCGTGCCTTCCCCGCCACCCACCGCGGGCAGCGATCGATCCTCGCCACCCAGAACCCACTGGCGCTGGGATTGTATTTCCGCGCCGGCGTCGAGTTCCGCGGGCTCAGCTTCGATTTCGAAGGAGTCCCCGAACAGCGAGACATCGAAACCGGGGTCAGTCTCGAGCCGTCGGACCTGGTGGACGAGCTGGCCGCGATCGACCGGGAGGTGATGGGCTTCGATCGTCGCGTCGACCTTGAGTTCCTGGCCGGCGACCGGACGCTCTATCTGGCCCGGCGCGACAGCGCGGCGGTGGGCTACGCCTTTGGGAGCGAGGGTCCCTACGTGGGACCGGCCGCAACCCGATTGGCCGCGGACCTTCCGGACGTGGTCACGCTGCTGGAGAGCGAAGCAGCGAAGGCCGGGGCCCAGCACTTCCGGTTCACGGTCCCCGCGGTCGCGGTGGCCACGGTGCGACGGGCATTGGAGTCCGGCTATCGCATCGAGCCCTTCTACAAGGTCTTGCTGTCGAACACCGCCGACATGTCTCTCGACCGCTACCTGATGACACAGCCTTCCTTCATCTGGTAGGTGGCGGCGCACGTTCGGTGTGGTTTCTCGCCTGTGTCAATCGACACGACCCGTTACCTGTCCCACAAGCAACCTTGTGTCATTGACTTCCTGGCGTCTCTGAGTATTATGTAACACATGGTATCTAAACGTACCGGGCAGGGTCACACGACCCAGCTGCTGCATGGAGTGCTCGACATGTGTTTGCTCTCTCTCATCGACGAGGAGGCGTCATACGGGTACGAGATGGTGAGCAAGCTTCGGGAACGAGGACTCGGCATGGCGAGTGAAGGCTCGATATACCCCCTTCTCTCCCGGTTGCAGAAGCAAGGGATGATCGAGGGCTATCTGGTCCAGAGCTCGGAGGGCCCTGCCCGCAAGTACTACCGGATGTCTGACATCGGTCGAGAGACACTCGACCAATGGCTCGGCGAGTGGGACGAGTTCCGCAGCTCGGTCGACGAAGTCTTGAACGGAGGCAGACCGGAAGAACCAGGAGAAGGAAGGAATCCCGTCGGGATGTGATCCTGTACGGGTGGCGAGCGGCAGCGCTGGTCGCGGCCGTCGCTCTCGCAGCACAAGGAGGTAGCGACGTGGACAACGAAATCTGGCGTTGGCTATGGACTCTGTTTGCCATCGTCCTCGGTATCGGGGAGATCTTCACAGCAGGCTTCTTCCTGCTGCCGTTTGCCATCGGGGGGGCCGTGGCTGCCATTCTCGCCTGGGTCGATGCACCCTTGATCGCCCAATGGTTGGTGTTCTTCGGGGTGTCGACCATCTCGCTGGTGTACCTACGCCGTTTCATCGGCAGCCAGGACGAAGGTGAGCAGCCGCGAGTCGGAGCCAACCGGTGGATCGGCTCCGAGGGCGTGGTACTCCAGGGCATCGACCCGCATTCGGGAGCAGGAATGGTCCGAATCCTCAACGAGGAGTGGCGGGCCACGGCGTCGGGCAAGATCCCGGCCGGAGCCAAGATCGTCGTGACACAAGTAGATGGTGCTCGACTCATCGTCGAGCAGCTGGAGGATGCCTGAAGCTGGCGCATCAGGCGTGACCATGCGGTCACGTTGCAGTTTCTGACGAAACTGCGCCTGGGCAACAGGTCAGGACAGAGTTAGGAGAAAGGAAGTAGAGATATGGATCCTGTAGTGATCCTGTTCGTGTTCCTCGCGGTCGGATTGATCGTCGTGGCCGCAGCCGGGTTCAAGGTGGTTCGGCCTTTTCAGAAGGGCCTCATCGAGTTCCTGGGACGTTACGAGCGAACAGTCGAATCCGGCCTGCGCTGGGTCATGCCCTTCGTCAAGCGATTGACCAAGGTGGACATGCGAGAGCAGGTCATCGACGTCCCGCCGCAGGAGGTCATCACCAAGGACAATGTGGTCGTCACCGTGGACGCGGTGATCTACTACGAGGCCACCGACCCGGTGAAGCTCCAATACA
>CAZSOF010000285.1:0-3434 GCA_964607685.1 uncultured Acidimicrobiaceae bacterium | reverse complement strand
GTCACTGGCTCGCTCTGATCTACGAAGACCCCGAGCAGACCGAGGTCGACCTCGCCTGTCACCGCCACCTCCACCGACGACGGTTCAACGACGATCGTGAGGTCGACCAGCTCCACCTCTTGCCAGGACACCGCAGCCTCGGCGAGCCCTCGGGTTCGATCCATATCCAGAACCACCTCTCCGGTGGCTCGATAGACCTCCTCGTCGACTCCCGACGCGGCGGCAACGGCAGCCGAGTCGGCGACCGAGGCCAGTTCGCGCTGCAATGCGAGGCTCCGCCAGTAGTCGAGCGCGAGACCACCGAACAAGAGCAGGAGCAGTGACAGACCGAGCATCCAAATGGCAACCGATCCCCGGTCACACGTCCTCATCCCAGACTCCTGTAGAGATCGATTGGCTCGGAGTGGTCTCCGGTGACCCACAAGCCGCCGATGGCACCCCAGGGGGTGTCGATCAATGGCGTCCATAGTTGGACCGTCACCGAAACAACTCCTCCTCTCACCAGGGAACATGAGCCGGCCGGAGTGAGCAGTGGGCCGGGAGTGGCATTACACCAGCCGACGCGAACGTCGGACTCGTCCATGCCGAGTTCCGCCGTGACCGACTCCACCGTCGCCAGCCCGGCCAACTCGCTCAGTTCCAGCACCGTGGCCCGCGCTGCCTCCGCCGCCACCGCTTCGGCCGTGACCTTCGTTTCAGACCAGGGCCCGAAGCCCATCACCACCAGAACTACAGGCAGGAGCAGGACCGCCGTGGCCAGCGCAAACTCAACGGCAGCGTGACCTCTATCGCTCAAGGCTCGACGAAAGCACTAGCCGTGATCGAAATCGGGAAGTCAGGGGTAAGCGGAGTCCACGACTCGAAGGTCGCCACACCTGTGGCCACCATGGAGGTGCCATTCGCCGCACACGTGATCACCAGCTCATCCGACATCCGTCCACCGAGAAGATCCCCGACTACTCGATTTGCGGTCTCCTCGCAAGCAACGGCCCCACTGATTGTCCCGGCTCGGGCTCCCTGTTCCAGCGCCGATCGCACCGCTCCCCTCCCGTATTGAACGACTACGAGGTTGGCAAAGGTGAGGAACAAGACGAGCGCGAGCATCGACGCCAGGAGAAACTGGACCGAACTGAAGCCCCGCTCGTCTATGAGCCGAGGAGCTGGGCCCTTATCCACCCAACAACGTCGATTCCGAGTGCCTGGAGTGCTCCCCAGATCACCACCAGAGCTGCGATGGCCAGAGCAGCGTTGCCCATCAACTCGGCTGTGTTTAGTCCCCGGTCGTCTTTTCGCAGGGCATCTGCCCATGCCTTGATTGCCGGCAGCATGTTGCCTCCTTCTATTGCCAGCCAGTGATCAGGTACGGAAGTGGTGCCGCCACAAACAGGATGAGCACCGGAGCCAGGATCGCGATGGTGGGCACCAACATCGCCGCCCGACGTTTGGTGGCTGTCCTCTTGATCGACTCCCGCCTCGTCTCCCGCACATCCTCAGAAAGTGATAGAAGGCCCTTGGCAAGGTCCGCCCCACGCTCGTCGGCCGTGGCCAAGAGGCGGTATGTCCTGGAGCAGAAGGGTTCGGGGGTCAGCTCGGCAATTCGGCGAAACGCGTCGGGGCCGCGCCATCCTGATCGATGGAGTCGCAGTGCCTCTTCCAACTCCGCAACCACTTCTCCCTGGCCCCGGTCCACCGTCGACTTCACGGCCTGGATGACGCCGCCACCGGCGCGAACCCTCATGGCCAGCAATTGATTCACGGTGTAGATCTCGATCTTCATCCTCTCCCGTCGCGTCTCGATCGCCTTTTCCAGCCTCCCTCGCGTCCTGGTCGCTCCCACCACCAACCCAAAGCCGACGAGTGCCAACCGCACCCAGAGGGTGGCCCCAATCACCTGGCCGACACCGGCAGAGAAGAGAAGCGCCATTGCGAGCGACCTGAGCTGCATCATCCGGTAGGAGGACACCATCCGCTCCTCGCTCTGACCGTGAAACCAACCTGCCTGCCTCAGACGCACCACCGTTTTCCCGGCCCCGGCGCGATCGAGCCGGCGACCCAGCCAATGTGCGAGATCTCGGACAATTGGCTCGAATATCGATCGAAAGGCGCCGCCAGGAGGGGAACCGCCGGTAGGGATGAGCCGTGGCGCGACATAGGGCTCAACTCGCCCGCGGAGACGTCGCGGCGGTGGCATCACCAGGCGAATGATGAGACCCAGCGCCGCAGCCGAGCAGGCCGCAGCGAGAACCATCAGCGGGCTCACCATCGCTCCGGCCCGCCAAAGACACGGGGCTCTGGTGGCTGCGACCCGAGACGGGCTGCGACTGCGATCCCGACGAGACTCAGGACACCACCGATGACGACGACCAAGATGCCAGCCGACGAGGAGTAGAAGTCTCGAAAGGCACCTGCCCTGGCCGTCATCGCTACCAACACGACCCAGGGCAAGATGAAGACAACTCGAGAATTGATCTTCTGCTCCAGTGCTTCGGTCCTTATTTGCTCGGTAGTCCACAGATCTCTGGTGGTGGCTTCGGCGAGATCGTCGAGGATTTCAGGGACGACGGTTCCTCCACGCTCATACGCCAGGATCAACACCTCGATGACACGGTCAGCGGTCGGATCTGCGAGGTCGTGCTTGACCATCTCCAGCGCCGGAACGACGCCGAGACTTCGCGAGTAGACGTCGAATCCCTGGAACGCCTCACGCAGAGGCTCCGGCCCGAAGGACGCAAGACTCTCCAGTGCCGTTGGGAGGGAGGCTCCGGCGCGGACCGAGGACAGGAGGTCGCGGAGCCCGTCGGGCCAGGCTTCCTGGACTCGGGCCAGTCTCGATGAGCGCTTCCTGGTGAAATATGCCTTGGGCAAGGTGGCCAGCACAACGGCCGGGACCAGCGACGCCACCACCAGACCGGTCAAGGCGAAGAGGACCAGGTAGGTGATGAGAGCCACGCCGAGCACAATGATCCAAAACTGAAGATTGGTCAGATCGAGACCGCGAACCGTCCCTCGACGTGATTGTCGAGGGGGTCGTTTGCGATTGGCGGTGGCGAGGGTGTAGGCCACCAGGCCGACGGCTACTGCCGTTGCGAGGGCGGCCAGGATCGTCACCGTGTCATCACTCCATGAGCCAGCAGTTCGGACCATGCACCCGGTGAGTGGCGTCCGATTCGATCAACGAGGCTTGGTGGCGGCTGGGCACCGGTCCATTCCAGGGAAGCTCCGAGTTGATCGCGGGCGAATATCGGCTCGGTGGAAAAGTCGTCGTGCAGAGCCGGCACTACCCCTCGAATCTCCATGGTCTCCCTTCTCATCCCCGACTCGAGCGCGCTCCGATCGAGATGTACCACGAGGTCGATCGAGGACGAGAAGACCTTGCGCACGACTCGCTCTGGGACATTCTCTCCCGCCATCAAGGCTGCGTTGACCAGAGCCTC
>CAZSOF010000284.1:0-3444 GCA_964607685.1 uncultured Acidimicrobiaceae bacterium | reverse complement strand
TATGACGAGTCGAGGTTGATGGACAGACTCGAGGCGAGGTTCGGAAAGGGCAAGATCGAGGCCATCGACATCCAGTCACCAACAGGGAATTAGCAGGGGAAAGAGGAGAAATGGATTCGGTTTTGGCACCCGTGCCCGGTAGAATGACACGTGTGAAAGTTGCCGCTGATTCGGCACGTTCTTCCCCACCCAGGTCCGCCGTCTCACAGTGATTTAGGAGGGTCGTGACGACCACTCGCGACGATTACCAAGCCAAAGACATCACCGTGCTCGAAGGGCTCGAGGCGGTGCGGCGTCGCCCGGGAATGTATATCGGGACCACGGGCCCCCGGGGCTTGCATCACCTCATCTGGGAGGTCGTCGACAACTCAGTGGACGAGGCCATGGCCGGTCACTGCGACAAGATCACCGTGACTCTGCGAGCCGACGGTGGAGTTGAGGTGGTTGATGACGGTCGTGGTATTCCCATCGATCGTCATGTGAAGACAAAGAGATCCGCCCTCACCACGGTGCTCACCACTCTTCACGCCGGCGGGAAGTTCGAGCAGGGTGCCTACACGGTCTCGGGGGGGTTGCACGGTGTCGGTGTCTCCGTGGTCAATGCCTTGTCCACCAGACTCGAGGCCGAGGTTCGCCGCGACGGCAATCTCTACACCCAGGAGTTCAAGGTCGGCTCTCCCAAGACCAAAGAGCCGAAGAAGCTGCGGCCCGTCAAGAAGAGCGGTACCACGATTCGCTTCTGGCCCGACCCCGAGATCTTCACCGAGTCCACGGAGTTCGATTATGAGATAGTCGCCTCCCGGCTCCGAGAGACGGCGTTCCTCAACCGCGGTCTCCACATCACTCTGACCGATGAGAGGGGTGAAAAGCCTCGTTTCGACACGTTCCACTACAAGGGCGGGCTGGTCGATTTCGTCAATCACCTCAACGCAAAACGCGACCCCCTCCATGCCCACATCATCGACATCCTCGATGAGTCGGAGGAGGCTGAAGTGGAGGTCGCGCTGCAGTGGACCAGCTCATACACCGAGTCGATCTTGTCTTTTGCCAACAACATCAACACTCACGAAGGCGGCACCCACGAAGAAGGGTTCCGCAAGGCGCTCACCAAGTCGATCAACGACTTCGCCAGGTCCAAGAACCTGCTCAAGGGGAAAGACGAGAACCTCACTGGCGAGGATGTTCGGGAAGGCCTGACGGCGGTGGTCTCGGTGAGGGTCAAGGAGCCTCAGTTCGAAGGTCAGACCAAGACCAAGTTGGGTAACACCGAGATCAGGTCCTACGTCGAGAAGACGCTGAACCGGAAACTGCCGGAGTGGCTCGAGAGATACTCACCTGAGGCGCGACGAATCGTCGAGAAGTGCATCAATGCCGCCAAAGCTCGTGAGGCCGCCCGCAAGGCCCGAGAGCTAACGAGACGAAAGTCGGGCCTGGAGTCCGGTGGTTTGCCCGACAAGCTGGCGGACTGCTCCAGCCGAGATCCCGGGGAATCCGAGTTGTTCATCGTCGAGGGGAAGTCCGCAGCCGGGCCCGCCAAATCGGCACGCAACTCCGAGACACAGGCCATCCTTCCGATAAGGGGAAAGATTCTCAACGTGGAGAAGGCCCGCCTGGCCAAGGCGCTGCAGAACGCCGAAGTCCAGGACATAATCACCGCGATAGGGACCGGAATCGGCGATGACTTCGACATCACCAAGGCCCGTTACCACAAGGTCGTTCTCCTGGCGGATGCCGACGTCGATGGAGCACACATAAGAACCCTGCTCCTGACCCTGCTGTTCCGACATCTGAGACCGCTCATCGAAATCGGCTATGTCTACATCGCTCAGCCACCGCTGTATCGTGTGAAAGTCGGGTCCAAAATCCACTACCTCAAGGATGAAGCCGAGCTCGCGGCATTTCAGGAGGACCATCCCAAGGTCAAACCGACACGCTTCAAGGGTCTGGGCGAAATGAACGCCGGCGAGTTGTGGGACACCACCATGAACCCGGAGACCCGCACTCTCCTTCGGGTCGAGATGGAAGACGCCGCCCGCGCCGAGGAGACCTTCGAGACTCTCATGGGCGACGATGTGTCCTCTCGCAAGTCGTTCATCCAGCGAAACGCGGACGACGTCCGCTTCTTGGACATATAGGGCATGACGGACGAACAGAGAGCTTTGGGCCAGGTCCCCGAAATCGAGATCTCCAACGAGATGGAGGCCAGCTTCATCGACTATGCGATGTCGGTCATCGTCTCCCGTGCGCTTCCCGACGTGCGGGACGGCCTGAAACCGGTGCAGCGTCGGATCATCTACTCGATGTTCGAGAACAACATCAGCCCCACTTCTGCGCATCGCAAGTGCTCCAAGGTCGTTGGTGACGTCATGGGCAATTACCACCCCCATGGTGACCAGGCCATCTACGACGCCCTGGTGCGGATGGGTCAGGACTTCTCGATGAGACACCTGCTCATCGACCCGCAGGGCAACTTCGGGTCGATCGACGACCCTCCCGGTGCTGCCCGGTACACCGAGTGCCGGCTGACGAAGCTGTCCACCCACTTGCTCGAGGGGATCAATGAGGACACTGTCGACTTCGTCGAGAACTACTCCGGGGAGCTGCAACAGCCATCGGTGCTGCCCTCACGATTCCCCAACCTCTTGGTCAACGGCTCGCAGGGAATCGCGGTGGGGATGGCCACCAATATCCCACCACACAACCTGGGCGAGGTGATCGACGCCTTGCTCCACGCCATCGACAGCCCGGACGCCACTTCAGAGGAGTTGCTGAAGTTCGTGAAGGGCCCTGACTTCCCGACCGGAGGGTTTCTGGTGGGCACTGCGGGCATTCGCGATGCCCTGACCAGCGGGCGAGGCTCGATCAAGATGCGCGCCGTCTGTGATGTCCAAGAGGTGCGCAAGGGGCGAACTGCCATCGTGGTCACCGAGCTGCCCTATCAGGTGTCGATCGAGCGCATCGTGGCCAAGATCAAGGAGTTGGTGGATGGCAAGAAGCTTTCCGGTATCGCCGAAGTGCGCAACGAGTCATCCGACCGTGTCGGGACGAGGTTGGTCATCGAGCTGAAGCAGGGAGCGGTGCCCCAAGTCGTCCTCAACCAGCTGTACAAGGGAACCCCGCTCCAGGACACGTTCGGCTACAACATCGTCGCCCTCGTCGATGGGGTCCCACGGACACTCAATCTCGCTGAGTTGGTCGGCTATTACCTGGACCATCAGATGGAGGTCATCGAGCGTAGGACCAAGTTCCGTCTCGACCAGGCCCAGGCCAGAGCACACATCCTCGAAGGCCTGATCATCGCGGTCGACAACATCGACGAGGTCATCAAGATCATCCGTGGCTCGGCCGACACCGCCGAGGCCCGCACCAACCTGATGGCGACTTACGAGCTGTCCGAGATACAGGCCAATGCCATCCTCGACATGCCACTGCGGCGGTTGACCG
>CAZSOF010000283.1:0-3468 GCA_964607685.1 uncultured Acidimicrobiaceae bacterium | reverse complement strand
GCTGGCCGTTGCGGACGGTCACCGTTGAGCTCACCCACAAGAAGGTCCATGCCCGGGATTGCTTTGAATGTGAATCGGAGGATGGGTATGCCGACCACGTCGACAGGAGGCTCGTTCTGGAGGGTGAGCTGGACGAAGAGCAGAAGAGACGTCTCGGAGAAATCGCCGACCGGTGCCCCGTCCACAAGACGTTGCACGGAAAAGTGGTCGTCGCCACCTCACTGGGGATTCCGACCCGGGGATAGACCGCCTGAGCTGTTGTGCAGGTCTACCGGCTCAGCCGGTCGAGATGCACGACCGATCAGCAACGGGGAAGCATCAGTCATCGGCCAAGGCGAACCGGGTTGCGATGGTCCTCTGCCATTCTCTTGAGACGAGTCCGGTCGATCTTGCCGGTCGGGTTGAGTGGAAGCGAGTCGAGGATGATCACCTCCTCCGGAGCCCGGTAGCCCACCCGTTGGCGAGAGAAGTCGATGAGCTCCTGGCAAGAGGGACGAGGCATGCCTTCGACCAAACTGACGTATGCCCTGACATTCTCTCCGTGCAATGCGTCATGAATCCCCACGACTCCCACGACCGAGACCGCGGGATGCTCCGCCAACGAGTCCTCCACCTCCTGTGGGCTGATGTTGGAGCCGTCGTGGACGATGATCTGCTTGGCGCGACCGAAGAACCAGAGATACCCCTCCGGGTCGACGCGGGCCAGATCGCCCGAGTTCAGCCAGCCGTCGGTGAACAGTTCGCTCGTTGCCGCTGAATCGCCCCAGTAGCCAACCGTTGCGCTCGCCGTCCTGATCCAGATTCGTCCCACGGTGTCGTCCTCTATCTCCCCGCCGGAATCATCCCGAATCGAGATGGTGCATCCCGGGATGACCTTCCCGATCGAACCTTGCTTGATGACGCCCGATGGGGGATTGAGGGTGGCCAGTCCCACTTCCGTCATCCCGTATCCCTCGTCGATGGGAAAGCCGGTCAACTCGATGAACTCCTGCTCCAATTCACCAGGCACGTGGTCTGCCCCACTGCGACACAATCTGAGACTGGAGAAGTCGTCTTTGCTGACTTCGTGGTCACGTATCAGCGCGCCGAGAGCCGCCGGGATCATCGCCAGAAGCGTGGGCCGATGCTTCCTCAGCAGCGACAGCACCTCTCCGGCATCGAAGGTGTTGGCCACCACCACTCGCGCACCCACCGAAAGAGAGCTCATTGTCCAGAGGAAGGCGCCCAAATGGGACATCGAGGAAGCCGGAAGGAAGATGTCTTCGGCGGTCATCTCGAAGGCAGCCGCCGCACCCGCGACCATCCAACTCATGGTCCCCAGGGTGTGGGTTACGCCTTTGGCCGGGCCGGTGCTGCCTGACGTGAAGAAGATGAATGCCGGTTCCGAGCTACCGCTGCGACGTTGCGGCGCCGGAAAAGTGTCGTCCATGAGCTCGGCGTACGACGGCTGACCCTGCGGAGTGTCATCACCGAACCACACGGTCCCCCGGGCCAAATCGGGACGATTCTGGCTCGACTGCAGCTCATCGGCTCTCTCGGAGTGGGCGAGCAACAGGGAGGCGCCACTCACGCCGAGGGCGTGGTCGATCTGGGCAGCGACGTATCGGTAGTTGAGCGGCACCGACACGAATCCAGAGCGAATGCACGCCAGGTAGTGGACGATCAGCTGGAGTCGGTTTGGCATCAGCGAGGCAATTCGATCACCGGGTTGGAGTCCGAGTGAGCCGAGCGCTCCGGCCCAACGGTCGGCCCCAGCATCCAGTTCGGCCCATGTCATCGACCCGTTGGAGGACACCACGGCCCAATCGGTGTCACCCCGGGCGTGAGCTCCGACCATCTCCACGAGGTCGCCGCACGAGCCGAGCGTGGGACCGTGTAGCGGCATACACCGCACACTACGAAGAATCCGCCGTTGGATACCCTGTCCACGCGAGTCATGCATGGTTCCCGGGTATGTGTCCAGGGCAGTTGTCGACCCGGGGAGTCGTCAGTCGAGGCTCTTCAGCGCGGCCCGGGCGTCTCTCGGGTTCCACCACCGGTCCACTCCGAGGTCGTCGGCGATGACACCCGCAGCGTTGTAGCCGGGCTGCCCGTGGAAGCTGCCGCCGGGATGTTGCGACGCCCCGCACAGGTAGAGGCCGTCGATGGGAGTCCGATAGCCGGGCATCAGAGGGGTGGGCCTGGAATAGCCCCAATTGGCTGGGTGAAAGCTCCCGTGGTGGCGGTCTCCACCTCTCATCGATATCACCCTGGCCTCGGTGGCGTCAGGCGAGTGGCTGGCGAGGCCGATGGTGGCTTCTTCCAGGTTGGGCGCGTAGCAGAGGTAGGTCGTCCCGATGGCCGACATGCGATCCAGGATCATGGCGTTGTTCCATTCCCCCCTGGTGGCGGGCCCGGGAACGAAGTGCCATCCAAAAGTGGTGTGGTGGCCGCCGGGGGCCTGAGTGGGGTCGTGAATGGTGGGCACCGAGACGTGGATCGGCCCGTCCCCGATGTTCTCCGCCCTGCGCAGAGCCTCCATGTGAGCCACCAGGTCCTGCGACGACTCGTAGCCCAGGCAGAGGTTCAGAGCCCGGGGAACGTCCCGGTTGTAGGACTCAGAGGCAAAGCGGGGCCGTTCCCGGAGCGCCCAGTGCAATCCAAATAGCGCCTCCTCGAGCCACCGGTATCCGGCCAGGTCGTCACGCAGCGCCGGGTCGAGTTGAGATGAACCGACCAGCTCCAGCATGGTGATCGGGGCAGGTGCACCGCTGGCCACGAAGCGGCTGGCTCGCACCCGACGACCATCCTCCAGCTCGACCCCGACCGCCCTTCCTCCCGACACGTCGATCGAGGCGACTCTCGCCTGTGAGACAACCATTCCCCCAGCGGCGATGACCGAGGCAGCGATGGCACGGACTACCTCGTACGTCCCTCCTTCGACCAGGCGACCCTGATGGGAATTGGGAAGGGCCAGGGCCACGATCGAGCCGATCCCGGCCACGTCGAGGTTGGGCAGATATCCGCGCACCGCCACGTTGAAGAGGACGAGGGCGCGGAGCGGTTCGCTTTTGAAGGCGCCGCAGACGACATCCAGAGGAGAGCGGGTATCGAGCTGCAGATACCGTCTGCCGGCATCCGATGCCGAAAGCAACGCCTCGAGCTCGTCGGGTGGCAAGGGAGGCGAGAACCGAAGCGGAGTGTCCACCTTGCGGGTGAGCTCGGAAAACTCGCCGTGCAGCCGGCGGTAGGTCTCGGCATCCGGTGGCGAGAGTCTGCCGATCTCCTCCAGGGAGCGGTCGAGGTCGGCGTAGGTCACGAGAGCTCGCTCTCCTCCATCGAAGGGCACCGCGTTCTGCACCTCCGGATACAGGGAGCGCACCGAGTAGCGATCGAGCCGGAGATCACGCCATACCGCGTACTCCGGAGTCCA
This sequence comes from uncultured Acidimicrobiaceae bacterium, assembly GCA_964607685.1. Classification (GTDB taxonomy): domain Bacteria; phylum Actinomycetota; class Acidimicrobiia; order Spongiisociales; family ZC4RG35; genus JANQRA01. Next base: position 56 of record CAZSOF010000283.1, on the reverse strand, counting down.
CCGCACGAAGAAGGCGTGGAGATTGTGCTTGAAGAGCGGGAGGGTGACCTCTTCGG
>CAZSOF010000282.1:2449-3519 GCA_964607685.1 uncultured Acidimicrobiaceae bacterium | reverse complement strand
GCATATCAACAGACCACGAGCGGTATCGCCCATGTTTCAGATCATCCGGGATCGGCGCATACCTAGCGGGCGATCCCACTCGGTCTGCCGGTCATGTGCGGGTGGCTATTTGGTTTGGGGTTGTCTTTGGGCGGTGTAGATGGAGTCGATTGGGTTTCTGGTCATCCCCCAGTAGCCGAGCCAAATCAGGATGATTCCGACCAGTTCGGTGATGTAGAGAACTTCGACTTGACCGGCTCGGGCGAATGATCCGCCGACGCCGGGCAGTATCGCCCCGACAGCGATCAGAACATTACCCACAACGCGTGATCCGGGACGGTCTGATCTACGCCAGTACCTCCAAGCGGATACAAGTGCTCCACCCACCAAGAAGACGAATGCGTAGGTGTTGACCAATGGTGAGAAGGCACGCACCCACTGCCATTCCATCACTTCCCCGGACAGACGGTTCTCCTCGACCAATTCAGGAACGATCGGAGTGAGCAGGACAGCTATCGAAACGAGACCGATGTAGATGAGGAAGACGACGGTCAACCGATCAGCGGTCTTCTTCTTCAACATCAGATAGACCGTCCCCTGTGCCAACGGCCATCCGCCGAGAAGCGCGCCAGCTATGAACCAGAGCTTGAATACAGGTTGTGACCAGCCGAAGATGCTGGTCACTGACTCGGCAAACGTTCCCACTCCGTAGGTAGTGACACCGATCGCCCACCACAACAGGTAACGAGCATCCTTTTTGCCGGCCCAATGCCGCCACAGAATCGTCGCAAACACTGCAGAAACCACTGTTGTGGCCACAGGCAGTAAGAGGACTATCGATTCACCGTCCAAGCATCTCTCCTTTCAGGCTGTGAGGAGACAACTAGTAGATGCCACCGACAGCGAGTCGAATTCGATCTGACGTGGCGTCGAATACGATACGTTCTTGGGAGGCAGTTCGGCTATTTGGGTGGGTACGTTTGTGGTGTGGACATCGAGAGGGTCAATCCAGATGGCCTGGCCGGTAGACCGTTCTATCACCACGTCGTCAAGTCGGAGTCTCGGCTTCTTGTCCACATCTCTGGTCAGGT
>CAZSOF010000282.1:0-2349 GCA_964607685.1 uncultured Acidimicrobiaceae bacterium | reverse complement strand
CTTGGTAGGCGTCTCGTCACTCGCCCGACCCGATCTACTAGTCGAGATCGAGGCCACGGTCGCCCAAGCCTGAGGCGCACATATCGGCACCACATAGCCAGCGGTCTAGTTGGGTTCGAGCAGCCTACGGGCCTCTATTCAAACCTCGCCGACCAGGGGTTTCATTCCTCCACATAAGCCGAACAGCGCAAGAACGAACTGGGTGCTGTTGGGGCTGGGAGCCTGTCGTTGGGGATTCGGGTGGTCGGGCTCGCCGCGTCAAACGAGGGTCAGACCTGCTGCAACCAGAGCCTGGGCGCCCACTCGAAACGTGCCGCTATGTGCTCCTGTCGGTGACAATTGGCCCTGGCCGTGTTCGACCGAAGCTAGGTACCTTGGATGGGCGTGGAAAGTCCATCGAGAACCCGTGGAACGGCGATGATGATTATCGGCCTTCTCATGGTTCTTGCGGCCGTTCTCATCATCGTCCTGACCGAGGAGCCACTTCCCTCTGCGTTAGGCGTCATCGGCGTCGCGTTCGTTGCCGTTGGTGCAAGGCAACGACGACGCTCACAGTCGTGACAACAGGCCAACGGGAGCACAACATGTGCCCATATCCGTCGACTTGACCGGGGGCGCCGGATAGCCTCCGCTGATGATCCCTGACGCATCTTGGTCTCCTGAACTGGACGGCGTGATCGCAGCGCCTAATCACCACAAGGTCCTCTTCGAGAACGACCGGGTCCGCGTGATCGAAACCATCGTTGACGCTGGCGACACCACACCGGTTCACACCCACCCGAGGACACTCATGTATGTGGTCTCCGGGGATCATTTCGTACGCAGAGATGACTCGGGCGCGGTGATGGTGGATACTCGAGACCAGGGCGAGGATTTCGAGATGCCGTCTGTGATCTGGTCGGACGGAACACCCCCTCACGTGATCGAGAACCCGGGTGAGGAAGATCTCATCGTGATAGGGGTCGAACTCAAAGCCTGAGGGGTCTGCCAGCTCAACATGCGATGCCGTTGTGTGTGGCTCAACTCAGAAGCTGCTGAGCCTCGAATTCCGATTACAAACGTGGCTGTCCACACGGGAAGCAAGAGAGTCAGAGCGGGAAGTATTCGGCTGCGCCACTGATGTGACTGCCACGATGCCGGTCGGCCGGACCGTCCAACCGGGCAAGTCAGCCTTTAGGGCCCACTACGAATAGAACACGAAGCGCCAAGGCAACAGGAATCTGCTACGGCTCCGAGGCTCTATCGGACCCTCCAGACCGCCCTGTTTGCGCCGATCCAGTGCAGTCTCAGGGCCAATTCCATGGGCTGTGCTCATGTGACCTAGGGCCCTACCAAGTGTGGGGCGACTCCTCCATGATTCCGATAGAAGGCTCTCATGGGTAGCTATCGAGTCCACAAGTTCGACCTGAAGATGACCAAGGACCAGCACAACCTGGAGCGGTTCCTCAACGATCTCGATGGGGAAGTCGTCTCAATCGTGCCTCACGTGACAATGAAGGCCTTCTGGGTACACGTGATCGACTTCGTGTATGTGATCGAGAAGCTTCCGTAGAACACTCGCTGCAGTCCTCGACTCAGGCCGTCCGATGACCAGCAGAGCGCACCCCAAACGCTGGTTGCTGGTTGTCCGTCTATTTGATCGACGCTCGTGGATGAAGTGCGCGGAGGCCGAAGCCACTTCCCCGCTCAGCACATGACTGAACGTTGCTCTTCACAGTGTCTCGTTTCGCTGCCGTACGGCTTGGACGCCCTTCGTTGCTGTCCGTTTGCGTCCGGTGCGACTCTCGTTGACCCGACGGCAACCAGACAGAAAACACTGAGACGGCCTCCTGAGCGGTCTCAGGCACCCAGTCTGCGGATCCGACGGCCAAGGGTTCATCACGAGTGTGCGACCAGCTATTCGCCAAGGAAGCCTGGATCATCGACGGGTGTTCACCAAGTAGGGTCAGATCCCTCGCTCGGCTCCGCGCCCGGGGTCTGAATCGCTGAGGAGAGACCATGGATCCATCGAGAGAGCGCTACTACCGGGGCTTGTTTGTGGTGGCGGCGGCATACGACTTGGTTTTGGGAGTGGTGTTCACGTTCTTCCATGAGCCCACTTTCGACCTGCTCGACGTCGCGCCGCCGAAGGGCGGCTATATCCCCCTGTTGGGGAGCTTCTTCTTTGTCATCGGTGTCGCCTATTACTTGATCTGGAGAGGAGAGCTGGGTCGAAACCGTGACATGATCCTGGTCGGGACCCTTTACAAGCTCGCTTACGCGTCGATTGCACTGACCTTCTGGGCGACGGGCGAGATCCCACACGTCGCATTTGCGGCCGTGTTTGGCCTGGCTGACCTGGTCTTCTTC
>CAZSOF010000281.1:0-3552 GCA_964607685.1 uncultured Acidimicrobiaceae bacterium | reverse complement strand
TACCGAATGTCACCCATGTACCGGAACCGCGGAACACGGGTACCGACACTTGACACGTTGATGAGCTGTTCGAAGGTTCGGGCGGCTTCTGCCTGCATGCCGGGGAGAACGGTTTGGCGTCAGAAGCCTGGAGCTATCTACTCCAATCTGGAACTCGAGCGGCGCCATGTCGAACCTGCACGAGTGGGCCACCGGATCACCGCTATGTCCCTTGCCACTTCACACCGCTCCCCGGAGGAACTCCAGGACCGGCGGGAAGAAGAGGTCGGGGGTCTCCATGTAGGCGAAGTGGTTGGTGCCGGGCAGGAAGAGGAACTGGGCGCCGGGGATGGCTCCGGCAAGGCGTCGGGCGAACGACTCCGGAATGGGGTCGAGCTCGGCGTAGACCACCATCGTCGGGCTCGTGATGTTGGCCAAGCCCGACCAGGCTGCCGCAGTGTCGAGATCCTGGAACAACACCGGCTCCTGATCGACGGCGGTGGCTGCGCTGTTATCGGTGAAGTTGTAGGGAGCAGCATCAGAGTTGGCGCGGTCGAGGAAGAACGGCTGGTAGATGTTGCGGATGAAAGCCTCGACCGCAGCGGGCTCACCGTTCTGAAAGGCCTCGGATGCCTGGATCGCTTCCAGCGCCTCGTTGTCTCGAGGGGAGCGGCGGCTCATCATCTCCAATTCCAATGCTTCCACGCCTTCGGCATCGAAGGGTGGCCCCGGGTTGGCCACTACCAGGGCGTCGACGCGATCGGCGTGGCGAGAGGCGAAGAGCGCCACCGTGTCCGCGCCAATGCTGTGCCCCAGCAGCCGCGTACGTTCGATGCCGAGACCGTCGAGAAGCGCGGCGAGGTCCGCAATGGCGTTGCTGAGGCTGAGTCGGGGGGCATCGCCGAGTGGTGAGTTCCCACCACCCCGCTGGTCGTAGTAGATGACGCGGTAGGCGACGGCGAGGCGGTCCATCGCCGGACGCAGGTAGGAATGACCGAGCGCAGTGCCCCCCACCACAACCACCGGGTCACCAGCGCCTACGGTCTCGTAGAACAGCTCGGTCCCCTTGACGGGAACTGTTCCTCCCATGCGCGCCCTCACCTTCGACTCGGTGGTGCTGGTCTCTTGCCCCGGAGGGTGGGTCGATGGATTCTACGTTCCCTGCCGTGGGGCCGACGTGGTCTGATCTTGCCAGGCTGCCGACAAGGCCGATGCTCGATACGCAGTCGCCGCCTGGACCGACGCCGCTCGGCCCTCGTCCGCGTCAAGATGGCGGATGAAGCTTGGAAGTTCACCTTGAATGGCTATGACCAATCAGGAGGATTTCCATGGTCAATCTCGTCTACGCCATCAGCGCATCGCTCGACGGCTACATCGCCGACGAGAACGGCGACTTCGACTGGACCCGCCCGTCTGAGGAGGTGCACGTCTTCTTCAACGACCTCCAGCGATCGGTCGGCACCTTTCTTTCCGGCCGTCGCATGTATGAGACGATGCGGGTGTGGGACACATTTCCCCTCGACGACCTGCCCGAGGTACAGCGCGAGTTCGCCGAGGCGTGGCGGACCACGGACAAAGTCGTCTACTCGTCCACCCTGGACGCTGTGCCGGAACCGCGGACGCGGCTGGAGCGGACATTCGACCCTCAGGTCGTACAGACGATGAAGGACGACGCTGACCGCGACCTGTCCATCGGTGGTGCCGGCCTCGCGGCCGAGGCCATCCGGGCTGGTCTGGTCGACCGTTACGTGCTGCGCTTGGTCCCGACGATCGTCGGTGGAGGCACCGCTGCCCTCCCCGACGCCGCGCGGGTCGACCTCGCTCTCAACACCACACGTCGTTTTGACGACGGCTCGGTTCTGCTCGACTACAGCGTTCAATGACCAAACGACCCTTGAACATGCAGCGGGATGGACCAGCAGTCAGGTCAACGGCACAGTGGCGGCGGCCGTTGATGTCTGGCAGGGCCCTCCATCGCGCGTCCATCGCGCGAGAGGGTGCGACGGGACGGTCGAGAACGCGAAATGACGCGAACCAGAACCGAGCGGGCAGTTGTCGGCTTCGCCCAGGTCGATGGATACTCCGGACTTCTCATAACCCGGAGGTCGCGGCTTCAACGAGAGGGGTTCCGTGTTTCCCCTATGGGCGGGAATGGACTGGTTACTGGAGTGCCCACCAGAGACTGGCGGTGATGGCGATGAGGATGGCGAGGGTGACGGTGGCGTATTCGAGTATGGATCTGAGAGGAGGTGTTGAGGGCGGCGCGGTGTGGGTGGGGAGTGGGGCTCGGCATTGCCAGCAGTAGCTGAGCGCAGCGATGGTGATGGTCGCATCGCAGGTCTCGCAGTGGCGTGTGTCGGGTGTGGTGTTCATGTGGTCTATTCGATGAGCCTGACCGGGTTACCACCGATGTAGGCGGCCCAGGTGGTGGAATCGGTGATCTCTCCGCTGGGGTAGTTGTATCGGATCCGGTACCAACAGGAGTCCCCGGAGCAGGTGTAGTTGTCGGGGATAGGGATACTGATGGTGAGCAGCTGGCCGTTGAATCTCTTGTTTCCGGTGACGATCACACAGGGCCCGGAGCCGCTGTCGCCGTTGCTGGCGGTCCAATCACAATTCGGGGTGGCTCCGAAGCCGTCGAAGATCTGGACGTTGTCGGATCCGTTGCCTCCTGAGATGTCACCGGGGTCCCACAGTTCGATGATGAGAGCGGCGCCGGCGTTGCGTTCCTCGACGCGGGCGAGGTAGAAGTCGGTGGCGCCGCCGGCCTTGGTATTGGAAGCGATCGACATGTCCCCAAGGCCATAGATCTTGGGAGTCGGCCCCGAGGCCGTGTCGGCGCGCAGCGAGTACTTGTTCTTTCCTTTCTCGGTGGTGGTGTGTTCGAGGAGGACGCGCAGCGGGTAGATGCCGGGACCTCGATCGAAGTCAGCGGCACAGCTTTGTCGGTCGGGGGAGGTAGCCATGGAATCCCACAGGGTGGCGAGTACGGCGGGGTCGGCGTCGGCGAAACCGGTCCATGTCGGGTCCCAGCCTGCAATAGTGCTCACTCGATCGACTCGGGGGTTGTAGCGGACGGTGCAGAGCAGCTCGTTGCCGGTGGTGTCCAACGGGGTCGGGTCTGGTCCGAAGAGCATGAACCAGGTGACGATGTTCTCGCTCCCGCCCGGGGACCCATCCCCGGTCCACGTGCTCAGCGTGCCGTCTTGGTAGTAGTGGCCATCGAAGATCTCCACGCTGAGCCCGGTGGCGCCGTCGTCGACTTCGATCCCGTACAGGTACCCGCCGTCGGCATCGGCGGTGCCCCAGTTGGTGGCAGGGCGCGCTTCCGGGTTCGGCGTGCAGCTCGAGCCGGAGCCATTGCCGTCACACAGGGTGGCGAACCGATCCCCGTCGTTCTTGCGGGTGTAGGTGCCGTGGATGCTCCCCCACAACCCGATCTCGATACCGCGAGCCGGATCGTTTCCGAAATACGCCTCCGGGCTCCCCAACGCCAGCGGCCGCACATACTCCGCCAGGGCAGTCCGGGCGATGTCGACGCTGTCCAACCCGAACAGGTTGAGAAAGAACGTG
>CAZSOF010000280.1:0-3554 GCA_964607685.1 uncultured Acidimicrobiaceae bacterium | reverse complement strand
GCCGCGGTGAACAGACGCGGGAAGTTGGGGCCGAAACGGGGGACGTGGACCGTCATGAGACGTGGTGAAGGTAACAGAGCCCGTGTCGCCCTATTCCGCTCTGATCGGTACCCTCCCGGGTGATCGTGTAGGTGGGGCGCTAGGGGTGCCCTGAACCCGAAACCCTCTTGATGCGGGGCCAAATCCCCCGCCCGAGGGGCGCGACACGTCGGGGTGCAACCACCCGGACATCGGTGTCGAGGTGCTGACGGTCGGGTCCTGCGCGGCGGGACACCATGAACCGGGTCAGGTCCGGAAGGAAGCAGCCCTAAGTGGTCGGTCCTGGGTGCTGCAGGAGTGCCTGGTCCGAGCCGACGGCCGACGTCACCGACGTCCCCCGTGCTTCGACGGCGGGGTCACGATCATTCTCTCCACCCGTTTCTGTTCGAAAAGTGGGCCTATGGCCGAGACTTTCGACACAGAAGGGCTGGAAACCGTGGATCACGCTGCCTCCGGTTCCTCTTTGACGAGACGTGCCTTGCGCAGCCGCACTCCGTATACGAACCCAAACACACCGCTCCGCCAGATCTCCTCCACGGCGAGCCCACGCCCGGCGTACAACTCCTCCGGTTGCGGAAGAGAATCGAGTGTCTTGTGCAGATACCAGTACTCACGGGGCGCCCGGGCAAACACCAACCCGACAATCGGGAGGATGACGGCGGTCCCCAATCGATGGAGAAGACGAAGAATTGGGTTCGAGGGCCGCCCCAGATCGACCACCACGGCCGCCGACCCCGGTTGGAGGACACGTTCCATCTCGATCAGCGTCTCGTCCACAGAGGTCAGGTTGCGAAACACGAAGGCGCTGAACACACCGTCGAGCGAAGAGCCCCGAAATGGAAGCTGTTCCCCGGCCCCTACCACCTTCGACGGGACCCGACTGAGGCCGAGCATCTCGACAACCGGGTCGAGCCCGATGACGGTCCTGTCCTCGAAGTCGGTCTCGCCGGTGCCGCAACCCAGGTCGAGAACCAAACCGGGCTCCAGCATCCCCACACCCTTTGCTCGCCATCTCCTGTCCTGACCCAGGGAAAGAATTCGGTTGATGCGGTCGTAGCGTTTGGCAATTCGAGCGAATATCGGGTCAGACGCCTCGCTCACGACTCGATGGCGTCGAACCCTGTGTAGCGGCGCAGGGCCTCGGGTATTACCACGCTGCCATCCGGTTGCTGGTGGTTCTCGAGGACGGCGAGAATCGTCCGGCCCACCGCACACGCCGTCCCGTTCAAGGTGTGCACCAACGTGTTGCCCGTCTCGCCCCGATAGCGAACCTTGAGACGCCGGGCCTGGTAGTCGGTCGTGTTGGAACACGAGGTGATCTCTCTGAAGTTCTGCTCACCGGGAAACCAGGCCTCGATGTCGTACTTCTTGGCCGCACTGGCTCCCAGGTCGCCGGCGGCGACGTTCACCACCCGGTAGGGAACCTCGAGCTGTCGGACAAGTGATTCCTCCACCTCGAGGAGACGGTCGTGCTCGTCGCTCGACGCTTCCGGAGTGGTGAAGACGAACATCTCCACCTTGTCGAACTGATGGACCCGGAAGATCCCGGCTGTGTCCTTTCCATAGGTTCCCGCCTCCCGACGAAAGCACGTCGAGAACCCGGCATATCTGCGCGGCAGGTCATCGCTCTCGAAGATCTCATCAGCGTGGTAGGCAGCCAGAGGCACCTCGCTGGTCCCAACCAGGTACAACTCGTCCCTCGGGACCTCGTAGACCTGCTCCCGCGCCTCGGGAAAGAAGCCCGTTCCCTCGAGGGCATGCTCACGAACCAGCACCGGGGGGATCATCGGAGTGAAACCCCCCGCCTCGAGGTGGTCCATGGCCCAACGCACCAGAGAGAGCTCCAGAAGCGCACCTTTGCCCTTGAGATAACCAAATCGGCTCCCCGACACCTTGGCCCCGCGCTCGGTGTCGATGATGTCGAGTGACTCGCCGAGTGCGGCGTGGTCGGTGCCCTCGGTCCCGGGGTCTCCCCACCGTTTCAGCTCCAGGTTGTCCTCGTCGCTATAGCCGTCGGCGGCCGTGTCGTCGACCAGGTTGGGAACTTCGAGCCAGGCCAGACGAAACTGCTCGGCCAGCTCGTCGGCTGTGGCAGCCGCCTCCTTCACCGAGGTGGCCAGGCCGGAGACCTCGTCGATAGCCTTCTGCTTCTCGTCACCCTCGAGGCCGGCTATCTCCCTGCCCGCCTCCTTCTGCCGGGCCCGGAGCCGTTCTGCCTCTTGAAGGGATGCCCGGTGCTCGGTGTCCAGGTCGATCAGGACGTTCAGGTCGGTGTCGATGCCACGACGACGCAGTGATTCGACGACGATTTCGGGGTTCTCGCGGAGGAGTCTCGGATCGAGCATGAGTCGTCGGATGGTACCGATGCCCTCCGGAATGACCACGGTCCATTGCCGGACCCGCTTTCTCGAGGTAGTTGACCCCGTATACGGGGTCAACTACCTGAGGTTCCAGTCTCTAGGCGGCGTTGACCGTGAACTGGACCCGGAGGGTGTTGTCGGTCAGGTCGGAGTCGGGGCCGGTGAGGACTAGCTCCACGAACACCTCATACAGGGTGTCCGACTCCACGGGGATCTCGGAGAAGGACACCGTGGTCTGCTCCTCGGGCTCCAGCGGTGGGACCTCCATCTGAGAGAGAATCTGCTCCGGACCACCGGTGAAGGTCATGGTCAGCGTCTCCGTCTCACTGGCCACGTTCCCGGAGTTCGTTATGACTGCGGAGAAGACGATCACCTCGGTGGCCGGGACCACTGGTTGCTCGGAGGCATTGATCTGCCATGCGGGCTGGCTCAACACCTGACTCACCGTCAAGCCGGGTCGGAGACCCAGACCATTGGTCGACGCCCGAGCTGCGGCGATGTAGGAAGCGGAAAGACTGGCAAGACCGCTGTCTGCCGGCATCAGTTGAACATCCACCAGGGGGCTGATCGGATCCGGTATCTCGCTTCTCTCGAACTCGGCCTGAAGATCGCGATAGAGGGCGTCGCCGGTGCGCAGGTTCCCCAGCGCATCGGCCACCACGTTGACCACCGTGACGTCGTCGGGGTCGTCCGCCGCTCGCAGGACCGCCGTAGACAGCCCCGTAAGGCCATTGTCCCAAGCCGTGACGGCCTGTCGGTAGAGAGCCCAGACCGGAATCAAAGAATCGGTGGGTGGCTCTTCGACCACGAATGCCAGGCTCACATCGAGATCCGAGGCCACGCCGTCGAATACGGTCACGAACTCCTCGCGCCCGATCTCTCTGACTCTCGACATGACATCGTGAATCGAGGCCGCGTTCCTGGACATGTCCGTCGCCTGCGACCTGATCTCATCCAAATACTCCAACTCGGCGCGCGTCTCTTCTCCCGCCGCGGTGACGATCACGGCGAGGATGACGGCGACAACTACCAGTAGGGGCCACAGAACACGGCCCAGCACCCGTCGTCTCGATTGGGGTGGTGGATCGAAAACCACTGTGGGCGAGGGGGGACTTGAACCCCCACGATCTTGCGATCACAGGAACCTGAATCCTG
>CAZSOF010000279.1:0-3578 GCA_964607685.1 uncultured Acidimicrobiaceae bacterium | reverse complement strand
CCATCCCAGTCCTGTCCACAAACCGCCGGCACCTTGACATAAGAGATTCATTATGCGCCAGCCCGCCGTCGCTCCCTCGGCCCCAGAAATAGGTGCAGTTCCACCCAGAAAGCCAACGAACAGAATGGGTTTCCGGAGTCGTCGATGGCTCGCGTCAAACGTACGTCAAACGCCAGAGCCTCATTCCGACTGCCGCCTACCGCTGGAATACAAGGACTATCCCTTCCGACGTCTCATTGCGGTTCGGACGACGTCTGCCTCTCGGCCTCGACGGTTACTTTGATTCCGACCACAATCTCGTCGAAGCTCTTCTGCAGCGACCTGCTGACGACGAGCTTCTCGAGGAGCCAGCCGAGGGGACGAAACCGCGGAAGGTATCGGTAGTCCAACGACTGGTGGTAACGGGTCCCGGTAGCTTCGGGTGTGATCTCCTTTGTGAGCGTCATCTCCATGTCCACCTGATGCCCGCGCCACACGTGCCTGTGAGGCGGTTCGTATTCGACGATCTCCCAATGAGTAGTCACCAGAAACGGACCCGGTTTCGACTTCTCTGTGATTTGGGTTCCGACGCCCAGCGGCCCCTCGCTGACATCAAGGATCTCTCTGACCAACGGCACGTATTCGGGAATTCGATACGGGTCACTCACAAAGTCGAAGACTTCTTCAGGGTTTGCGTCGACATGAATTGCAGCCGTTGCGGTTGCCATACCGATATCCTCAGTCCATGAACCCTGTTCCAGTTCTCTAACACTGTTAGAATATACGAAAGATGTTAGAGCGTCAAGACCTTGATCGAAGAACGCGACGACACCTCCACTCCAAGGCGGAGATTGTCGAAGCGGCCTGGGAGCTGGCGCGCGACGAAGGAATCGGGGGTTTCACCATGCGCCAACTGGCAGCCAAGGTCGGACTGAAGGCGCCCTCGCTATATCAGTACTTCGCCACTAAGAACGACCTTTACGACGCGATGTTCTTTGATGCCTATTCGCAGCTCCGTGATCGCATCCCAAATCATGAGGGGGGATCTCCGATGTCGCGCGAAGAGATAAGGGCAGACGCCCAGGAGTTCTTCGACTTCGCCACCGAGGACCCGATCCGATACGCCCTGATGTGCCAACGGCCGGTACCCGGCTTCGAACCGTCGCCCGAATCGATGGCACTCGCTGAGGAAGTGGTACGAACTCAGGTGCACGCAATGATGGCCAATGTAGGGGTCGACGAGGACGAAGCGGTTCGTCTGTTACTCGCGATAGTAAATGGCATCGTCGGTCAGCAAATCGTGGCCAACCCAGGCGGCCATGACTGGCGACCCTTGGTACACCGGGCCGTCGACCTCTTCCTCGACCACGTGGGCGTGCCGTAGCTGTCTGATCCGACTGGGAATTCACGACGGTGGGATCAACAAGGCGACTGCCGCACACAAACGCGAGATAGGGACACCGGTGGCGACACCCTGCCGGACACAACACACACGCGCCTCCCAACCCCGAAACCCACACAATCCGCCACCCGGAATCCGGCATTCTGCGCTAGCTCCTTTGCCCGCTCGGAGAACCAATCAGGTGCGGCTGGCATCCATAGCCCCGTGCTTTGGGGTGTCGGGAAGTCGGTGGTCAAGGAGGGAAGATTGGCCCTAGCCGAAAGGGCCGAAACACCGGCAGGATTTTGGTGGTATGGCGACAAAGGCACCCGGGCGTAGGTCGATCTTCCCACGCTGGCTGAGAATCAGCGGACTGATCCCGACCAGCTCGATGCGGTATCAATTGGTCCGTAAGCGCACACTATTGATATATGTCAGTGAGGGAATGCCGCGTAGCCGGGTCGTGGTACTCGGCGATGAAACGGCTGCTCAAATTGTTGGATCTACTGGTGGTGGTCGAGCGGTCTTCGCTCAGCGATGCGGTCGGTGGTGGAAGGTGCTTGTTAAGGATCGTCGACGGACTCTGCAAAGGGATCCACATGGGCCTCTTGACGTCCGCGCTCAAACTCTGAGAGAGCTAGCTTGATCTGAACAGCTGCCTCGCCCTCACGTGTGTATGTGAAGTCGCCGACTGATTCGAGGTAGTTCTGGCCCGGGACACGAGAATTGAGCTCGGATGCCTGAAGCCCAGCTGAAGGCTCAACCGCAACATCGGGCGCCGGGGTGACCTCCTCGGTGTCTTGAGCGGGATGAGTGTTGACCTCCAGATCGCGAGTGACGTTCGCTCCCCACAGCGGTGCGAAGACGCTCGCCAGGAAAGCCTCCGTCTCGCGTCTTGCGGCCTCGTTGGGATCGCTGTGCTCGAAACCTTCAATATCAGGCGGATGTTCGTCCATCGGCACGGAGTCGGCAGCCCCTTCTGAAGGGAAAGGGGGCGTCGCGCGCTGCTCCTCCTCGAGAAGCGCCTCCGGTATCGACACCTCGGCAGTCACACCTGGCTCACCGTGCACCATCCGAATGTCGATGCCGTGCCGAGCTGCCAGACCCGCCACGAGGTGTATCCCGGACGATCCGGACTGTCCTGCAGTGTCATGGGACTCGAGGAGACGATTCAGGCCATCAAGGAAGTGCTGCGACATGCCGACTCCACGATCCAAGATCGAGATCAAATAGCCATCACTGTTGAAAGCACCGCTCACCTGTACTTTGTCGCTTCTGTCAGAAAACGCTGTCGCGTTGCTGACCAGCTCAGACACGATCCACGCCAATCCTGTCGCTGCCTCGTCGGCGACGCCCACAGGTTGGAGTGAGACGACCTTGACGCGATCGTGGTCGATGCCGGCTACAGCGACATCGACCAATTCAGAGACATGCATCGATTGGAAACCCTAATTCTGGACCACCGATCAGCCGTGTATTGTCGGCACCGTATATCGTCCAATCAGGCCCAGCTGTTCGACCATGGCTGATTCGTGATGCCGGCCGCCATGTGCGGCTCGTCCGCATCGTCCGGCGAAGCTTGGTCCGGGCGTGGCACCGTGGCGATCCGTACTTGGCTCAGGGCGTGCTCAGCGACTGCTACCAGAACCCTGTGGACATCGAAGCGAATCCGTGCATCGCAATAGATCACAGGGATATCCGGCTGGAGCCTCAGAGCTGAGCGAACCTCCTCGAGACCGTGTCTCCGGTCGCCGTCGAAGGTGTTGATGGCGACTACGAACGGGGTTCCACGCTGCTCGAAGAAGTCGACGGCAGGGAAACAGGCTTCGATATTGCGTGTATCGACCAGAACTACGGAGCCAATGGCACCCCGGGCCAACTCGGCCCACATGAAGTGGAACCGCTCTTGGCCCGGGGTGCCAAACAGATAGAGCACCAAGCCGTTGTTGAGGCTCAATCGGCCAAAGTCCATTGCCACGGTTGTTCTGGTCTTCCGGGAGTCTCCCCGGAATGGGTCCACCTCGATACCTGCATCGGTGATGATCGCCTCGCTTCGTAATGGTTCGATCTCAGAGATGGCTCCGACAAATGTCGTCTTACCGACACCGAACCCTCCGGCAACGACGATCTTGACCGGAACCTGTTGTCCTTTGTCAAAGAGACTTGATTCCATCCAACACCTTCTGAAGCAGGTCGGCGTATTGATCGCCCCCTGCAG
>CAZSOF010000278.1:0-3585 GCA_964607685.1 uncultured Acidimicrobiaceae bacterium | reverse complement strand
TCCTCACCGCGATCTGGATCATCTTCCACATCATTCTCTCCATCGCCATCGTGGCTCTGGTCTTGCTGCACTCGGGTCGAGGCGGCGGTCTCTCCGATGTGTTCGGAGGTGGCATGTCGACTTCGAATCTCGCCGGATCGACTGTCGTCGAGCGCAACCTCGACCGGCTGACGGTGATCGTCGGGATTCTCTTTGGAATCAGCACTTTCGCGCTGACCTTCGTCTTGAGCTGAGGCGACCGATACAATCGCCGGTCGAATCCACCCTGGTCGGAGTGGCGGAATTGGAAGACGCGCCAGACTAAGGATCTGGTGGGGTTTGTAACCCCGTGGAGGTTCGAGTCCTCTCTCCGACACCAGCATCCGTGTCCTGATAGCAGCGAGTTTTCCCAAGGTCGTCCTGTTTGAACAGGTGTTCGCTAAGCACATGCCGCCACCCCGAACCTGTCAGCTCGCCGGATTCCATCACCCAATTGTCGGACTCTCGGTCTTCAATAGGATCGGAGCCGGCTGCTACGCCCGTGCTCCTCTGGCTGAAAGATGGCGACGAACGACTCTTACCTCGAGATGCTCAAGGAAGCCGCCAGAATCGCTCGTCTGGAGTTGGACCCTACGACCCACCTTTTAGCTTTGGATAGAGCCCGACCTGGCTCGTTGAAGAACGCGATAACCGGAATGTCGGTTGTGGGTGGGTTGGGGTCGGAAGGGAGTTGTGACGCTGGACATGACGGCTTCAGAATCTTCTTGCTGTGAAGACGACGACGGGATCGGGTACTCCCTTGAGGTTCACGGGGCCTATCTCTTGGTATTCGACACCGCTCCTAGTGGAGGCATGCGCGACATGCTCGGTGACGAGTACCTCCCGCGGACGGGCGTAGTCGACGAGCCGTGCAGCGATGTTGACCGTGCGGCCGAAGAAGTCGGCGTCGCGGACTATGAGCGGGCCTGCGTTGATGCCAACGCGTGCAGGCGGCATGCCTGCCGCCGGGACTGCTCCGACCAGCTCCAGTCCACAGTCGACCGCGTCACTGCAGTCTTGGAAATGCAGCATCGCGCCGTCTCCAAGCGTCTTGACGAGGCGCCCCCGGAACTCCCCGGAGATTGGCCGCACCACGTCGATTAGCGCCCTGGCATTGGCAGATGCGGCCTCGTCTCCTGCTTGCTCGGTGAAGCTCGTATAGCCGGTGAGGTCTAGAAAGGCGATGGCGGGATCGGTTCGGGCACGCCGGCGACTCACACCCGCCTCTTCCAAAGCGACCTCCAAGTTCTCCACTGCGGACTGGAAGATCTCTTGTTCCAGGAATCGATTCCACAGGGTCTGGATGATGGCTTCGCCGAGGAGCTGGGCCTGGGGCGCCGGCTCGGCTTCGGCCTCAAGCAGTTTCGAGTGCGACAGACCTTGCGCCAGAAGGGGCTCCTCGACGCCGACAATCCACATCTCCCTCGCGGCCTGAGCTATCCGGCGGATGTTCTCGACCACCAGCTGGAAAAACCGTGCCAAGGCCTCTTCCTGGAGGCCCAGCTTCAACTCCTCGTCGAGCAAACGCAGCAGTTCGGCGTCGTCTTCTCGAATGAGCCCCTCGAGCCCAGGCATGCCCAGCGTGGTCTGCACTTCGGCAAAAAAGGCATCCGAGAGCGAAAGGCTACCGGCTGCTTCAGGAGGGCTGACCTTAAGCATCCCGATGGGCCTACCGAACAGTCGATCCGCGAACGACAACGACAGCTCTCCCGACGACATGACGCGGCGCACGTCGTCGAGAGAGATCCCGGAAGCTTCGAGATGGAGGGCCAACCGCACGCGGGAAACCAGGCTTTCCGGGTACCCCAGATCGCTGCGGGGACTCAGGATGCCGAGCGTGGTGAGTCTACGGATCTCTTGCTGGGTCGTGCCAGCGCGAGAGGCCAGCTGTGCCTGTGTCAGGTTGTTCGCTGTCATCACAACCACACTTCACAATAGGCCTGGTCAGACCGGATGGCATTACGGAAGAGCCGGGTAGCCTCTGGGGGCTAGGCGACGGTCAACCGGGGCTTTCGACTTGAGGCGAAGTGACGTTGCCAACACCGTGCGAGATCGGTCGCGTCTACAAGGTCAACGGGAAGAGCCACGACACGGTTCGTACGTCGTGTTCTATGTCGTTGCGGTTTGGCTTATCGACGGGAGGGTTGCCCTGCCTGGAACCGTTACCCATAGCGCCGATCCTTCGGTGTGACCTCATTCATTCGACTTGCACTTCACGTATGTAGTCCACCAGCCGGGCCAGCTGGTCGTCATCGAGTGATGACGAGAATGAAGGCATCCCGCCCCGACCGCTCATGATCGCAACCTCGAGAGACTCATCTGACTCGGTGGCCGAATCCGACCCGGGCCCAAGCGATGGGCCTCCACCGCCGTCGAGGTCGGCACCGTGACAGTGGGCGCATAACTGGTCATATATCTCCTCACCGGTGGCGTTCGGTGCCGGTTTTCCCGCCGAGCATGCAGTCAGCACCAGGACGAGGCCAAGCATGAGGATCCGGGTGTTTTTGATGCTCCCCATGGCTTCTCACCAATCTAGGCCGACGAGGTTGCCCTATGTGCCCCGTTTCGGCTCGGGTTTTCACTGGACACCGCGGCGTTTCGTCGGGTTGCGCGGCGTATTCGGTGACTCTCTGTGGTGGGTCGGGTTTCGGTCTCGGCCCGTCGTTTAGGGTCGGTGGATGTCTTGTGAAAGGGCGACGCGATGAGTGCGATGACCTACTACACGACAGACTTAGGCGCCGGACTCTTTCAATGCTCCAACATACACGCTTAGTGCGCAGATAGTGCGCGTTCTTTCGTTTTCTCCACTTTTCGAACGTTTTCCCCACGTTGCTGTATGCAGGTAGTTCCTAACAAAACGCCAGGACCAGGAGAGATGAAACCCCCGCATATGCCCTTACAAGGCAGGGGTCGGCGGTTCGAGTCCGTCAACGCCCACCAGTGAGAAGCCCCTGGTAGTAGCGAAATCGTCAACTACTACGGGGGCTTCTCTCGTTTCACGACCATCCACGGTTGTCTGTTCGGGATAGTGCGTGATCGCGTGAAATAGTGGACTCATGTGGACACTTTGTGGACACGCCGACCGACTACTCGAGGTCGATTCCGACTATGTGCCGCTCCCAGAACACCACCGGGTTCGGTGTTGTATTGGCCCGATAGACAACCGCTCCCCGTGTTTCGACACCGTCATCGAAACCCCACGATGTGATGCCATCGAAGCGGCAACCGGCAAAGACTCGACGACTCCCTTGGTCTCATAACGGATCGTGTACATCTGACCAGACTTCATCTCGTCGATAGTCATACGACCGACCCTACAAAGGGAGTAATGGCGGGCCGACCTACTGGACCGACTCCGACCATGGCCCGATGTCGACATCGATGAATTTCGCGGTCTACCCGAATGGGAGCAGGGCCGAGCATGGGGGTGGGTGATGGAATCCGGAGAGTTGACCGGCGCCGGGTGGCGGCATGTGCATCAGCTGCCGGATGGGTTGGTCCCTCCGGGAACCAATTGAGAAGCCCCGCACGTTTTCCCTGGCCACAGTCGGCGTCTAAGCCATATTT
>CAZSOF010000277.1:0-3607 GCA_964607685.1 uncultured Acidimicrobiaceae bacterium | reverse complement strand
CCGAGCAGAGCGGTCTCCCCTCCCCGGCTAACAGACGAAGGAGGGAAGAATTCCGTGCGACCCGAGGGATTCAAACATTCAGCCGGATGCGCTCACAGGTCAACCATCTCCGCCACATCCGCGGGTCTGGAGCGGATCGTCTGCGAAGACTGCGGCCATATGTCGTTCAGATACGAGTCAGTGACCTCATCGGGAGTCGTCGACCGTGACAAGTTCGCTCGTCGTCGGGAAGACCGCATTCTGAAAGCGCTAATTTCGCTCAACATTGACACAGTGGTCGACCGGTTTCCATGGATTGAAGGCCGACACAGAGCGGATTCAACCAGAGGTGAGCCAGCTCTATAGTCGGAAAAGAGCTAGCGACCACGTGGTCCTACGCTGTCGAAATGGCCGAACACCTTGTAACCGGTGACCGGCTGCCTTCGCTGTACGGAACCGACCTAGAGGGCAACGAAGTCGACATCACTGCTTCGGTAGGTGGGAGGTGGGCGGTCGTCCTGTTCTATCGCGGCGATTGGTGACCGTACTGCCGTCAACAGTTGGTTGACTTTGCCGTTCACGCTGGCCCGCTGAAGGAACTCGGTGTGCGTGTTGCAGCGGCATCGGTCGATTCCATCGACAACGTACGCAGCTTGAGAGAAGGCCTGCGTGTCGGCTTCCCGATGTATGCCGAGGTCGATGCAGCCGCAGTGTCTGCGGCCACGGGGGCCCACATGCACACCGGCGAGAAGACGTACCTCCACGCAACAGGGTTCCTCGTCAACCCCGAGGGGACGATTATCAACGCGGTTTACTCCACGGGCCCCATCGGCCGGTTCACGGCATCGGAGATCCTCCGCAAGGTTCGCTTTGAGATAGACAAGGCGAGTTAGAGCAGCACTAGGCCGGATTCCCTCTATTTGGTGGCCTGTCTGAAGAACCGGAGGCCCCGCTACGCGAAGGTTTTCCCCGCCTGCCTGGTTGCCCAGGAGTCGTCTCGTTGGAATGCTCAGGGTGATCCGAGTGCGGACCTTGCCATCTTCGGTTCTTCGAGGAACGCACGATGTTTCTCAAGAGCCAAGAGCCTCGCACCTCTCGTGGGGCAACTGCCGTGGGTGGCACTCGCACTCACCTCCTTTCTCACCCGGGTAGAGCGGGTGGACTATCACCGTTACAGGACAGAGGATGTATGGGCCAGGGGTCTAGGTCGGAAGTCAAGAGTTCGCCGGTTCAAATCCGGCTGGCCCGACCGGAGAAAGCCCGCGGGGTTTCTCATGTAACGGTCTTTCGGTACACGTCGATCGTGGACCGTCCACGTAGCAGACTGCGGGACAGGTTGGTGAAGGCCTAGCCCGATCGAGATGCTGGATTCATCCTCTGACCTGGTCATCACGGCGAATTGCCTCCAGTAAGAGCGTTCCGACCAACATCGACCCGATCGCCCGGCGCATGTGGTGCGCCTTGCGTTGTCGCACCGCCTGCCCAGGCTGTACCGAATATGCCGCCCTAGAGAAGAGCGCTCAGAGCAAGCAATGAATCGCTGAGATTCTGCTTGTTCTCCGCAAAAGCCGATGACGCCAGCCGCTCTCGTTCGCCAGCCTCAGCAAGATCGGACTGGCCCTCAGCCCGACGGGTGTTCAAACGAGCCTCCGCTCGTGCGTCCAACGCAGAGCGTGTCGCCCTGAGCGCTGTGATCGTCACTCTCACCGTGCTGATCGTGCTCTGATCGGGTGCCGCTGCCTCCGCCCGATAGAGCTGGTCCGTCGCCTTGTTCATCCGCTCATCCAGCTGCGCCCAGGTGGTGGCCAAGGCGGTTCCCGCCGAGTCCCCGATGGCGATGGTTCCCTCGTAGAGGGCGTTGCCCCGCCAAATGGCGAGCTCGTCGGAGAAGGCGTCGAGGAGCCAACGTGCCTCGCTATAGCCATCCCGGGCGAAGTCGACGAACCGCTTCTTCTCGGCCACTGGAGGCGGCGCGGCTAGGGAAGCAGTGGCCGACGTGGACCGACGACGAGACCTACCGATCAAGATTCCGACAAGCAGCATTGCCAGGAGAAGCAGACCGAGGATGAGCCCAATGTTCACTCCTGACTCCTCATCAGAGGGAGCCTCGGTTGCCGGCGGACCCGTCTCCGGAGGAGCCTCTGTGGGTTCTGGGGTATCGCTCGGTTGAGGAGCCTCCGTGGGTTCTGGCGCATCGGTCGGTTCGGGCGCAATGGTGGAAGTTGCACTGCCTTCGGTTGTTGTCGACCGGATAGGGAGTTCGATAGCGTCGCAGGCGGCAAGGCTGAGTATGAGGCTCACCGAAAGCAGTAGAACGAATGACTTGCGCTTCATGACGCCCTTCGTTCGTCCAAGTGCACGACCGCGAAGATACCGCTTGACCCTCGGCAACAAGAATCGGATCAAAGAAGCCACAACCGCGGGCCCTTAACCGGCAATGCACGGATGTGAAACGCGGAAGAGAGGGAGAGGCGGTTGTAGAGGTGGTTGGGACCGGCGGCCTACAGCCAAGATGTCGTCAGGAGTTGCAGTTGGCAGCAACCGGGTTAGTGCCCGTATAGGGCCAAAGGTGACCGAGGAATTTGGAGAAGTCCAGTCACCTCTCTCCTGCATCGGGCATTAACTATCAGATGGAGGCGACCAGCATGCTCCAGAAGGCTCATGGCCCTGGATAAAGAGACGAGATTCGAGGACCTCTACGAGAGGTATCACCAGAACGTACGAGCCTACTGCGCCCGTCGTGCCGGGGGCGACATGCAGGACCTCGTGGCAGAGGTGTTCTTGGTCGCTTGGCGCAGGATCGACCAGGTACCCAATGGTCACGACGCACTGTTCTGGCTGTACGGCGTGGCATTCAGGATGTTGAACCGTCGTTGGCGGACCCATACCCGTAGGAGGCGAGCCCTTGAACGCCTTGGCCGCATTGTCGACGCGGACTTGGCTGCCGCGACCGATGTGGTTGTGGTGCAGCGCGACGAGTATCGGCTAGTGCGAGAGGCTGCTTCTCGTTTGAGGACCGTCGACCAGGAGATCCTGCGGCTGACACTGTGGGAAGAGCTGTCCCACGTCGAGGTCGCCGACGTGCTCGACATAGATGTCGACGCGGTCAAACAGCCCGCTCATCGCGCTCGTCGCCGCCTCGACGACGAATACCGAAGACTCATGCGAGACCATGCAAACCCCGACTGCTCGGAAAGGAGATGCCGGGATGATCACCGACGATCAGGTTGCGGAACTATTCGTTGCAGCGAACCCACTACCCACCGTGACGGCGGTAGACGCCGATCCGGTGGTCAGCGACGGCGCCGAAGATCCAACTTCCGAAAGGAGCAGAAGGATGGTCACTGTCAAGACCGAACCACGAGAAGATAGGAAGAAGAGGCGACCGCTGCTCGTGGGAGCCCTTGTGGTGGTTCTGGTTGCAGTAATCGCCACGCCGCGATTCCTAGCAGGTGGCGATGAGCCCGAGGTCGCTACACCAACTAACGCCGAACAGGGAGCTCTCCCGACCGCAGAGGACTTCTTCGCAGCCTTTACGACGGGTGAGGTCGACGTAGCTATGGCATTGTTGGCCCCCGAGATCAAGGAGCTTGAATTCAACAGAACATCAGTGGAGTTCTTTGCTGCC
>CAZSOF010000276.1:0-3617 GCA_964607685.1 uncultured Acidimicrobiaceae bacterium | reverse complement strand
CCTGGCCAAGGGCATCTACCCGCCCCTGCTCGAGTCGGAGAACCTGGTGGCGGCGATCAAGGCCCAGGCAGCCTCGGCGCCGGTGCCTGTCGAGATCTCGGCGAATGGCGTAGGCCGGTATCCCAGAGACGTCGAGTCGGCGGCCTACTTCGCCGCCCTGGAGGCAATGACTAACGCGGTCACCCACGGGGAGGCATCGCAGGTGGCGATCACGATCGATGCGACTTTCCGGGAACTGTCGCTGGAGGTGCGGGATGACGGAGCCGGCTTCGATCTCGACGTCGCAGAGCCTGGCGCGGGGCTGGTCAACATTCGGGACCGGGTCGAGGCGCTGGGGGGTGAGCTGGTGATCGAGAGCGCTCCCGGCACCGGGACGAGGCTGGCGGTCACGATCCCACTCCAGGCGACCGAACCCGAAGAGATGTCGACGTCGTCAAGTAAGTCTTCCCCGGCGGAGCCCATTGTGGCCGGCGGTTGAGCCTGAGCTGGCTCAGCCCGCCAACGATTGGTCCCAGACCCTCCGCAGCATGTCCGGCTCGAAGTCCGACTTGGACAGGAAGGCTACAGCTCCCGCTTCGAGGGATCGTGCCTCGTATTCCGCCGCTTCGTAGGTGGAGAGCACGATCACCCGAGCCGTCTCATCGGCGACGAGGCGGCGGGTGGCCTCCAGGCCGTCGATTCCGGGGAGGTTGATGTCCATGAGCACTAGGTCGGGGGCCAGCTCGGCAGTCATCTCGAGCCCCTCCTCCGCCGACTCGGCCTCCCCGACCAGCTCGAAGCCCTCCGACATGTCGAGGACCAGGCGCGCCGCGGAGCGGAACGACTCCTGGTCGTCCACCAAGACCACTCGGACCGTCCTGACTTTCACGGGCACACCCTCATGATCGGCAGTCCCGGCCCACGGGACAAGACAGCTTCCCCGTGATCTCAGGTGTGGTTTCCCCCACGTCAGTGCTCCGCCAGCCAGAGGACCACGGCCCGCACTCGCTTGTTGACGTCCGCTTCGAAGCTGAGGTCGAGCTTGGTGAAGATGGAGTTGATGTGCTTCTCCACAGCCCGCTCGGAGAGGTAGAGATCACGGGCGATGGCGGCGTTGGTTTTGCCCTCGGCCACGTGCTTCAGCACCTCTTGCTCTCGAGCCGTCAGCCGATCCAGCTTGCTCCTCCCCCGCGTGGCCCGGGCTGCGACCAACACCTCGACCACCTTGGGATCGATGACCGATCCGCCCTGGGCCACCTGCCCCACGGCCGCCAACAGCTCGTCGAGGTCGCCCACCCGCTCCTTGAGCAGATAGGCGAGCCCGGCGGTGCCATGTTCGAAGAGGGCGAGCACGTATCCCGGCTCGGCGTACTGGCTGAGCACCACCACCCCGGTCTCCGGCCGGCTCTCCCTGATCTCCAGGGCGGCACGGATTCCCTCGTCGGTCCGGGTGGGAGGCATCCTGATGTCGGTGATCACCACGTCCGGCTGGGAGTCCTCCACCGCTGTCATCAGCTCGTCGTAGTCCTCGACCGCGGCTACCAGGTCCACCTCCTCGGTTGACTCCAGCAGCATGCGGATCCCCTCGCGAACGATGAAGCTGTCCTCGGCCAGAACCACTGCGGTTGTCACGGTCGTGAAGATAGACGTCGGAGATCGAGGTCCCGGGTCAGGCGCCGGCCCGGAAGCGGGACGCCCACTGCGGGGTGACCGTGCCTATGTGGTCGTGAGCTCTGCCGCAGACTCGCCGGCGAGTTGGGCGAGGAGCTCTACCTCGTCCCCGTAGCCCTCGGCCAGGGGCCGGATCGTCTCGAGGAGGTCCCCGTCGCGCAGGTCCTCGCCGGTGTCGACAAAGGAAGGCGAGGCGCAGTAGCTCACGATGCGGGTCCCCGTCCCGCTGGGAATGACATAGTCGGTGTAGTGCAGGCCCACTCCATCGCCCAGGGTCATCAAGAACGTGATGACTTTGTTCCAGAGGATGAGCTGTCCTATGCGGATCTCACAGCTCAGATTCGAACTTACCATTCGAGCGCTAGCCCACAAACATTGACACTTTGAGGGCCACTGCACCTATTTCGGGGCGGCCGGGGGAGTAGCCGCTAGGTAGTGCAGAATGCCGGTTACGGAGCGGGGCTTAACGCAAGTATCTCCTTGGCTGCTCGATAGCCGGAGCGGATTGCGCCATCCATGTATCCGTTCCAGGTTTGGGCGGTTTCGGCTCCGGCCCAGTGGATATGGCCTATGGGTTCGGCGAGGGCGACCCCGTATCTGGTCCAGACACCAGCCCCGAGATGTGCGCCGTAGCATCCCCGAGTCCATGGTTCGGCACTCCAGTCGAGTTCCACAATGTCTACTGCCTCTTTGGCTCTTGGCCCGAAGTAATTGACCATCGTGTCGACTGCAAGCCGTTGACGATCTTCATTTGTGATGCTTCGCACATGCCTGGAGTGGTCGGCTTCGGCGAAGGTGACGAGGACCCCGCATTCAGCGTCGGGGGGCGAGTTGTCAAATACGATGCTGAATGGATCGTCCAGGCTAAGCACCGAACCAGTCAGTCCCTCGTCACGCCAGAACGGTGTCCGGTATCCGATGTTGATTTTGATCACCGACCCAGCTGGCATCTGTTGCGTGAGACTGTCCCTGCGGGCAGGAAGAACCGGGTCGTAGATGATGCGTCCGGCGAGCGTGGGAGGAATCGCCACGATCACATCAGTCGTCCGGATCGATCCAGCGTTGTGAACGATTGTCACACCGTCGGGTGTTTGGCGGATTTCAGAGACAGGCGAGTTCAACCGCAAAACATCCCCGAGTTCACTGGCCATTGCGATCGAGATGGACTGAGTCCCACCAACGACCCGCCGTTCCTGGGCGCCCCCTTCAGTCGCGGCGAGCATCACCAATCCGTTTCCGGATTTCACATAGAAGAGGAAGTGGAGCATCGACATCTCCCCAGGCTCGGCGGCGAAGATCGCAGGGACCACCATCCGAAGGAACCGCAGAACAAGACTGTCGTCAGTTTGGGCCCGTAGCCAGGATGCAACGGTTAGCTCGTCTAGAGAATCAGCCTCGGGACTCGTCCACGGAGCTTCCACAGAGATCTGATCAGCGAGCCCCTCGATCCGCTCCCACACTCTGAACAACTCCTCCGCAGATTCCTCAGGAAGCCCGAAGCTCTCATCGGAGTACCGAACAGCCTGCCCGTCACAGAACATGATGTCTTCACCATCAACAAAGGTCGCGTGCGTATCGAGACCCAACTCTTGAACCAGAGAAGCCACCGCATCTTGGGTGGGACCGATCCATTGACCGCCGCACTCCACCCGTACACCGTTACTCAACTCCTGGTCGAAGGTACGACCACCCACGCGATCTCGGGCCTCTAACACTACGACCTCAAGGCCAGCCGTTGTGAGGTTCCGGGCAGCCGTCAAACCGGCCAATCCTGCACCAACAACCACAGCGTCAGCATTCGTCATGAGAACCCTTCACCACTTCGATCAGCCATCGACCCATATATCTACCAGGACCCAATCAAGTTCTCGCCAGGGTCACACCCTTAAATCTGGTCGACATCCACCCAAGGTTGGACCGCACGTAACGGCATGCCTGAAGAGCGGTTCCCTGTTAAGGGGCGTTCT
>CAZSOF010000275.1:0-3625 GCA_964607685.1 uncultured Acidimicrobiaceae bacterium | reverse complement strand
GAATTGACCGGAGCGGCAGGGTTGACCTCTACTCCGTAACCGACATTCTGCGCTACCTAGCGGCTACTCCCCCGGCCGCCCCGATGGGGAGGGAGTCAGACTCTACGGCGATGCGTAGGCCGCCGCTTCGCCTGGCACCCAATGCCATATGTGCCGATCTGGTGCTGATGCAAGGCCTATTGGTAGAGAGCGAAGACGGCAACACCTAGTAGATATGAAGCGGCGACCACAACTGCGGCCACACCGAGGTGCTCCAAGACGATCGGCTTTGGATCCACCCCTTGCCGACGCCCGGCGAGGAAGCTCAACATGGCCAATACGACAGCACCCCATGCGATCGCCACAAGCGCAGCCGTGGAGAGCGGGAAGAGGAACACGGGTATCAAGAAGGTCATGGCCATGAGAAACTTCGCCGCGAACGTCGCCGCGGTCGCGGTCCAGACCTCGCGTCCGGAGTGGACGCCTTCGTTCTCCTCGGAGATGTGGATTCCCAAAGCGTCAGAGAGGGAATCGGCGACAGCAATGGTGAGAATGCCGGCCACCACAGCCACCTTTGAGTCAGTGCCCGCTGAAAGACCCACCAGCAAGCCGATCGTGGTGATGACACCGGAGGTCACACCAAACGAAATCCCGACAGACCAGGAGTGTGAAAGACCTCTCATCATCGAATAGTGCCAGATCCCACGGTGAGACTTCGATGAGTGGAGCGGACCCTCATCGTGGCCTTTCCGCCCGATAGGCCTGTCGCAGTGCCCATCGTTTGACTGGCCTCTCGGCTGATGGAAGAAGCCCCAACTTCGCACGCCAGACCTATGTGTGGCCGATCTAGTTCTGTTGGGAGGAAGCCAGTCCGAGTACTTGGCGGAACTTTCCGCTTGCTCCGAGGTGGTTGGGTGGCTGATCGGCAAGATCGACGGACACGTCCTCGACACCTTGTCGGTGCAGCTGATCGCGCAAGATGCGCGACACGGACTGCCAGGCTCGTTCTTCCTGTCCTTTGCGCTTGCATGACATTCGGACGGATAGGGCTGACGGGCTCGTCTGGACCAGTTGGACACGGGTGACCCCTTCGACTTCTTCGAATCCTGCGGTGATGACGAGAGGAAGTACTTCGACAACTCTGCCGTTTGCTGCGAACCGGAGGATGTCATCTTTCCGGCCGGTGACGCTTATGGCGGGTAGAGGGCTTCCGCATACACAGGGGTCAGGACGCACCACGACGGAATCACCAAGGTCATATCGGATGATCGGTTGTACCCGGTTGGTCAGGTCGGTGAGAAGCACTGTGCGGGAGGGCTCGCCTCGTGGGACCGGGGCATAGTCGGCGTCGACGGGTTCGAGGATCATCCAGTCGCTCCTGTAGTGCAGCCACTCATACCGACAGGTCATGGCCAGGAGCAGACACTCCGAACTCGCATAGCCATCCGCGACCGGCGCTCCAAAGACGTCCGCTATCTGATGCCTCTCCTCGATGGATACTGTTTCTCCCCCTGTGCCGACAAGGGCAGGTTCGATATGTAGCCTCCCGGCGCGTTGTTCCCGGGCCAGTTGACGGATCGCACTCGGATACCCCTGGAGGATCGCCGGGTCGAAGGAGTTGAGTTGGGCCACTATGTCATCGAGTGACTGTTCGACGCTGACTACCTGGTCTCGTCTTACCCTCCGCTCACTATCTCGTTGACCCAATAGCATCATGCCCGCTCCTGCGAAGTGGCCTGCAGTACCGACGACCCGGGCCTGACGAATTCTCTTGGCGATCAGTCGCCGCCACACGGAACGACGCAGCAACCTGAGTCCGGCGAAGGCGTTGCAGGCATAGGTCGCAGCGACCGCAAACCTGTCAGCTACGAAGATCCCTGGGTGTCCAGAAGTCCCCGAACTGCGACAGACGAAGTAGTCGTCGAGAAATCGGACTCCGCTCAGTGTCGGGTTCGCTACGAAAGCCTCCAAATCATCGAGGCTTATCCGCCGGTCCGTGACCCACTCGTCAAACCGAGCCATCAAATCCGGCTTCTGAGTCACAGGTAGTGCGGTAAGCGTGACCGGACCGAAACCAACCGCTGAGTACAACTCTCGAAACAGTGGCGAATAGACCCGTGCGTGAGCCACCAGCGACGCGAGCCTCTCCTCTTGCCGATGCTGCAAACCATCAGGCCCTTCCCGCTCCGCCCGCCAAAGGTCGGCAGCCACACGAAAGACCTCACTCCGGTCTCTCATCCCAACCCCCTACACCGAGTCCCGCGACACACCGCCCAACCTCCCCCCGGGTGCTGTCGCCAGAATCGCGTTTAGCGAGCCGACTGCCCTTCCCAGGCGGCCTCGCCCTCGCGCTCCATGACCTCGAGACGCTCGTAATAGTCGGGTAACTCGCGGAGATGGGCCAATGCGATCTTCACCGTCACCACCGGATCGTCGCCGCTCACATCGAGGTCAGGGAACCGGGTGCCATGCTCCAACTCCACGTTCATGCCATCCCGAACATCCTCCACGTCAAACCGCTCACCCGTAACATCAATGCCAGCCGCAGCCAGTGCCGCGGAAGCATCCTCAGTAGTGAACACGACTCCTCCTTCCTGCGAAACTGAACAGACGGGTCACACTTCAACAGCCAGTCTCCACCCAGACAACGCTCCTTGCCTAGAGGACAACGTCCCGACCCACCCAACCCTGGACCCACTCGATACCCGGCTGGGAGTGATGATCCCGCCGCATGCTCCCCGGGCCCCGAAATAGGTCTTGTTCGGGTGAAAAGGGCTGTGTCCGTTGACGAATATGGGGGGCGGCCAGGCTCGCGTCAAACGAGGGTCAAACACGCCTCGGTGGCCCAAGCAAGACCACTGACCATAGATGTTGTGTAATCGTCTCCGGAAGGCAGCTGACTGGAGGCCAGCATCGGTTGGTGAACTCGCCGATCGAACTAGCCGAGAAGCTCGCCGAAGCATTGGACGGCGAGGACTATTTGGCTGCCGCCTCGGTCATGGCCGATCGGGTCGAGTACACCATCGGCGACAAACACGTAAGTGGAGCGGACGCCGTGATTGATGGGGGTGGTCCGCAAACGTGGGCCTATGACCGTTCCGGACGGATCCGTTCTGGGTTGTCTCGTGCTGTCACCAAGTGGGTGGCGGCTCCGTCTGGCCCAGAAATTACAGCCACTGCCATATACGTGCGTTATCTAGACCGTGAAACGTGGTCCTCGGCTGATCCGGCTAGTGGCATCAGCGGATCCTTCCGGCGCGTTGCACGAATCCGACAGAGCCGTCGACGGTAACGAGGCTGCCATCGTGGATCTGAGTGGTTCCGTCGCCGGTGCCTACGACCGCCGGTATACCGTATTCGCGTGCTACCAATGACGTGTGGGAGATGACACTCCCAACGTCGGTGACCACGGCCGTGGCCTTGCGGAACAAGGGTGTCCATGCAGGAGTCGTCAGCGGCGCAATCAGGATTTCTCCGTTCTGCAACCGGTCGGCGTCCTCCAACGATGTGATAACCCGTGCAACTGCTGTGGTTCGTCCTGGGCTGGCTGGGTGACCTTTGACCGCGCCGTCGGGAACGGTGCCGGTCCTTGCGCTCTCGGCCTGAGCGAGTATCGCGGTGAGCATCTTGGGAATCGGACCCAGCG
>CAZSOF010000274.1:0-3640 GCA_964607685.1 uncultured Acidimicrobiaceae bacterium | reverse complement strand
ACAGCCCCGCTTCGAGCGCGTCCGCGGACGCGGCAACCGCTCGGTAGTCCCCGTTACGGGCTCCGTTCGGATTTCGCGGCCGCCGCGCATAGTGACTTCGGATATGACGAACAGCGCCGAGCGAAGCGTCACCCTCGGCGGCGCCCAACCGACGACGGCTCACGTCCAACCGGAACACCGAGGCCCTCGTCCACTCCCGCCTAACACCGCTACCAGCCCAGGAGGTGAAGGACCTCTGCCCAACCAGGGCCGTGACGCAGAACTCGTCTCTAGGCACCTTGCCACCCCAGCGCTTTGCAGGGTCCTGGTCGAGCGTGAGGCACGAATGCCCCCGCATGGCGCTGTTGAGTGCACATGACCGTTCTGCGTCGAGTGGCGTCGTCGGCTTCTACGGGCGGGTTGGGACCCTGCTCCGTGAGGGTCCTGTCCCACTAGGGTGAGGCGCTGAAGTTTCGGGGTCGACGGGGACTGATGATGACAAACGGGCACGTTGCGCCGTGGGCACGTGTGACGGTTGCGTTGATTGCGATCGCATCGGCCATTGGGATATCGCTCTGGCAGACCGGCGAAATCGTGCCGTCTAGCCCCCAAGCAGCGCTGGTCTTTCAGAGCGGCATCTTGCTCCTCGTGCTCGGGTCCACCCTACTCGAACACCACTACACCAAACCCGCAGATGCGGCTGTGAATACGCTCGCGGCGCTCGTCTCACTCATCACCGTGTATAACGTCGCGCCACAACCTGCTTGGACCGTGGTGGCGACCCTCATGGTCCTCATCCTTGTCGTGGCACTCACCTCAGTGGTTGCTAGCACTGGGCCTGACCTGTCGGCACGCAGGGAGCGGGTTGCCCGCACCACCTACACGCTCGCTTCTGTTCTCGGCCGCGCGCGCGTAGTCCACTCGGTCGTGTTCCTATTCGCAGTCTTTGCCTTCTACGAGCGCGGGAGCCGAGAGGCGGCGGTTCTTGTCGCATTCTGGGGTGCATTCGTAGCTCTTTGGCCTCTCGGGGTTCCGGAGCTACTTACCCGCTTGGGTAGATGGCGAGGAAAGGGCTCACCCATCACAGCCGGCCGCGTTGTGAGGCACGAGTGGCCTGATCTCGTGCGGGTGGAGACTGTCCCGGGGGCGCGATGGGACGAGGACAGGCCGTACGTCCACATCGATGCAGATGGCTCACTTGTCGCAGTGATCCCCCTCTACAAAGGGCCCCGGCCTGAAGGCGCCTTGGCAACCGGGCTAGCGATCCCGTGTGATGGCCGGCCCACCGCGCGCCTAACCCCGGGTCACCTGTATGAGGCAGACGCGTCGGGCGTCAAGCTCCCCGACATTGCCACCCTACTCGGCGCCCAAGAGGGCCAGCGGCTAGTCGGATTCGTGGTTGAGGACTCCACGATCGGATCCATCCGCTTTGAGACTTGGCGGCACGACCTGGTGCGCGAAGGAAGCATGGTCACGGTTAAAGTCGGCGATGACACCGTCGCCTACCAGGTCACTATGGCCTCCACGCGCGAGGAGAGCCTGGAGGCTCAGAGGCTCGGATCCCAAGTCGCCCAAGCAGGACAGTTAGGCCGATTGGACGAGAGCCACGCCATTCCGAAGTACGGGTGGCTTCCTACGGTCAACGCCCCCGTGTTCCTGGCATCAGGCACCTACGGTAAGGACCTCAAGCCAGAGGACGGCCCGTTCAAGTACGGCGTTGTACCCGGCACGTCACGGTCGGTGACGGGTGACTTCATCGGCGGTCTCTGCTATCACACAGCGATCCTAGGCGTCACCGGATCCGGAAAGACCGAAATGGCATTTCGG
This sequence comes from uncultured Acidimicrobiaceae bacterium, assembly GCA_964607685.1. GTDB lineage: Bacteria > Actinomycetota > Acidimicrobiia > Spongiisociales > ZC4RG35 > JANQRA01. The sequence goes on along the minus strand of CAZSOF010000274.1, from coordinate 1,834 downwards.
CTCATGGAGCACTGTGCGTCGCAGGGCGTGAAGGTCTTGGCTATTGACTTGACCGGACAGTACGCAGACCGACTGGATGCCCACTCGCCCGACCACCTGTCTCTCAGTCCGGAGGTAGCCGAATCCCTCGGCGAAGCACTCTTCGATGCCGAGACGGGTCCGTACGGTGCCGGTCAAGAGAAGAAGGCCCTGCGCGAGAAGCGACAAGAGCTCTACGACGATGTAAGGCAACGGCTGAAGGATTTTCTAGAAAGCGAGGCGAGCCTCGGATTGATCTCCCTTCCGGAAATATCAAACACGCAAGCGACGCTGGCCATCACTGACCTGTACATGAGCGCACTGCTCCACATCGCAAGAGATGAACCGGAGGTTGTGGACAAGGTCATGGTCGTGGTGGAGGAGGCTCACACGGTCATGCCTGAAGCCAACACGATGGGCGTCGATGGGTATGCGTCGAGGGCCCTTGTTGGCCGCATTGCGCAACTTGCATTGCAGGGCCGGAAGTACGGAGTAGGGCTTCTAGTTCTCGCTCAGCGCACCGCGACGGTCACGAAGACAGTGCTAACCCAATGCAACACGATCATTGCATTTGGCAGCTATGATGAAACGTCTCGATCGTTCATGGCAGGGGTTTTTGGGCCTGAACACGCTGAGGCGTTGCGAAACCTGGGTCCGCTGCAAGCGATCGTCTTCGGCAAGGGCGTGCAGGCGCAACGGCCGGTCATTGTCCAGACGCCCTACAACGCCGACCTTGATCCTGAGGGCACCTACAAGCCGTGGGAGATCCACTAGTCACCCTTTACCGGGAAGTCGGGGTCGGCGCGAGGTGGCAGCATGCCTCACCTCGGTCGTCAACGTGGACCACGGTGAGCGCAACGGGCGGACCCCTCCATGTGATCGGCGCGCCACAACCACCGTTGCCGTGCCGTGAGGACTCCGGGGGTCTGCTCGCGAGTCGAGACGCCCGTCAGTAGCCTTCCGGCAGCACCGGACGATGGGGGCCTGTGGGGAACGGATGGTTGGAGCCGCTGCGTTCCCAACGGGGTCTGTGGCGAGAAGCTGCCCTCGCCGTCGGTCTGGAGGGATTCGGAGAGCTCACTGATCTACCGCCGCTAGCCGGACTCGGGCTCTCGCTCTACAAGTGGGTCGTTGATCGCCAGGGAGAAGCGAATCTCTGGGCCTATCTCGAGACCATGAATGCCATGGACCACGACCGGTTCGGCATCCTCGAGTCCTCTGTCGCAGAACTCGATCGTGAGGTCGAAGGGTTGATCGCTCGCGGGGGACGGAGGGCCATTGATGCCGAGAGCCAGCGATTGGCGGCGCTACTGGGGGCGATCGTTGCTGACGGTGTCGCGGTGGGGTGTGAGTCCGGTCGCTACGAGTCAGCCCACCTGCTCCTAGACGTCGTGGGGACGCTTCATGAGGCCGAACTTGAAGTGCTCGTAGCACTCGAGACTCCCAGGTCTGACCCGGTCGCAGATCAGCGCATTGCTTCCTTGCTGGACGGCACCCCTCGTATGACCAAGGGGGCACTCAGTACCTCCGACTTGTCTCGCCTGCTGCCAGAGTTGGCACTGGTGGTCACTCCCGCGATCAAACGACTCGAGGGTCGTGGTCTGGTTCGGGACGTGTTGGCGAACACCATGGATGGCGGGGACTTGGCGGCGGCCCAGGATCCAGACGATCCGGGGAGCCGATGGTCGGCCACTGCAGCGGGGCGAGAACTCCTCAGCTACCTCGCAGAGCTCCGACGAGTCGAGGAGTAGATCTCTCCCACGGTCGTTTCGAGCGGCATCTTGACCGGATCCCCGGCGACCGAAACCACGGCTTC
>CAZSOF010000273.1:0-3642 GCA_964607685.1 uncultured Acidimicrobiaceae bacterium | reverse complement strand
GCGAACATCGCCAGGGTGAAGAGGATCTTCGCCCGGAGGTCCGGGATCTTGAACATGTTGCGATAGATGGAAAGCATGGAGTCCTAGGTGGTCAGGGTGTGAACCGCCATTGTCCTAGCTGAGACCGCATATGACACATCAATCGAGGTCACAGGACCTCGACGGTCCCTCCGGCCTCTTCGATCTTCTCTTTGGCCGCGGCGCTGAAGGCGTGGGCCTTCACGGTCAGCTTCTTGCCGAGCTCACCCTGGGCCAGTACCTTCACCCGACCCCGGTGACGGATGAGACCCTCCTCGCGGAGCTTCTCGGGTGTCACCTCGGATCCAGCCCGGAACCTGGACAGGGCCCCCACATTCACGATGGCGAACTCCTCTTTGTTCGGGTTGGTGAAGCCCTTCAGCTTGGGGAGACGCATGGCAAGGGGCGTCTGACCACCCTCGAAGCCGGGGGGAAGCTTGCTCCGGGCCTTGAGACCTTTGGTGCCGCGACCGGCTGTCTTGCCCCGTCGTCCACCCTCGCCACGTCCCACCCTGACCCGCTTCTTCTTCGACCCGGGGGCGGGGGACAGGTTGTGCAGCTTCAGCTGCTCTTTCTGCTCACTCATTGACTGTCCTCGGAAGGCTCTCCGACCTCGACCAGATGCCGCACCTTGTGCAACATCCCCCGGAGGCTCGGAGAATCGACTTGTTCTACCGTCTGGTGGAGCTTGCGCAGACCCAGCCCCTCCACCGTGGCCCGGGTCTTCGGCTTCTCACCGATCGGGCTCTTCACGAGGGTCACCTTCACGGTCTTCTGCTTTGCCTTGGCCATGACTAATCGCTCTCCGGAGCGGCGCGCAATGACTCCGTCGTGTTGTAGGCGGCGAGCAGGCCGGGGGGAGTGATGTCCTCTGCCTTCTTGCCACGACGTCGGGCAACCTCGTCGGGACGGCGCTGGGCCAACAGGCCGTCCATGGTGGCTTTGGCCACGTTGAGATGGGTCGGCGAGCCCAGCGACTTGGCCAGGGCATCCCTGATCCCGGCAGCCTCCAGGATCTGACGCACGGCGCCACCAGCAATGACACCGGTACCTGGGGCGGCCGGCTTGATCAGCACCTTGGCCGCGTCGTGGGTGCCCGTCACCTGGTGGATCACGGTCTGCCCGGCCATCGGGACCATCACCATGCTGCGACGGGCCGACTCGATGCCCTTCTGGATCGCCGCCGGTACCTCCTTGGCCTTCCCGTAGCCGATGCCCACCTTGCCGTTGCCGTCGCCTACCACAACCAGGGCGGTGAAGCTGAAGCGGCGTCCACCCTTGACCACCTTGGCCACGCGGTTGATCTGGATGACTCGCTCGTCGAATTGGCTCTGCTCGGAGCCGGGGCGTTGTTGTCTGGCCATGTTCAAAACTCCAATCCGGCTTCGCGGGCGGCGTCGGCGAGAGCCTTCAATCTCCCGTGATACTTGTACCCACCGCGGTCGAAGACCACGGAGGAGACCCCGGCTTCCCGGGCACGGTCTGCCACCAGGGTGCCCACCTTGGCTGCAGTGTCCACATTGAGACGCTCCGATCTGAGGTCTTGCTCCTGGGACGACGCCGCGGCCAGCGTGTGGCCGCCCAGATCATCGATGATCTGGGCGTAGATGTACTTGTTGCTTCGATACACAGCGAGCCGGGGGCGCTCCGTCGTGCCACGGACGAGCTTGCGCACCCTGGCGTGACGGCGATTCCGGGCGACCTCTCGGGAACCCTTCATGCCTTACCTGCCTTCCCGGCCTTGCGTCGGACGTACTCACCGACATAGCGAATGCCTTTGCCCTTGTAGGGCTCGGGGGGCCGGACCTTGCGAACGTCGGCGGCGACCTGCCCCACCTGCTCCTTGTCGATCCCGGAGACGACGATCCGGCTCTGGTCGGGAACATCGAAGGTGATCCCGTCAGGCGCCTCGACCAGGACCGGATGGCTGAAACCCACCATCAGCTCGAGGTTCTTTCCTTTGAGCATGGCGCGATAGCCGACACCATGTATCTCCAACTCCTTGGAGAATCCCTCCGAGACTCCAACGACCATGTTGTGCAGCAGAGCCCGGCTCAGCCCGTGGAGCGCCCGCGACTCACGTGAGTCGTCGGGACGGGTCAGGGTGATGACACTGTCATCCACATCGAACCCGATGCGCTCATGAAAGGTTCGGGCCAACTCACCCTTGGCGCCTTTGACCCTCACCGCGCTGCCGTCGATTTTCACATCGACGCCCTTGGGCAGATCGACCGGCTTCATGCCAACGCGGCTCATCACCAAACCTCACAGACGATCTCGCCGCCGAGACGGCGCTTGCGCGCCTCACGGTCGGCCATCAGCCCCTGGCTGGTGGAAACCACCGCCACGCCGAGCCCACCTTGGACCAGCGGGAGCTCGGTGGCGCCCCGGTAGACGCGATGACCGGGGCGGGAGATCCGCTTCAGGCCTTCGATCACGGGGCGACGGCGCTCTCCGTAGCGAAGCACGAGCTCGAGCTCGCTGTGCTGGCCGTCGCCGTTCACCTCGAAGCGGTCGATGTATCCCTCGTCGACCAAGATCTGGGCGATGTTGACCTTGAGCTTGGACGCCGGCATGGCAACCCGCTCATGGCCCACGGCTACGGCGTTGCGGATCCGGGTGAGCATGTCCGCGATCGGATCAGTTACCACTGTCACCATGAAGCCTTTCTGACACCGGGGAGCTCGCCACGGCTGGCCAGCTCCCGAACACAAATACGGCACATGCCGAAGTCACGAATGAAGGCCCGCGGGCGCCCACACCGCTGGCAGCGGTTGTAGGCCCGGACCTTGAACTTCGGTTTCCGATTTGCCTTTGCGATCATCGATTTCTTAGCCATAAAACCTCGTCAACCCTGCGCCTCCACCCGGCGGAACGGAAACCCGAACGCGTCGAGAAGAGCCCTTCCGTGCTCGTCGTTGTCTGCGGTGGTCACGATCGTGATGTTCATACCCCTCGTCTCGCTCACCGAGTCGAAGTCGATCTCGGGAAAGATCAGCTGCTCGGAGGCGCCCACGCTGTAGTTGCCGTGGCCGTCGAACGCCCTGGGGCTGAGGCCACGGAAGTCGCGGACGCGGGGGATGGCGATCGAAAGCAGGCGATCGAAGAACTCCCACATCCGGGCCCCCCGCAATGTCACCGAGACACCGATAGGCATGCCCTCACGAACCTTGAAGTTGGCGATCGACTTGCGCGCCTTGTTGACCCGTGGCTTCTGGCCGGCGATGAGGCCGAGCTCGTCGATGGCCTCGTCGATCGCTTTCTTGTTCTGGACGGCCTCACCCAGCCCCATGTTGAGGACGATCTTGTCCAGAGTGGGGACCTCCATCGGGTTGTCCAGATCGAGCTGCTCCCTGAGCCGAGTGTGGATCTCCTCGTCGTATCTGGCTTTCAGTCGTGGCTTGGTGCTCACAGGTCACCTCCACACTTCACACAGGTGCGGTGCTTCTCCCCGTCATCGTCGAAGCGATGGCCGATTCGAGTCGGGCCGCACTTGTCACACACGATCATGACGTTGGAGGCGTCGATCGGCATGTCCTTGTCGATGATGCCTCCCTGCATGGTGGCACCGGTCGGCTTGGTGTGACGCTTGGCGGTGTTGACCCCCTCGACCTGGACCTTGCC
>CAZSOF010000272.1:0-3646 GCA_964607685.1 uncultured Acidimicrobiaceae bacterium | reverse complement strand
GCCCCCCCGACGTTCTCGATCACTTCCACCAGCTTGGCCGTATAGGGCTTGGACCCCGCCACCCGGGCGGTTGCCTTGGGGATCCGACTGGCCGCAATCAGCTCCATGGCACGGGTGATCTTCTTCGTAGCCTCGACGCTCCTTATGCGTCGTCTGGTGTCACGGAGTGCGGCGCTGGCCATCGAGTGCCTGCCCTAGTCCTCGGTCTTGGATGTCTCGAAGCCTTCCTTGAAGGCCTTGATCCCGCCGTCGAGGTCGTCTCCTTCGGGAAGATTGCCCGAGCTACGTATCGAGGCGAGGACCTCACCGTGGCGTGTCCGGAAGTAGTCCCGAAGCTCACGCTCGAGACGCCGGATGTCCTCGGTGGGAACGTCGTCCATGTACCCCTCGGTCACTGCGTACAGCACCAGCACCTGCTCTTCGACGGGGACCGGAGAGAACTGCGGTTGCTTCAGGATCTCGACCACGCGACGTCCCCGCTCCAACTGGGCCAGGGATGCGGCGTCGAGCTCGGAGCCGAATTCGGCGAACGCCGCCAGCTCGCGAAACTGGGCGAGGTTGAGTCGCAGCGGCCCGGCGATCTTCTTCATGGCGTTGATCTGAGCATTGCCCCCAACGCGGGACACCGACTGGCCGGCATCCAGGGCGGGACGGACACCCTGGAAGAAGAGATCGGTCTTCAGGAAGCACTGCCCGTCGGTGATCGAGATCACATTGGTTGGGATGTACGCCGAGATGTCGTCCGCCTTCGTTTCGATGACAGGTAGCCCCGTCAGTGACCCGCCACCCAGCTCGTCGGACAGCTTGGCGCATCGCTCCAGGAGCCGACTGTGCAGATAGAAGACATCGCCGGGATAGGCCTCACGTCCGGGAGGGCGACGTAGGAGGAGTGAGATCTCTCGGTATGCGACCGCCTGCTTCGACAGATCGTCGAACATGATCAGGGCGTGTTCGCCGTTGTACATCCAATGCTGTCCGATTGCCGACCCGGCATATGGGGCGTACATCTGCAAGGCCGGAGCGTCGGAAGCGGCGGCATTCACCACCACCGTGTAGTCCATGGCCCCGAACTCCTCGAGAGTCGACACCACCTCGGCAACCGTTGATGCCTTCTGTCCGATGGCGACGTAGATGCACTTGACGGCCTGGTCGGTGCCCCAGTACTGCCTCTGGTTGATGATGGTGTCAACCAGGAGAGCGGTCTTCCCCGTCTGTCGGTCGCCAATGATCAGCTGACGCTGGCCGCGACCGATTGGTGTCATCGAGTCGATGGTCTTGATCCCGGTTTGCAGGGGCTCCTTCACGGGCTGACGTTGCACCACCGAAGGCGCCTGGGTCTCCAGAAGTCGGCGCTCGGTGGCGTGTATCGGGCCCTTGCCGTCGATGGGGTTGCCGAGAGGGTCCACGACCCTCCCCAAAAGACCATCCCCTACCGCAACCGAGAGCACGGTCCCGGTCTGCTTGACAGGGTCACCCTCCTCGATGTGGTGGTAGTCGCCCAGGAACACGACACCGATGTCGCTCTCGTCGATGTTGAGAGCCACGCCGACCAGGCCACCTGGAAACTCGAGCAGCTCGGAGGCCATGACGCTGGGAAGGCCTTCCACCCGAGCCACGCCGTCGGCGACCGAAGTGACGTACCCCACAGTCTCCTTGGTGGTGTCCGGCTTCCAGTCTGCCAACTGGGATCGGAGCGACTCGGTGATCTGATCTGCGGTGATGGTCAATTCAGACATGAATCTCCTAACGGGACGACTGGACGCTGTGGCGCACTTGGCTCAGACGGTGGGCGATCGATCCGTCGATGACCGTGTCACCCACTCGGGAGACGATCCCACCGATCACGGTGGGATCGACGATCACTTTTACCTCGACCTCCTTGCCAGTGGCCCGCCCCAGTGAAGCAGTGAGTCTCTGCACAGTATCGCTGTCGAGCGGGACTGCCGACCTCACCTCGGCCACGGCTCGGTTCCGGGATGCCGCAGCCGCCTCGGCCACGGCCATCGCGATATCGGGGAGGTCCGAGACGCGGTTCTGAGCGACGATCAGTTCGAGCACTGACACCGTGAGGGAGGAGGCACGGCCTCCTACGAGATCAACGATGACGGCCTGCTTCTTCTCGATCGGCAGCTGCGGGTCTACGAGCGTCGACCTGAGATCAGGAGATGTCTCCAGGGCCCGGGAGACAGCGAGCAACTCGTCCTCCACACGGCCGAGGACGTCTTCCCCCCGGGCCATCGCCACGATGCCATGGGCGTATCCCTTGACCCGGTCGGTTGCCATCAGAGCCGCTCTAGGTCCGCCAAGTAGCGATCGATGAGCGCTCGGTGGGCGCTCTCGTCGAGAGTCTCGCCAACGATCTTGCCTGCCAGGTCTACCGAGATCTCACCTACTTGTGCCTTGGCATCGGATAGAGCCCGCGACATCTCGCTGGCCGCTTCCTCCCGCGCCTTGGCCCGGATGCCGTCCGCCTCCGACTCGGCCTTGGCCAGGATGTCGGCTCTTATCTGCTCCGCAGATTGTCGGGCTTCCTCGATGATCTTGTTGGCATCAGCCTTGGCCTCGGCCATCTGACCCCTGTAGTCGGCGAGAAGGCTCTCCGCTTCGGCCTTGGCCTTCTCGGCATCCTCGATCTGGCCGGCGATCGCTGTCTGCCGCTGCTCGAGGGTCCTGTTGATGGCGGGTAGGGCCCAACGCCACATGAAGAAGAAGACGATCGCAAAAGCGATGATCCCGGCGATCAGCTCCGATGTCTCGGGTAGCACCAGGCTGGTGCTGTCCCCTCCTTCCTCCGTCGCCAGGACGACCATTCCGGTCAAGAACTGCATCTTTGGCTCTCCTAGGCGATGAAGAAGAGGACGAAGCCGATGAGGGCGAGGGCCTCGGTGAACGCGATACCAAGGAACATCGTCGTTCTGATCGTTCCCGTCATCTCAGGCTGGCGAGCCATAGCGGTGATGGCATTGCCGACCACGATCCCGATGCCAACGCCCGGGCCTATGGCTGCCAACCCGTACCCGATGAGGGCGGCTGCTCCTCTGAGTAGCTCGATATTGCCTTCCATGCTCTCTCCTTAGTGCTCGAACTGGATTGAAGACTGTATGTAGACCGCCGAAAGCAAGGTGAAGATGTAGGCCTGGAGGACGGCCACCACCATCTCGAAGACGAAGATGCCCAATCCGAGTGCGAACCAGGGCACCCCTACCAGCGCCTTGGCCCCAATTTCAGGGAACGCGGCGAGGAATACCACGCCGGAACCGAGCAACAGAGTCAGCATGAGATGCCCGGCGAGCATGTTGGCAAACAACCGGACTGCCAGCGTCAAGGGTCGCAGCACGAAGATCGAGAAGAGCTCGATGATGCCCACCAGCCAGCGAAGACCGACCGGGACGTGTCGGGGCCAGATGGTGTCGAAGAGATAGGAGAAGCCGTTCTTCCAAAATCCGAGGATCACGAAGATCACATACGTGACCAGCGACAGAAACGCCGGAATCGCCATCCGCGAGGTGATGGGGAAGTTGATGAGAGGCGTTATCTCGAAGAGGTTGCCCACGAGGAGGAAGAGGAACATGGCCAACAGATAAGGAACGTACTTGGTGCCCTCGGGCCCGATCACGTCCCTGCCTATCCCGTTGCGGACGAACTC
>CAZSOF010000271.1:0-3656 GCA_964607685.1 uncultured Acidimicrobiaceae bacterium | reverse complement strand
CACACCCGGAGGGACTGGCTGTGGTCGGCCGTTGGCCGATCCTCGCGACTCCTCGGCTGCGCCTCGTCGTCTCTCCTCAACCTTCTGCTCCGTAGTCCGGTCGGCGCGGTACAGGTTTGACCAATCGAATACACCAGGGCCACCTGTAGTCGGCGTTCGGCGTCTGGCTTGAACCGCTTCGTGTCGTCTTGTAGATGGACGTAGTGGCTGTGCTGGCCACCACCCTTGGCTACTCCGGCTTGCCTCCCGAGTTGAAGCCCTGGCTCCCGAGAGGGGGATGTGGTCGGAGGAGCACCGAAGCAGAGCCGCGTGTGCGGGACTCCCTCAACTGGGAGTACCCGGCGATCGTCGATCGCCGGGTACTCCATTGACGAACAGCACATGCTCCCCGCTTGGGGACAGTGGGCCCTGGACGGTGTCGCCAGTGCCCCCGGACTGAGCAGACCAACGCTCGAAAGTTGGACGGAGTGGCTTGGTGCCAGTCCGAGGACCGGTAGCGTTCAACGCAGGTGATGCCTGGGCGTCGTCCCTTCAAGTCAGGAGCGCTGGTGATACCAGCAGCTGTCCGGTTCGTAATCGGGAGAGTGCTGTCGGGAGTAGTGGCGCTCCTCTTGTTCGTTTCGGCACTGTTCTTTCTCGCCAAGTGGCTGATCCCCGGCGATTTCGTCACTCAGTTCCAGTTCATCCTGAGTGCTGCCGACCGAGAAGCCCTCCGGGAGTCACTCGGGTTCAACCTGCCGCTCTGGCGTCAGTACCTGCTGTTCATGGGTGCATTGCTGTCGGGCAACCTCGGCGAAACATGGATTGGTGTGTCGGTGTTCGCAGTACTGGCCGACGTGGCCCCTTGGTCCCTGCTGATGTTCGTGGGCGGCGTGGGACTGGCGTTCCCGTTCGGCCACTGGGTAGGCCGGACGATGGCGTGGCGACGGGACAAGGGCACCGTGTCGCTGCTGAGGAGCGGCTCCGTGATGGCATTCACAACGTTTCCGGCTCTTGCAGCGTTCCTGCTGCTCGCTGCCGTCGATGTGGGGATGGGCCGTCAGGCGCTGATCGACGCCAGGACCCTGAGTCCTGACGTCGACCATCGGCCCGTCGTGTGGGCGATGAGCTTCCTCCTACTGGGTTGCCTCGCAGCAACCTCGGTGCTGGCTCGGTGGGCCGAACGCAGGGGCGTGCGACGCCTCCCGTCGTTGGGTGCGCGACTGGTGCTTTCTGTGGGAATCAGTGCCACGGTGCTGTGGGTGGTGGGGTGGGGCGAAGGGGCCCTCGACATTCTGGGACTGGTCGGCCTGCCGATCATTGCGGTCGGGTTCCTCACGTTCGGTGAAGTTGCCCTCGTGACCGACAAGGCCATGAGCAACGCCCGGTCCGAACCATTCATCCAGACCGCCCGTGCCATCGGCCTTCCGGATCGTGCGATCCGTGACCGCCACGCCGCCCGGGTGGCCCTGTTCCCGGTACTGAGCCGCCTCATGGTTGCCGTGCCGTTCTTCCTCACCGGGCTGATGATCATCGAAGTGGCCTTCGTCCAGGGGTGGGACACCGGGCGCTACCTCTTCGTCAGGGGGATCAGTGCGCTCCTGTTCACATCCCTCGAACGACGCAACCTGCCAATGGTGATTGGCGGACTCTTCGCAATCGGACTGATCGTCGTGGTGCTCCGCACTGTGCTCGAAATCGCCCACGTGTACCTCGATCCCCGCATCCGGGACTGGGACGAGACCGATGCCCACGCGTAGCCGCCCAAGGCGACGGCTCTTCCTGCGGGTGGCCCCGCTCCTGTTCTTCGTCTTGTTGGCTGTTGCCCACCCCATCCTGATGAACACCATCTGGCCCCGAGACGTCTATCACCCTGAACGGGGCTTCGACATGGTCCCCGTCGAGTACACCGTCGTGGACACCGTCACCGACCCCGATCAAGAGATCGAACTCATCAAAGCGATGCTCCGGGACCCCTTCGTTGACGTTGGCGACACCGTCACCATCAGCTACCCCGCCCCCCGATCGTGGCGGCACCCCCTCGGCGTGGACCCGCTCGGACGAGACGTACTCTCCATGCTGCTGGCCGCCACCGGACCCACCCTCCTCGTCAGCCTCGCAGCCGCTGTGACCACCGCCGTCGTCGGCACGCTCCTCGCCACGGTCGCAGCCTTCTACAGGGGCATCACCGACGCCCTCATCGGACACCTCTCCAACTCGCTCCTCCTCCTACCCGTACCAATACTCATGATCATCCTCGGCACCTCCCCAATCGGAGAACACCTCGGACCCCTCGCCTTCGGAGCCATCTACGGACTCGTCGCCGGAGCAGGAGCCGCGACCATCGTTCTCCGCTCCCGAGCGATCGAACTCCTCCAAGCCGGATACGTTGACGCCGCCACCGTCTCAGGGGCCGGTCCCACCCGAATCCTCACCCGACACATCCTCCCCCACCTCCTCCCTCTCGCAACCATCCAACCTCTCATCGGCGCCACCGGAGCCGTCATCACCGACGGATTCCTCTCGTTCCTTGGCCTTACCACCACCCGCCAGAACTGGGGCACGATGCTCCAATACTCCGTCTCCTACCCCACAACAGACGCAGGCGGCTACGCATGGCACGTCCTCATCCCCGCCGGTCTCGCTATCAGCCTCCTGTCGGCCTCCTACTACTTCCTCGCCCAGACCGTCGAACGCCAAACGGCCACCTGAGCAGCCTGGGAGATTGAGCTGGTAGTCGGGGAGGTCAGGAAGGGGTTGGAACGAGGACGCGATATCGACGACTTGGTGTCACTCGCCTGGCTCATTGGCCAACTACGTGTTCCGAGAACCCGGCGACTCCTGCCTTCCCGAGTTGGATGAACAGCGCACCTCGCGGTGTCCGTGTTCCTCACCGCCAATCCCGACGAAGTCGAGAAGCGACTCGTGAGCGAACTCACCCCTCCCCACCCGTGAACCTGACAGGCGGGGACAACCCTTGGAGAGCACGGATCAAGCATCTGAGAGGTTCCTGCGCCGACCAGGCACGGCGCCCTGGACACGGGATGTGAGGGACAAGTGAAGCCACCGTGGGACTGCGGGCGAGCGCCAGCGACTCGTCTACACCGGGCGTCGGCGACTGATTGGCTACACGTGTGCCTGACTCACTGACCGGCCCCTCTACCCACAACGAGGGAGTTCCCCGCCGAAGATGGGGATGGCGGTGCACACCCGGAGGGACTGGCTGCGGTCGGCCGTCGGCCGATCCTCGCGATTCCTCGGCTGCGCCTCGTCGTCTCGAACCCCTGGCGTTGCCACGGGGCTGGTACCCGCCCCCGGGCAGGGATGACAAAGGACCCCGGTTGGGGCCCTTTGTCATGCACACCCGGAGGGACTCGAACCCCCAACCTTCTGATCCGTAGTCACATCTGGCTCGTCTCAGGGCACCGCAGGGAGTGTCGTTGAGCCAGTTCTGGTAGGGGTATTCGGCCGATGGGGAGTCGGTTGATACCCTTTGATGCAAGGACGTATCCCTGAGTCCGGCTACAGGTAGGGCAACAAGATGAGGGAGTCGTGCTCGTGCCGTGAACTCATGACAGTTGATGCTCTATGGGAGTAAGAGAAACGGAGCTTCGCGACCCGGGAAGAACCGCATTCGTCACGAGACCACTCGCCCTATGTTCGCGCGGATGATCGTC
>CAZSOF010000270.1:2350-3726 GCA_964607685.1 uncultured Acidimicrobiaceae bacterium | reverse complement strand
TGCCCATGGCGATTATCTGTTCCATCGCCTGTGTGCTGGGGAAGACGCTGTCGATGGACATCCGGGTGCGGCCGCTGCCGGTGTCCTCGATCGTCACCCTGACGGTGATGACCGGGAGATCGGTGTTGGGCGCGCCGTCGTCGTTGGCGAATCCATCTCGGAAGAAGAGAGAGTTGGGTGGATTCGTTTCGACGACCTCCCAATAGCCGCGTGGCTGGTCACCTTCGGGCCCGGTCATGTGATATTCGACCCGACCCCCGGGCCTGAGGTCATGCGCGGTGACAGTGGCCGGATAGCTGGGTGGCCCCCACCAGCGCTCCAGCTGCCGTGGATCGGCCCACAGCTGCCAGACTCGCTGTGGAGACGCCTCGAACTCGGCCTGGATGGTCATGGTCAACGTCTCGGGGTCCTTGTGAACGGCGGTGACTGTCATTGGTATGTCTCCTTGTCTCGGGTGACGAGGTCGGTCATGCGCTCGATGCGTCGTCGCCACAGCTCCTCGTAGCGGTCGAGCAGACGTCGGGCCACCGCCAGAGCGGCAACATTGGTGTTGACCACCTTGCGCCGGCCTATGCGCTGTTTGGTGACCAGGCCGGCCCGCTCCAGCACCGCGACATGCTTCTGCACCGCGGCGAAGCTCATCGTGTAGTGGTCGGCCAACTCGCTGATGCCCTCCTCGCCAGCGATGGCGCGACGGAGGATGTCCCGCCGGGTGGCGTCTGCCAACGCCCCGAACACCTGGTCGAAGTCGAGAGTGGTCTGCATTAATACAACCATATGGTTGTATTAAGTGGAAGTCAAGCCGTTCGGGTCGATGTTCCCAGACGGAAGGGACTCTCTGGCAAGTGGTGGCGCCAGACCCCGGAGGCAGGAACAAGGCGCCACCTCAACGTGCAGCCTCAACGTTTAGTCGGGGCTGATGTTCTGGTTCAGCCGGAGCAGGTTGGTCGGGTCGTATTTGCGCTTGAGGGTTTTCAGTCTCTGGTACTTCTCGGCTCCGTATGCGTCCCTGATACGGTCCTCTCCCTCCTCCATGAGGAAGTTGACGTAGACACTGGTGTGATGGGGTGCCAGTGCCGACCAGTAGGACCTCGCCCATTCCCTCTCCTCATCGAACCCCTGAGCGGTCTTGGTGTTGCCGTTGATGTTGAAGCTGAAGGCTGCCTGGCGCCCATGGAACGCCGTCTCGTCCGCTCCCACTCGTGCCACCGCGCCACCCATCTGCCAAAGGGCTATGCCCGACAGGTCCGATTCGATCTGACTTCCACGCTCCACCACGATGTCGATGATGTCGTCATTCAGCTCGGCTACGTCGCAGGACCGGACGTAGTACCAACGGCCGTGCTGGAAGGACTCGTCGAACATGCTCTGATGAA
>CAZSOF010000270.1:0-2250 GCA_964607685.1 uncultured Acidimicrobiaceae bacterium | reverse complement strand
CGCATCCCCCAGAACAAGTCGGCATTCTCGTCCTCGGTGGCGGTGATGAGCTCGCCGTCGGTGGTGACGACGTCGACCGACAGGAGGTTGTCGATAGTCAAACCGTATTTGCGCTGTTGCCAGCCCAGGCCGCCTCCCAGAGTCAGTCCGGCGACTCCGGTGTGGGAAACGATCCCGGCGGGGACGGCGAGCCCGAAGGGTTGTGTCTTGTGATCTAGCTCTCCGAGCAGCGCTCCCCCCTGAGCGCGGGCTGTGTGTGTCTCGGGGTCGACCTCGACTCCATTCATGGGGCGGAGGTCGATCACGATTCCCCCATCACAGGTCGACAATCCGGGGAAACTGTGCCCTCCCCCCCGGACCGCGGTGAGAAGGTCATGCTCCCGTGCGAACCGAATGGCAGCTCTCACGTCGGCCGTTCCAGCGCATCTGACGATCAAGGCCGGTTTGCGGTCGATGGAGCCATTCCATACGGCCCGATGTTCCTCGTACCCGGGATCTGCCGGCCGGATCACGTCACCCTGGATGGATGCGTCGAGGGCAGCGACCGATGCCGAGGGGGTTGATGCGGATTGGATGGTGCTCATCCCGGCACTGTCGCGCATCTGCCGGCGTCTGTCAGCGACTTGGATCTCACCTGGCTGAAACTTCGGTTCCACCTGGGGCGGGGTACGCCGCCGCGGAGAGTTGCTGAGGGTCGAGCAACTTGATCCCGCCGTCGCCGGTGTCGACCCACCCCTCCTCCCGGAATTCTCGCAGGGCGCGGACCACCACTTCTCGCACGCTGCCCACGGCGTCGGCCAACTCCTGTTGGCTGATCGTCACAACCAGCTCTGCCCCTCTCTGGGTGCTCGACGCGAGGTCGAGGAGATGGCGGGCGACGCGCTGTCTCATTGTGGCGAAAGCACTGCCCGGGATCTCGGCGATGAAGGACAGGACTCGATCCGACAGCTCATCGATCAGGGCACGAGCCACAACCACGTCTCGATCAGCGGCCTGTCTGATCGACGGAGCCGACATCGAGAGTATCTGGGCGTCGGTTACCGCCTGCACCGAACCGGGCATCGAGAACGGAGAGGCGAACAGGGACACGGCTCCCAGGATCGAACCCGGCCGGCAGTAACGCACGGTCAGCGTCCTGCCGTCCAGAGCCGTCACGAATACGCGCAGCAGGCCCGAGACGATCAGTTCCAGGTGGACAGTCTCGTCGCCTTCGCGATGCAGCATGGAGCCGGCCGGAACACTCAGCAGGTTCGCGGAGGAGACGAGTTGGTCTCTTGTGCGCGGGGGAAGGGAGCCCAGGTGAGAGATCTCGAAAGCGGCAGAGACGGCGGCTCCCGAGCCGGCGAATTGTGAGTAGCCCGTCGACAGATTCATCTTCCCACCCTAGATGTGTCTGGTGGCATTGAAAGGGTCGTGACCAGCCATTTGCCACGGATCGGCCCCACGTGAAGATCGGCCATCTGGCGGTCCTCCTGGCCAGGTGCCTTTCGGGCAGTACGTTTGGTTCGTGCGTATCGCCACCTGGAACGTCAATTCACTGTCCGCCCGGCTCCCGGCGGTCGAGAAGTGGCTGGAGCGAGCCCAACCCGACGTGCTCTTGATGCAAGAGACGAAACTGGCCGACGATCAGGTTCCCGCGCTGCTCTTCCGGATGGCCGGATACGAACTCGCACACCATGGGGAGGGGCGTTGGAACGGTGTTGCCATGGCCAGCCGGGTCGGCATCTCCGATGTGGTTGTCAACTTTGGTGAGGGACCGGTGAGGGACAGCCGATCGAAGGCGGGGACTGAGGACGACTTCGACCCATTCCGGGAAGCCCGCATGATCAGCGCGGTCTGCGGTGATATTCGCATGGTCAGCGTCTACGCCCCCAACGGTAGGGCGGTGGGCTCACCGTTCTACGACGGCAAGCTGGCCTGGTTGGACAGGCTCCATCTTTGGCTCGGCGAAACCTGTTCTCCCGGCGATCAGCTCGTGGTGGGAGGAGACTTCAATGTGACGCCAACCGACGATGACGTGTGGGACGCGCGTGCCGCCCACGGAGGCACTCACGTCTCTGAGCCCGAGCGCGCCGCCTTGTCCCAGCTTCGGGATTGGGGCCTGCTCGATGCCTACCGTCTCCAACAGACAGCCGCCGGCCGATTCAGTTGGTGGGATTATCGGGCGGGGATGTTCCACAAGAACATGGGTATGCGTCTCGACCTGATCTATGTGACTCGCTCGTTGGCCCGGCGTGTCGTGTGGGCGGA
>CAZSOF010000269.1:0-3748 GCA_964607685.1 uncultured Acidimicrobiaceae bacterium | reverse complement strand
AGGGCGAGCAGTGCTCCTGCCGCGGCGAGTGCCGCCAGCACCGTCGAGGACATCACACGGGCTGTCACCACTCGGGCGGTGCTCGACCCGGCAGCAGCGAGACGATGGTCAGGATCCCGCGAGCCGGTCACGTGGAACAATCCGGCTACCCCGCCGAGGAATGCCGCTGCCCATCCTGCGGTGGCGGCCTCGAGCTGTTCGAGGCTGGCTTCGCCGCCGAGGATGCGGGCGAAGTCGGCGATGGCACCGGCAGACAGGGCGACGAAGATCACCGGCACCACGGCAAGCAGTACCAGGTTGAGCGGCCGCCGGGCGTATTCGGTCAGGTAACCCCAGGTGAGCACCCCGGTCATCGTGGCACCGCCTTCCCGTCGATCAGGTCGTAGATCCGGTCGAAGCGCTCGGCGTCGGTGATGAAGTGGCTGATGATCAGTAGACTCCGTCCGGCGTCCCGTCGTTGTCTGGTGAGCTGCCAGAACCGCTGGTATGTGTCCCAGTCGAATCCCGCATAGGGTTCGTCGAGGAGAAGAAGATCGGCGTCGGGTAGCAGCGCGAGACCGAGGTTGAGCTTGGCTCGGGTTCCCCCGGACAGATCCTCGACCCGCGAATCCCTCTACTCACCGAAACGAAGCGTTGCGTAGATGTCGTCACGAGCGACAGCGATGTCGCCTCCGGTCATCCGGTAAGCCTTGCCAAAGAGTTCGAAATGCTCGTCGCAGGTGAGCCGCTCATAGAGGATGGGATCCTGGGGGCAGTAGCCGAGGGAGCCGGACCTCGCCACCCTGCCGTCGTCGCGATCGATGCTCCCCACCAGGATCTTCATCAGCGTCGACTTTCCCGAGCCGTTTTCACCAACCAAACCCACGATCTCACCCGGCCGGAGCACCAGGTCTGTCCCGCGTAGCACGTTCAAAGAGCGTCGACGGGGCCAGAGTCCTCGGCTATAGCTCTTGACGATCCCGGTGGCGGCCAGCGTCCTCCGTGGCTCCTCACCGTTCTGATGCCGACCTTGCGATCGGCGCCCGTGGCTGACTGCTGTCGATGGCGCCGAGATTCGTTGGTTCATCGTCTGCATCTCACACCTCGTTGTGCAGTGTTCTCATACTGCCAACATACACCTTCCAGCCGACTGGAAGGTCAATGGAGTCAAAGGTCGCGACGTGCACCCAGGTACTTGCTGGTCTTTGTGGCCTGCTTGGAGGCAGAGCGCCTAATGCGTCCCTGTCATCGCCCTGGTCTGTGGCGAGCCCCGAAGGCCAGGCGACTGCTCACGACGCGACCGCTCACCATATGAGGTGAGCACATCCCATTCCATTCCATCGCGCGTTCGGTTCGTTGAGGCCTTCCTCGGCGCTGCCTTCCAACTAGATCCGTCGGAAGAAAATCGTAGGAATTCTCATCCGGAATGCCCGTCTGCTCCGAACAGGGGATGACTAGGACGGAGAAGCCGCTCCTAGCTGGGAAAGGAGCAGAGAGATGAATGGAATCGACATCGGTGCCCGGGCGCTTGCCGGTATCGGAGCGCTCAACTGGGGCCTGGTGGCCCTGGCCGAGTTCGATCTGGTGGCCGCAGTCTTCGGGCTGGGATTCGGTGAGACGAGTGCGGTCACACGTGTGGTGTATGGGCTCGTGGGCCTGGCAGGCCTGTGGGTAATTGGACGGCTGTTCGCCCGGCCCGAGACCCACACCCCGGCGATGGCCGGAGCGAACTGAGCCTCTGGCTCGACGCAACCCTTGATCACCAGAGCACGCGAGCGCCGTCGCCCCCACGCTCCTGAGGAGCCCACGGGCGGCGGCGCTCTCGCGACTCGGTGGTAGTTCTCCTCATGAGCGGCACGCCATCAGCTCGACGGCCCCCCTGGTCATCGCCCCCGCCCGAGGCTGGCGATGTGTTCTGCAGCCTCGGGGTCGATCGGGCCCACTGCCACGGCGAGCGACTCGGCGATGCGCTCCTGACCAGCAAGTCCATGTGACTCGAAGGCCTTCTTCTGCCAGCACAGGAATTCCTCGAGGATCGTCCAGTCCGAGATCAGCAGCGAGGCCTCAACTGCTTCCAACGCCAGAGCAATCTCGCCTCGCAGCCGGGCGTTCAATCTCTTGCCGTTCAGACTCACCAGGTGGTGCTCGGCGGCGGCCATGATCGCAGTGCGTAGGCTGATCATCTCTCTCAATGATCCATCGGGGTCAAGCGCATGCCTTTCTGTAATGGCGGTGTCTGGAGCCCAAGTGTTGAGCATTTCAGGGACGTCCCGCCCAGACTGGGCCCAAGAGTCGGCTCCAATCGACGCAGCCCAGATGCCTTCAGGGCCGAATCCCTTCCCTCCGACGAGCACCGGCACACCGACGGCATGGCTCTCCTTGACTGCAGCCCGCGCCCCGAGTAGGTGGCTCGTCATGGCACAGGAAAGCACCAGCGCCTCGGGTGACTCCGATTCGAGAAACTGGCGCAGGTCAGAAGCGAGAACGTTGGCTCCGAGAAAGGTGACTCGAAAGCCGTGATAGAGCAGGTTGGCGGCCACTGCCCGAGCAGGAAGCGAGTGGTCGTCGCTTTCGGCGGCGGCAACCACGACGTGACTCCCGCCATCAGGTTGATCGAACGATCCGGCCAGGAGCGAGATCACCGTCTCGATAGTGGCCGTCGCGGCATGCTCTTCGGTGATCAAGTAGTCCCCATTCTGCCACCGCGACCCCACTTCGCTCTCCGAGCGCAGCAGTACATCGAACAGGATGGTGTCAAGGGCAACTCCCTCATCGAGGAGTCCAGCTACAAGTCGATAGAGAAGCCCCGAGTCACCGCTGATGGCGGCGGCGGTGACACCTAGTTGTGCCTCAGCGAACCGTGATCGGTCCATGTGCGAACTTTGCGTCGAAAAAGCGCGCTTGGAGGCTAGCCAACCGCAGCATGCATTCTCCTGCCCTGACCCGGATCCCAGCCCATGATGTCCACAAGGCGGGCGTAGCCGACGACAATTGAGTTTCCTTCCGTTTCACGACTTGGATAGTCCATTTCGGCTCTAGTTCGGACCAGCTGGGCGAAACGGATGACTTCTGTTCACGATCCGGGCGAAGACTCGTTTCCCTTCGGCGGTGGCAGCCATAATCCGCAATTGATGCGGGCTTCTCGTTGGAGCAAGGCGTGTTGACTCCCGATGCGGAACTGGCTGCCCGGGTTGTTCAACGGGATCGCTCGGCCTGGGAGGCGGTCTTCAACCAGTTGAGCGGAGTGATCAAGATGGTCGCGCTGCGTGTGGTGCGTGACGAGTCGCTCGCTGAGGATGTCGCACAGGACACCTTTCTCGGCTTCTGGAATGCACCTGAGAAGTTTGATCCGGAACGCGGATCGTTGAGCTCTTTTCTCTCGACCATCGCTCACCGTCGGGCGGTCGACTTGGTGCGTTCGGAGGTGGCGCGGAGCCGACGAGAGGAGCGGCCGCCCGACCCCGAGCATTATGACGTAGCCGAAGAGGTCTGGGTGCGGACCCTCTCCGAAGCTGTGAGACGCGCACTCGATGAACTCGCCGAAGGGGAAAGGGAAGCGATCACCCTGGCCTACTTCGGAGGACTGAGTTACGTGGAGGTGGCTGAGCGCCTGGGGCAGCCGGCGGGGACGGTGAAAAGCCGGATACGCAGCGGAATGAAGAAGCTCGCCTCCTCACTGGCGATGGTCTCTTCTTGACCAGCACGCTCGACAACGTCGCACAGCACGTCGTGACGGCACCTGATCGATGAGCGTCGATGAGCGTTCGGG
>CAZSOF010000268.1:0-3833 GCA_964607685.1 uncultured Acidimicrobiaceae bacterium | reverse complement strand
CGGCCTACTCCGTACAGGGAGATGAAGATCGCCAGCGAAGGTCCGTCGGCCAAGCCGATCACATCCCACACCAGTGACGCGGTCAGCGTGGCCGCGAGGACGATCAGCGGCCGGCTTCTTCGCCACAGGAGAGCGATGCTGCTGGCAGCGAGCAGCAGGTAAGTGGCGTCAGGCACGTCACTGAGAATCGATATGTCGAACTCGCCCGACTCGTCCGCTGCCCGTCCGAGTATCCCGACAACTTCGAGAACAAACACGATGACGGCGAGCACCGCGTCGGAGGAACGCGGCCAACGAGTGAAGGACCCCTTGCGGGGACGAGTCGGTTCCTCCCCAGGGAAGGCAAGGCCTGATGACGTGCCGGTCACCATCACCAGATGATGACACAGCGACCCAGACGCGAATGCTCGTTATGCACCTGTGTTGGGATTGTGGCTATGTCGGAGCCAGTGCGCGTGATGTTCTCGAAGGAGCGAGCCAACACATGCTCGATGAGTCACTGCTGCTACGTCGATTCGGAACGGAGCGCAAATCAGGTGGTCGAAAGGGCTTGTGTCAGACGTTCCACGCCGAAGTCGAAGGCTCGGTCGATGTCGCCGCCCATCCGGAAGACGCCGGCTAGCTCCATGCTGACGAAGCCATGAGCCCACGAAGTGATGGTGCGCGCCGCCTCCAGGGCCCGATCCTCGCCAACGAGACGACTCGCGGTATGGATGACGATGCTGGTAGCGGCTGCCAGCAAGTCGGGGTTGGGGCGCCATTCCTCGGGGAGGGGTTGAAATATCAACTGATAGGCGGCGGGATTCTCGTGGACGAAACTGCGGAAGGTGTGAGCCATGGCGTTGACGTCGGATCGAGGATCTTCGCCGCCGACAGCAGTATCGAGTCGATCGTGCAGCTCTGTGACCACGTCCTCGGCGATCAACCGCACCAGGTCTCCTCGATTGGCGACATGCTTGTACAGGGAGGGGGCACGAACACCCACCTTCTCGGCAACCCGCTTCATCGTCAAGCCAGGCAGACCTTCGGATTCGAACAGCTCTCGTCCGGCGGCAACGATTTCGACCAATGAGGTTCGGGAGGGAGTTGGCATGTCTCTCCAGCGAGTCAGCTATTGACGTTAGCTATGATAGCTATATACAATAGCTATCATAGCTACCGTACCATCGAATAGGAAACACCCCATGCAACTCGAGCCATCTCTGCACCGCATCGGATCGGACATCGTGGCCAGCTATCTCGTCACCGATGACTCCGGTGTGACCATCATCGACACCGGCTTGCCCGGGCATTGGAGGGAACTCATTCGAGAACTGGAGCTGATGGGCCGGACTCTCGAGGATGTTCGCGGCGTGATCCTCACCCACGGCGACAGCGATCATCTCGGCTTCGCCGAACGTCTCCGTCACGACCACGGTGTTCCGGTCTTCGTCCACGGGGGGGACGCCGCGCAGGCACGAGGCGAGGTTTCGAAGAAGAACCCATCATGGGGCCGCATCAAGCTGGGTCCTTTGCTCGGCTTCCTGTGGTACGCGGCTCGCCGCGGCGGGATGCGGGTGCCACCGGCGGTCACCGAAGTCCACGAAGTGGCCGACGGGCAGACACTCGACCTGCCTGGCCGTCCCCGGATCATCCACACCCCCGGACACAGCCCGGGCAGTATCAGTATCCACGTTCCATCAGTGGGCGCCTTGTTCGTCGGTGACACGATGACCACCCGCCACGTGCTCACCGGGGCAGAGGGACCGCAACCAGCGCCGTTCACACTCGACCCTGTGAAGGCGCGGGAGTCCTTGCACAATTTGGAGGACCTGGATGTCCAATGGGTGCTACCCGGTCATGGACCACCATGGCGGGGCGGAGCACCCGAAGCGGTGAAGCGCATCCTGGCAACGGCCTGAGTGCACAAGACAGGAGATCGGACTGGCTGGGTTGGTGTTCTTTGACACCGATGCCAACGCCGGCGTGGCGCTTCCCCTCTCCGGCATGAGCCCGCTCTTCGATCTGGTGGCGCGGGTCAGTCTCGAGCTCGTCGTCTAGTCCCCAGGGACGGGCTGAGCTTGGATGAGTTCCATTCGTTGGGTTGGGGTGAAGCGGAGAGGCCACATCCACGGTCCGGCCTCGACCAGCTGCAGTGGTGAGTCGACAAGATGTGAGGCGGGGTCGGGCATCCGTCCGTGGAGGAGCTGAGCGCCCGAGCCCAGGTCCCATATCAAAGCTCGACCCGCAGGGTGTAACACCCGGGCGATCTCGGTCAGTGCGGCGGCCAGGTCGGCCCAGTGATGCAGGGACAACGTGCTCAGCACAAGATCGAACGAGTCGTCGGGGTAGGGGAGTGAGGCGGCGTCCCCGACGTCGAATGACGGCCGAAGGTGGCGTCCTTCCTGGCGTTGGGCATTGGCTCGAGCCCACTCGATCATGGCCGGGTCGAGGTCGAGGCCGGTCACGTCGAGACCACGGGAGGCGAGCTCGATGGAGAGGTGGCCGGGACCGCATCCGATCTCGAGTATCCGCCCATCCGCCGATGCCACCGCTGCCACGTCGTCGGCGATGCCTCGGTAGAACGATCCGAGCAGAACCCGGCTCGCCCTGTCATAGATGCCGGCGTCACCGATCAAGACCCCCTCGGGTGCCTGATGTCCTATGCCATGACGCAGGTGACGTGTCACGGAGTAGCCGACCGCGGCGACGCCGAGGATCATGATGAGAGTGCGTGGGCGAACCATGTCTGGGCTTCAGCGAGGCTAGTTGCGGGGGATGTCGTCGTCAGTCGCTGCTATTGGAATCCGCCGATGGCGAAAGCGAGCGGGCCGCCGTTTCCGCCAGACCTGACGCCGGGCCACCAACCGGTGCGGGGGGCCCAGTGGGTGAGCAGGTCGGCCCCGCTTGGCTCGACCGACCGTACCGTGAGGCCAAACGGAAAAGGACGACCATGCGGATTCGCTGGCCCGGGCACCAACTCCACGTTTCCGCATCCATCGCCGTGAACCCCAAGCTCACCGTGACCGCAGGGCACGAAACCGTTCATGAAGTTGAACACGCCCTCCATCACGCCTATAGCTTCCCGTTCATCACCATGGTCCATGTCGACCCGGAAGGCCAGACGAGTGCTCACGACGCCACTGCGCACCACAAGCAGTGAGCGCGTTCCTCATCCCGTCCGTCACGCGAGAGGGTGCAACGGTCCTCTTATCGTCAGGTCGTTATGAGAACCGTCGACCTCCCTGCCCCCGAATCCCCAAACGACAAGGAAGTGCTTATCCCGGGGGAACGCGCCGACTGGAGAGGGTGGCTCGCGGCCAACCCGGATCGGAGCGGAGGCGTCTGGGTGGTCTATCGCAAGAAGTCGAGTGATCTGGAAGGTCCCTCCTATGACGACCTGGTCGAAGAGGCTCTCTGCTTCGGTTGGATCGACAGCGTCACCCGCCGGGTCGACGAGGACCGCATGATCCAGTGGTTCTCCCCACGCCGCCCTGGTGGGTTGTGGTCGGCGCTGAACAAGGAGCGGATCGAGCACCTGGAGCGGGATGGTTTGATGACCATCGCCGGTCGGTCGGTCATCGATAGAGCCAAGGCCGATGGGTCCTGGTCGCAGACTGATCAGGTCGATGCCCTCGTCATCCCGTCGGATCTCGAGGCTGCCTTCGATGACAGTCCAGAGGCGAGGGCGGCGTACGAGAGCCTCCCGGACGCAGCGAAGAAACAACTTCTTTGGGCGGTCTACAGCGCCAAGCGCCCCGAGACCCGAGCGCGTCGTCTCGCCGATGTGATCCGTCAGCTGTTGTAGCGCCCCCCGGCGCCGGGTGTTGCAGAGATCGGTGGCTATCGAGGCA
>CAZSOF010000267.1:0-3836 GCA_964607685.1 uncultured Acidimicrobiaceae bacterium | reverse complement strand
AGGTGCGTCGAGCCGAACGCGCACGTACACCCCGTCCGTCGCAATTTTCGTGACAGGCAGCGCCAAGCGTTCTCGATAGTCTGAAGCCTCGCGCACCGGAGTCTCGGAAGCGATCTTGGAACTCACATGCAGAATGTTCACGTCCTCTGCCACAGCCTATTCCTCCGCACCAACCAGTCCCTATGATGCGGCGATGAGCCAACCTGGTTCTAGCGAATTGACGAGTCGGGACACGAACTATGGTGGTGGAAGCGTCATGTGCGGACTAAGGCGATTCCGTTCGTCGACCGTTGGAGTCCATTGCGATGGGGCGGACGTTGGTGGAGCAACAGAAGGCGAGAGCTTGGTCGTCGCACCGACATTGATGCTTCCGGCTGAGATTTGGAGGCTCGTCTCATAGGTGCCATCGGTTGCAGGTCGCCCGCCATTCGCCATGTTGAGGAACTGGAACGAGAAATCTCGAACCCATGTGACGACCGCGGTATCCGGGCCGGTGGAACGGATCGAACCAAGCCAGGCCGCGTATTCGGGGTCGCCCGCCACTACAGATGCTGTGGCAAGGTTGCCGTTTGGAAGGATTGCCCAGCACGTCAGGGCGACAGAATCGCTCACCCGAACATTCGGATACGGGCCCGGCGAGTGATTGATTGCGGAAGCGCAAATCCAAGTGTTGCCTGCTGAATCAACCTCGGCGTCGCTGAAAAGGTAGCCTGATGGCATCGGCGACAACGGCAGGTCACCGGCGCTGTTTACGTGCACGAGGTCCAAGCTGCACGGGGCTCGTTCAATGGACTCGATCGTCGATCCTGAACTGCCTCGAACGGTGGCGACCGTGTTCCGTGCGCCAACGCCGTAAGAAACACACTCGAAACCGCGTTCCCGGACGACGACGCGCGGCGAGGGGGGATTCGCCAAGCTTCCGGGCGCGAGCGTGAGGATCTCGTCAATTTGTGCGTCATCGCAAACCGTCCCGTCGCCCGTGAAGCCGCTGGGACAGGAGCACGAGAATGTACCAGGCGCGTTGGTGCAGTAGGCTTCCGGTGCGCAGTTGTCGAGCGCGCGGGCGCATTCGTCGATGTCAGTGCACGCGCGTCCGTCCCCTTCAAACCCAGCGGAACATGCGCAGGTGAAGGAGCCGACTTCGTTCGTACACGTGGCGTTCGCGTCGCAATCATGAGTACTAGTTTGACACTCGTCGACGTCCGCACACGCGAAGCCGTCGCCAACGAATCCGCTGTCGCAACTGCACTCAAATGTGCCCTCCAGATTGGAGCACGTTGCGTTCGAGTCGCATCCTGCGACCCCAGTCGCGCATTCATCGATGTCAGAACAAGCGAATCCGTCGCCTTCGAATCCATCGAGGCACGCACAGTCATATGCGCCGTCAGAATTCGTGCAGGCGGCGTTGGCGTCGCATGAGTCGGAGCCTTCCGAACATTCGTCTCGGTCTTGGCAATCGAGTCCGTCGCCCAAGTAGCCATCGTTGCATTCACAAACGGTTGGTTCGCCAGCGCACGTCGCGTTCGAGTCACAATCAGCGTCAGAATTGCATGCCGTCGCGGGGAAACAGGTGCGGCCGTCGCCGACCCATTCCGGGTTGCACGCGCACGTAAACCCGCCAATGTCGTTCGAGCAGGTTGCGTTTGGATCGCAATCGTCAGCACCGGCCGCGCATTCGTCGATGTCCTGGCAGGTCTCCCCATCTCCCTCGAACCCAGCATTGCATGCGCATTGCGGACCTTCGGGAGTTTCACTGCATGATGCGTCTGCGCCGCATGGAGGCCTCGTTTCGCAGGTCTCGGGGGTTTCAGCGTCAGCGGTTTGCGCGTCTTCGGAGGTGCCAGCGTCCATTTCGCCGGTCGGACCGCCGGTGTCGGGCGTATCTGTTTCGGAATCCGGACTCTGACAGGCCGCGACGACGAGCAAGATGAGAACTAGCATCCACTTCATGGCTGACTCCCATCCCAAAGGTCGAGCGAGCATTCAAAATCGCCGTCACTGTCCGAACAGCTGCCCGCTCCGCACGTACAAGAGCCGCATGAATTGGATTCGGAACACGCGGCGAATGTGGCCTGACAGCCCATCGTGGAGATCGGTTTGAAGAACCCGAAGGCAGGCACCGAGAAGCTCGGAGTCTTTGCGTGGCCGTCGACGGTCGCGGTTGCGACGGCGCAGTAGGAGTCTCCGCAGTCGCCGCTGGTGAGCCGGTGGGTTCCAGTAGCGCCTAGGTCGATGCTGAGTGCGTCCTTGGCGATCAAGTCGTACTCACGCAGTCCGACGTCGATGTTGATCGTGCAGCTCCCTGTGGCGCCGCCGTTGACGCCGAAGGTGATCGTGTCCGAAGTGCACTGCGTGCATGTCGAACAGCTCCTCGATCCGTAATCGTGCGAGCGATCATACCCACCGTCTACGGATCCATTGATTTCGGCGCCACAATTGAGCTTCACTTGGCCACCCGCAAATCCGAACTCTCGTTCGAGCTTTTTTCCTACGGCGCGCGATGCCCCGATCGAGCCGTCCGCGGAGAGCGTCAGGTTGTTGCAGGTCGACGTGTTTGGGTCGCAGCTTTCGACACAGGTAGCCTCCGAGCAAACCGTACATCCTTCTTGCTCGTAGCTCGCCGTTCCCGAAACCGAAATTTCGGCTTGTGCGCCGCACAGGTTTCCAGTGAACCCTCCCGCGATCGTGAGTGCGCCCGACGCGGTGCATCCATTCGAGCAGGCAGCACCTTCGATGTCTCCGCTCACGTCGATGTCCATATCGACGCCGACGGTACCTCCAACGATGGGACAGCTGAGCGTTAGCGTTTCTGTCCACGGCCCAAAGGAAGTAGCGTACGTGACCGGGATATCGGAACACTGGCAGAGCAAAGGGTCGATGACCGAGCTGCAGGTGTTCGTTTGGGTGTCGCATTCCGGTACGGCGCAGGATCGCGAATCAGTGCAGTCCGCGTCGGTCCGACACGGGACACAGACGCAGCCGCCATTTCCGTCACTTTCGTACGGTTCGACACACGTTTCTTCGATTCGGAACGGTTTCGAGCCGCAGCTTGAACCCCCGTAGCAGCCACAAGGCAGCCAGACCGTGTATGTCCAGGGGTCCCAACCCCCGCATCCAGGTTCACACCAGTAGCCGGGAATCGCAGCAGAACAGGCGGCATTGCCGTCGGGGTAGTCGACACCGCCGATATGAGGAATTGCAACCGATTCAGGAGCCGTCGTTGGCGGCAGACCCGTACATCGGTCATCGGCGAACGCGGGTGTCGAGCTGAAAACACCTACGCACATCAGTACGACGGCGAAAGGCAGACCGACGCGTACAGCCCCCTGCAGCGACGTACGTCTCTCAGGCATGAGATTCTCGCATGTGGTTGTTTGCTTACCATCATCCTAACGCCCAAACCCTAGAAAACAAAAGGCTCCGACACCCAAGGCTGTGTTCTACGCCGGAGATACACGCGATCGGAGAGTAGGCCCCGGAGTGTGACAAGGTGGCACACCGTAGGGGGATGTATGAATTTCTGGCCCGATGTCGCACCTTGTCCTACATCTATTGAGAGGCTCTCCGCGGGGGTTGTCGGAGAACTCCGAATTTCTGGCACAGGTCTTGATCTGTAGAAGTTCGTCTATCTCATTGAGCACCGAGGTGCGCCATGCAACTGATTCGATTCGCAACGATCGCTTTGATTCTCCTTGTCTCCACGCCGGCAATTGCAGATTACTTGCCTGACGAAGAGCACGCGCAGGCGTCCGTCCCGACGACCGAACGCGTGAAAGCATTCCTCGAGTCGGAGCGCTACGTGCTTTCTCGTTTGGAGCTTCGCGAGCTCACCGAAG
>CAZSOF010000266.1:0-3841 GCA_964607685.1 uncultured Acidimicrobiaceae bacterium | reverse complement strand
ACGCCGATGCCGTGCTGTGCCCATAGCGGGACCATCGGGTAGTTGGCCACCATCTGCGACTCGAGCAGATACATCGGGAACTGCGGTCCCGGAATGTTGGTGATCGTCATGTTGAACGGTCTGATTCTCGGCCCTACCACCCGATTGGCCAGGGAGAGGAGGGTGATCGGCGTACCCGAGCTGAGCTCGACGAGGGTCGCCGCCCCGAGCGCCTGTTTGGTCTCCTTCAGGTTCCTGGTGGATCGTTTGACGTGCTCGTAGCGCTTGGCCGGGTCGGGCTCGGCGATGGGCAGGTCGATGAGCCACATCGCCACCTGATTGCCCATCTGGCCCTTTTGGCTCGAACTGCGTGTCGATACCGGGTTCATGGCACGGAAGGGGGTGTCGGGGATCTGATAGCCACGGCCCTCGATGAGGAATTTGCGAACGGCTCCAGCGGTGATGGCCAGCACGACGTCGTTGACCGACCCGCCAAGGGCGTTCTTGACCGCTTTGATTTCGTCGAGGTCCATCTCGGTCCAATCGAACCGCCGATTGGAGCCGATGTCTGGATTGAGCGGGGTCCGATCCGAGGGGCTGAGCCAACCGGAGCGAAGAGAGTTGATGGCCGCCGCCGACTTGTCGAGAGCGCGATCGGTGACCAGCTTGCCCTCTTTCACCATCTCGCCGAGGTTGGTGAGCCCGTCGATCAGGCGTCTGGTGAAGCGTGCCGCCTCGGCCACTGCCAGCTCGGTCGGGGTTGGGGCAGGCCTCGGCGTCCATTCGGGCTCCTCCTCGATGATGGATTCGGGGACCACGTTGAGGAGAATGGTCGTGAGGTCCACACCGGAGAGCCCATCGATCATGCAGTGGTGGATCTTGGC
The DNA here is from genome assembly GCA_964607685.1 of uncultured Acidimicrobiaceae bacterium. Classification (GTDB taxonomy): domain Bacteria; phylum Actinomycetota; class Acidimicrobiia; order Spongiisociales; family ZC4RG35; genus JANQRA01. Next base: position 2,978 of record CAZSOF010000266.1, on the reverse strand, counting down.
GATGATGGCGAAGCGATCGTTGGAGAGGCCCTCCACCACCCACAGCTCCCAGAGTGGCTTGTGCCTGTCGAGTTTGGTCGAGACGATCCGGCCGGCGAGAGCCTTCAACTGCTCGTCACTGCCGGGTCTGGGTAGTGCCGTGTGCCGCACGTGATAGTCGAAGGTGAAGTGAGTGTCGTCCACCCACACCGGGCGTCGATCGTAGGGGACCCAGTCCAGACGTTGCCGGTAGCGAGGGATGTACTGGAGTTTGGATCGAATGTGAGCCCGGATCCGATCGATGTCGATGCCACCCTCATCGGACTTGAGTGGGGCGGCGTCGAACAAGGCCACGCCGGTCACGTGCATATGCGAAGTGGGCGACTCCAGTGCGAGAAACGATGCATCCAGATAGCTGAGCGGTTCGTAGAAAAAGTCTGTCATCGGGGCTGTCTCCCGGGTGACACTATCCATGCGTGGTTTGGGTAGCGTCGAGCGGATGCTGGTCGACATGATCGTCGAGATCCCCAAGGGTAGCCGCAACAAATATGAGATGGATCACGACTCCGGGCGCATCTACCTCGATCGGATGTTGTTCACCGCCACCCGGTATCCCGCCGACTACGGATTCATTCCGGAAACACACGCCGACGATGACGATCCACTCGATGCCATGGCCTTGGTCAGCGAGCCGACATTTCCCGGCTGCTGGATAAGGATCAAACCTGTCGGCCTGTTCGTCATGGAGGACCAAGGGAAAGAGGATCTGAAGATCCTCGGAGTGCCGGTCGGCGACCCCGTGTGGCGTGAGGCAGACGAGCTGAGCGACCTCCCCGAGCACCTTCTCTCGGAGTTGGAGCACTTCTTCGCCATCTACAAGGACTTGGAGGGCAAGAAGACCGCCGTCAAGGGCTGGCAAGGTGCTCCACAGGCACACGCCGCTATCGAGAAGGCGAGGCGGGCGTATTCCGGATGAGATGTCCGGCGGCGGGTCAGGCGAGACGCTGCCGCGGCCGGGACATTCAGCCCAACTGCCTCGAACCCGAATGACCGATCCCCGGGGCTCACGATGCCGCCAGATAGCGTTGCCGGATGGTCTATGCACAGGAGACGATGACATCACAGTCTGTGGGGTGGCCGGTGGTGGCGGCATCTCTGACCTTGGTGCTCCTCGCGCTGAGCCTCGCCTGGTGGCTCGGGCTTCGGATCGAGCGTCAGCTGATCGAGGCCTCGGTCCGGGCAGCGGTACAGCTTCTGGTCGTCGGTTTCGTGTTCGCTCTGATCTTCCAGGCAACCAGTGCGATCTACTGGGCCTGGCTATGGGTGGCCTTCATGGTGGTCGTTGCCAGTGTCGTGGTGGTCAGACGTGCACGACACCGTATAGACCGACTTGGTCTGGTCACGGGTGCCGCAGTGCTCCTCTCGGCTCTGGTGTCGATAGTCGTGACCTTCGGCTTCGGTGTGATCGGCTATGGCCCGGTGTCACTCGTCGTGATAGCGGGTATCACCATCGGCAATGCCGTGCCCTCGGCAGTTCTCGGTGTCAACCAATCTGTTGAGTTGTGCCGAGATCGAGTCGGGGAGCTCGAGGCCCTCCTGTCTTTGGGAATGGATCGACGCCAGGTGGTCCGCTTCATGGCACCGAGAACGGCGAGGTCTTCTCTGATACCGCAAGTTGAGAGGACCAAGGTGGTTGGCCTCATCGCGCTGCCGGGGGCCCTGACCGGCCTGCTTTTGGCAGGTGTCGAACCTGTCGAGGCGGTGGCTGTGCAACTCCTGGTGATGTACTTGGTGCTGGGCACCGCGGCATTGTGTGTGGTCGCAACCGTCGTCGCCGTGACGCGAGCGGCCGTCGCCTCCAACCTGTCGGTTGCACGCTGGGTCCGGCTTCCCGACGACTGATCACTGATGCATATGGACGGTGGGCTAGTTGTGTCCTTCTTCTCCTGAGAGGGAGCGGCGGACAGTGAGGCGAACTTCTGAGGTGTACGGATGGCTCAACTCTCTACCTGTTGAGCCATTTCTTCGCCTGTTCCACGAGTTCTCCTGAGGTCATCGGCCTCCGCTGCTCGGCTGGCTCCATTTCCCCTCCCGGTGGGGGCACGGTCTGAGGTTCAGGTTCTTTGTCAGTGGCACGCGGTATCGCCGAATCGCCCGGTTTCGACGAGTCTTGGGGTGAGACGCCCCTATTGGAGTCTCGTGGCCGTCTGATCGGTCCGCCGCGTCTGTGGCCGGCCGCGTACTTCCTGAGGGTCCACAACGCCCAGTCCCGAAAGTCGTTGACCTCTGTGATGTCATATCCGGGCATTTCGACCCGAGGAGATATCTCTTCCACCTGTCGAACCGTCAGGTGTTGGGGGCCAAGCTCAGCTTCTCTTTCGTATAGATGAAGGGTCTCTGAGATCGAGTCGAGTAGCTCGTCCACATCGTCGAACTGATAGCCACGAAGGGCCGTGGTGAATACCACCGTTCGCACCTGCTCGGATGACAGCAGATTGGAGTCTTCTTCCACCACACCAACCTACCGATCAGGGAGATCAAGGCTGATGGCAGCGGCTTTCAGGGTGGCCGGAGCTGGAGGCCTGCGAAGCGGACCTTGGCCGGGGAGGGAAAAGCCCAGATCGTCGGGTCTGTACCACCGAGACCCGAAGGGGATGTCCTAGTTGGAGGATGCGACCAGCACGATCATGACGACGATGCCGATGTTGACCGCGATCCATGCCAGCCCCCACCACAACGCGCGGCGTTCGAGGTTGTGTGCTGCGGCCCACTGCTTTCTCTGTGCCACTTCGGCCATTCCCTCATTCTCAGACGTTGATATCGGACACAGCGAGTAATCCTGACTGGGTCGGAATGCCCATCGCTCTGGGCTCGCTGCGAATACCACTGCGCCCCGGACGGTCGACACTCAGTGACCACCTCGTATCATCGGCGAACCCGGGGTGGCGGTCGTATCAGGGACGGCTCGCATCGTCTGGTTCGGGCCCTTGAGTTGGAGG
>CAZSOF010000265.1:0-3843 GCA_964607685.1 uncultured Acidimicrobiaceae bacterium | reverse complement strand
GCGGCTACCGCCCCGGCACCGGCAGAGATGATGGCCTGGCTGCGGGTGGGCCGCACCGACCGCCCGACCACGTAGACCCTGTCGATCGACGATCGGTTGTCCCGATCGACGACTATGGCGCCGGATTCGTCCTCGGCAACACCGAGTGAGCGCGCCAGCTCCGGGTTCTTGCCTTCGGTGAGGATCAGATAGTCGGCCTCCTGTGTCCCAAATGCCGTGTTGACCGCGAAGACATCGTGGATGATGACCGAGGTCACCTCTTCGTCGATCATGGATGCACCAAATGCCTCTGCCTGCCGGCGTGCGATCTGTTGGAACTCGGTCCCAGCCATCTCGGTGATGCCAAGGTAATTGTGAAGGTACGCGAAGTTCATCGCTGTCTCGTTCTGGCCATACACGGTGACGTCGTGCCCGTTCTTGGCCAGGAACAAGGCGGCGGACAGACCTCCCGGACCGTCGCCGACAACGGTCACACGTGCCATTCGATCTCCATGTCGCGTCCATAGCAACACAGCCCGACCGGCGTCTAATCCAGGTTGTGCCACGATGATGAAAGACGTGGAGACGAGAGCCATCCCAATCGAGCGACCCCTCGACCTCCGGTCGACACTACGACCGCTACACGGGCGCTTTGCTGACGACGGGTGGTGGTTGGCGGCTCGGACCCCGAGTGGGCCGGGATCACTGCGTGTGCGACGAACCCGTGATGAGGTCATAGGGGAGGCATGGGGTGCGGGTGGAAGCTGGCTCCTGCACCGGCTGGGCCGGGTCGCTGGTCTCGAGGACGACCCCTCACGGTTCGTCACGGGCCACCCTGTGGTCGGCGAGCTCCATCGCCAGAACCCCGGATACAGATTCGGACGCACCGATCTCGTCTTTGACGCGCTGGTGAGGGCCATATGCGCACAGAAAGTGACCGGTCGGGAAGCAGCGGCTGCCACTGGGGGGCTATATCGTCGGTTTTCCGATCCCGCTCCCGGGCCCAAACGGAGCCTACGGCTGCCGCCCCACCCTGATCGAATGGCCGAGGCTCCCTACTGGATGTTCCACGAGCTGCAGCTGGAGAAGAGAAGGGCCGACGTCCTGCGTCGGCTGGCTGGGGCCCACCAACGAGTCGAGCGTCTAGCAGGTGTCCCATCCGCCGAGGTGGGTGCGGTCCTGCGCTCGTTCGGCGGTGTCGGGGAGTGGAGCATCGCCAAGACGCTGGAGATCTCACACGGCGACCCCGACCAGGTGGCGGTGGGAGACTTCCACTTCAAACACATCGTCGTCCATCACCTCACCGGGCGCGACCGGGGGACCGACCAGGAGATGCTGGAGTTACTAGAGCCATTCCGGCCACATCGCGGTCGCGTCATCCGGCTACTCCACACGTTGGGTCACGAGCCGAAGTTCGGGCCTCGAATGACTCCTCGGGACATCACCCGAATCTGATCTGATGAACGGGAGTGCACGTCGCGGCTACCGCTCCAACCACGTCACGATGAGATCGCCTACCACGTCGGGGTCATCCATGTCGTTGTGCTGCGCCCCTTCGACCAATTCCAGCACCGACTCGCTTCCAGAGTCGAGCAGCGCGTTGTGGAAGTCGATGGCGAACACGTCGTCCACGATCCCGTCCTGATCCCCGTACATGATCAGCGAGTTGAGGCCCGGGTTCTCATCGGTCTGCAGCTGGGGGTTCCCGTTCTCCCAAGCCTCGGGATCGAGGTTCGGTCCTTCGCCGAAGAACACCAGCATGACAAGCCCGAGACGGCTGATGTCATAGGGCCCGGCCAGGCCTACGAATCGGTCGGGTATCGCGGAGCCATCGACGGGACAATCTCCGACGTAATCGTCTCCGGTCAGTGCCACCAGCGCACCCAGGTGGGCTCCAGCGGAGTGGCCGATCACGGCCACGGTCCCGTCTGATTCCGGGTGTGCCGCTGCATAACGGACCGCACAAGCCACATCCTCCACCGCGTCCGGGAAGCCTGCTCGATCGAGGGTCGCGAGCTGATACCGGCTGTTCACGGTCATGAACCCCGCTCTGTTGAGATGCTCCGACAGCGGCCGCATCAGCAATGGGCCGCCTGCCACCCAGCCGCCACCGTGTGCCAGGACTACGGCGGGAAAGGGGCCGTTACCCGGGGGAACCGTCACTTCGGCCTCGATCTCCGGCAGCGGGACGGAGGTCGAGGTGGTCGTGGTTGGGGGCAGTGTGGTCGTCGTCGTGGTGCTGGTCGCGATCGTGCTGGTGGGAGCAGTGGTTGTTGTGGTTGTGCTCGTACTCGTCGTCGTGCTCGCGCTCGTCGTCGTGGTCGGCTTCGCAGGGGTGGTCGCCGTGGAGGAACTGGGTGGTGCCGTCGATTCGATGGCTTCAGGTTCAGCGTCGATGGCGGAACACCCGGCCAGGGCCACCAAGACGGCTAAGAGACCAGTGACGCTGCGGATCGGTCTACGTGCCATTCGACCTTCGCCTCCCCCTCACCGAGGCGCCCCGCGGGCGTTAGGCCTGCGAACGAGTCACGGAGTGCCGGCGCCTTACTCTCCCCAACCGCCAGCATCAACACCTGGCGCGCACTCCATAGCAGCGGATAGGTGGCCGTGAGTCGTGGCTCGCCGGTGTTCGGGATCACATTGGCGACGTACCAACGCTGCTCTTCGAGCAGCGCCAGGCTCTTGGGGAACAGCGACGCCGTGTGCCCATCTTCACCCATACCGAGAAGAACCAAATCCGGTGAATGCTCGTGGTGGATCGATCTGATGATGGCCTCGTAGTGCGCCGCCGAGTCAGAGGGCTCCATGAATTCGCTCCAGCGTGGGCGGTGAAATCTGGCGTCGACGTGGTTCATGAGTGTTTCCGCAGCCATTCGGCCGTTGCAGCGCTCGTCGTCTGGGGAGACCCACCGCTCATCCGACAGCCAAGCATCCACCCGGTTCCAACCTGTGACCCTTCCTCGCAAGGCCTCGTAGGTGGCAGCCGGTGTCCTGCCTCCGGCCAATGCCAGCGTGAATCGATCACCGGAGCCGGTGATCAGCTCGGCGATACGTGAAGCGGCGCCGACGGCGGCTTCCTCCTCCGAGTCGTGGACCACCAACTCCATGGGGTGACGGTACCTGCAGTTCTACAGTGAGGAGAATGAGTCACGAGTTGAAGGTGACCTGGGACGGCGGGCAGGTGACCGCCCGGATGGAAGGCTCCGGATCGACCGGGATCCTCCTCGCCCACGGAGCAGGGACCGACCAGACGCATCAGTCGATCACCAGGCTGCGCAACGGCCTTGCCGACGGTGGACACACCGTGATGAGCTTCAACTATCCCTATACCGAGCGAGGCGCGAAGCGCCCGGACCATCAGGACAAGTTGATGGCGTGTCATCGGATGGCCGCCGACGTGCTGGCCGACGAGGTCGATGAATTGTTCCTGGCAGGTCGCTCGATGGGTGGTCGCATCGGCACCTACCTCGCCGCCGGTGGATATCCGGCCACCGGTCTGATCCTCTATGCGTACCCACTCCATCCACCGGGGAGGCCGGACAGACTCCGTGTAGCCCAGTTCGCCGACATCGACATCCCCATGCTCTTCTTTCAGGGCACGCGGGACGCCCTGAGCCGCATGGAATTGTTCAACGAGCACATCGCCAGGCTTCCCAATGCGCACATCGAGATCCTGGAAGGGGCTGGTCATGGCTACCGCGGCGGTGGCTGGAGCCTGGATTCGATCACCGACCGCTATGTGGCCGGAACTTTGAGCTGGTTGGACCGCGTCTCGTCTGGCGCAAGCAGCTGACCGCGGCCATAATTGAGGCCACCCCTTCTTCTCCAAGGAGTCTCTGGATGTCGCAAGTAAGCCTGCGCGCT
>CAZSOF010000264.1:0-3890 GCA_964607685.1 uncultured Acidimicrobiaceae bacterium | reverse complement strand
GGTGGCAGCCGACGGCGGCTTTCGACCTGAGGTGGTCGGCTATGCAAGCACCGTGGGTGAGGCGGGAGCCGGGAAGGTACCTCACGCATTGACACTGCACGCCGCCCAACTTCTCCCGGGCTTCGCGTGGTTCCTCGCATTCGCCCGTCTCGACGAGCGTCGACGTCTTCGCATCGTCCTGGTCGCAGCCGCGGGTTATGCGAGCTTGACAACAGTCAGCATCCTCCAGGCATTCTCCGGGCGGCCAACCTTTGACCTGACCGCCCTCACCACCACACTGGGAGTCGTGGGTCTGGTACTGCTTGCTGCCGGCGCCACTGGGACCGTGGCAGCCTTTGTCCGGTCTCGGTCGAGCGTGCCCGCCTGACGACACGTTGACCTCCGACTTCACGACGGTGCGCCCGAATAGTTGTTTCGAGTCTCTTATGCGCCCGTCACGCTCGGAACCCTTCACACGCAGTGGACACACCTGCTGCGCTGGACAGATCCGGGGACTTGAGGATGATGGACTCGTTCGCCAGTCCGCAAGAAGGGGGCCGTCGAAGCGACCGCCTAATCCGGCTGATGGCCTTGAGTGAGATCGATTAGCCGAAAGGCAGTTCCCGCCTAATGTGCCGAACAGAGGCATCCGCTCTCATCGCTAGCCCGAACCCCTCATCGACAAGCTCTCCGTACTCCGTCGCCACCGCCAGCTTCAGCAACACCGCTGCCACCGCATCCACTGTGTCTGGCGAAAGCTCGGCAGCCTGGTCGTGTAGATCCCGACCGATACGTCTTAGTTGGGCTTCCCGCTGGATGGTTTCGAGGTCGGTGTCGAGTCGTGTCCTCATCCGGCTCCCAGGTCGAGAATGCAACTTAGACAGCTTCATCGGTGACACGTCGAGAGCGGGAAAATTCACATAAGTGCGATCTTGAAATGGATTGTGACCGAAGGGCCAGAGCGCTTATCGGGTCTGGTTGGCTGGCTTTCGATAGGTTGAAGGGGGTGGAGTATGGAGTGCAGGTGTGGGGGAACTACGAGACGGTCCTGGATGCTGCTCGTTTCGCTGAGGAGCATTCTCTTGCTGCTGTTGGGATCGTGGACCACTACTTGATGTCTGAGGACGTGGAGGAAGCGAAGACCCGCCCGGCTCTTGATGTGTTTCTCTTGTTGGCTGCTCTGGCACGGGAGACCGAGACCATAGAGTTGTCTACTCAGGTCTCACCGGTGACGTTTAGGCATCCTGCGGTTATGGCCAAGTCGGCGGTGACTCTGGATGCTTTGTCAGGTGGTCGGTTCAAGCTTGGGATTGGGGCTGGTTGGTTTGATTGGGAGCATGAGGTGTTTGGGATTCCGTTTCCGTCGACGGGTGAGCGGTTCGACATGCTGGAGGAGGCTCTTGGCTACCTTCAGGCTGCTTTCGACCCGTCTCATCCGGGTTACGAGGGGGGAATCTTCAGTCTTGAAGACTTTCCCTTGGCACCAGAGCCGATCAGACGTATACCTCTGCTGGTAGGGGGAGGTGGGCCCCATCGCCTGCCACGGTTGGCCGGAACCTACGCTGATGAGTACCACATCGGCGGGGTCGATCTTGAGGGTCGCAGATTGCGGATCGAACGTGCCCGGAGGGCCGCCGGGAGAGCGGGCCGTGACCCTGACCGCATTCTGATCTCTGGGACCAGGACGATTCTCGGAGCCGAGAACCAGGCCGAGTTGGACCATCTGGTTGGACAGGCCGCCGCTGACTTTGGTCTGAGTCGGAGGGAGTTGGGGGAGATCATTGTTGATCAGGATCTGCCGATCGGCACATGGGACTACGTGGAAGACAAGCTCGCTGAGCATGAGGCCATCGGCATCGAGCGCATCTATTTGGAGTATGGCTGGGAGACCGAATGGAAGCGTGAGCAAGCCGAACAGGTGGTGTCACGACTGGGCAACTGACCCATCTCCTCAGAGCGGGATACGCCGGTAGCGTCGATGGCGTGCGGAAGTACGAGAGCATCCCCGTCGACCTGCTGGAGTCACCTTCCGCGACCGGTTTTTTCGTGATTACACCCGGATCTTCTCGTTCGGTCCCGACGCTGGCACCGGCTCAGTGGACGGCACGATCGACGGTCGGATCGCTGTTGAATTTGCGGTTGGGAACCAGAAGAAGGTTCGGGGATCTGTGATGGACCTGACCGTTCACTCGTGTGCCCGGAAGCTGCTCATTCTGATAGACACCCCAGGGCACCGGACCGAGAGAAGTGCGATGCATGCGGCCACGATCCTGGCCAGGTTGGGGTGTTCCGGGGGGTGGTGTTTCGTGTTGACCCAGAGCGGGATCGGCAGGTGATGGCGGTGGAGTTGGGGGAGGTGGTGGACAGGCACATCGGGGAGACGGAGAACAATGTGGTGTGGGCGGTGGACGGGGCGATCGTCCGTGTCAACGGGCGAGCGCAAGTAGACAATGGTCACTGAGTAGCCCCTCCGAGGGCCGCTCAATATGCCTGTTATGGGCGGCAGTGTGTGAAGGGTCATGGAGTAAGTTCTGACCGATGCGGCGACGAGGCAAGGCTTGGTCGATCATTGCGACCGCCATCGCGTTGACTGCCGTCTTGTCGTCGTGCTCACCACCTGACTCCGATCGAGCAACACGGGTTTTTGCTGACTGTCTGGAACGCAACGGAGTCGAGGCGGATAGCATCGAGTTGACGCTCAACTCCGACGGATCAGTGGCATCAGTATCAGTGATCATCCTCAGCGAAGGGGAGGTCGCCTACGAGCCGACGATTCGCCTGGCATGCGCTGAAGAGGTCGAACTCAACCAATGATCTGACCCCCGTTCGTGCCACACGGAGCAGCAGCCAACATATGTGCCTATGTCGCTGGATGTCAGATATGGGCGGTCTCGTCTGGGATCAAGTTGATCTGCGCTAGCCAGCCGGGGCACGACAACGCTGTGGAGTCGGCTTGGAGACTTGATCCACGATGCGGCGAGGAAGGGTGCAACGCCCTTGAAGCTGTCTCTGGAGGCCGATGAACGGGTCCAGGCGTGAGGCACCTGACCATGGGTATTAAAGCTGGAGGATGATCAGGACCAGTGAGCCTAGGAGGAGCACGGTCATCAGCAGGTACTCAAGCCACGCCTTCGCTGGGTTGGCGTGTATTGCAAACGACATGGTCTTAACCGGCGATAGGGGTGGATCGGGTGCCTCGTCCGGTGGAAGTTCTTCGAGGAATCGGTGGAAGTACACCTGGAGTAACGTCATCCCGACAATAAGGCCGGTGGCGAAGCTCACCACTTCACCTTCTCCCGATAGCACAAGCAACACCACCAGCGCTACCGCCACGGTGAGGATGATGGTGTCCGCCCGCCGGATCACTCGGGCGTCCTGGTCGTAGTAGGTGCGAATCTTCGCGATTCGTTTCTCATACGGAACCGTGAAATGCACGGCGAACTTGGCCACGGCTTGGATGATGTGCAGACCCAGCAGAACTATGAGAACGACTCGAATAATGGTCATCTGAAGGTCCGAGGCTATCCACCGTGACCCGCCTCACATATGACCGGTCGTGCTGAGTGGGTCCGCAAGACCGGTTGCCACCCTGGATGCAGGCCAGGGCCGGGGTGACCGTCTCGGGTGTAGGGCTGGCTTGGGAGACCGACGAGGAGGGCGATGTGGGCGGTCTGTATCTGTGGTCAGAGCTTCTTGTTGGAGGACGAGGGCTGAGAGCCGTAGCCAGGCACGCCTCAGGTCGCGCTCAAATGTGTAGCCGGTGTCAGTCGATCAGGCTGCCGTTCAACGCACGGCTGGGTGTGGCTATACGAGTAGGTTTCAGCTGGCGAGCAGATCGAGAGGTATTGATCGTGTTGAAGGGGGAAACGATTGAACTCAGGCTTGTCCGTGAGGATGACCTGGACACCCTC
>CAZSOF010000263.1:1290-3899 GCA_964607685.1 uncultured Acidimicrobiaceae bacterium | reverse complement strand
CCCAGGCCGTACTCGTCGGCGAGCTCGAGTGAGCGCTCGCCGAAGCGACGGGCCAGATCCGCATAGCCGAGCACGGCCGCCACACGCGAGACCTGCCAATCGGCAATCGCCCAGCTGCGTGGGGTGCCCACCTGGTACCAGTGATGCCTCTGGGCGAATGCCGAGGCCAGCATCTCCTCTTCTTGCTCTTTGGTCAGTTGCTCGGCGTCGAGAAGGGTCCACGTGTGCTCGAACGCCCGTGGAGCCAGCGTTCTGTGCCAGGCGGCGATGTCTTCGTCGGTGGGATCGGGGATGGGCTGGGTCAATGGAGTCCTACCTAAGGTTCTTGGCTCTATGAATCGGGTAACGATACGCACCGATGGCTGACCACACCACAGTCACCGTTGCTGGTGAGGAGATCCGCATCTCATCTCCAAGCCGGGTCGTCTTCCCATCACAGGGCTGGACGAAGCTCGACGTCATCAGCCATTTTCTGATGGTCGCGGAGGGGGCCGCCCGCGGGATCACACGACGTCCGACCATGTTGAAGCGCTACATGCAGGATGTGACCATCGACCCGATCTACCACAAGCGCGCCTCCAAGAACACCCCTTTTCAGACGGTGCAGATCCGGTTCCCGTCACAACGCCCGGGCCGCATGAACGTCCCTGTCGCGCAGGCGGATGTCATCAGGCTGGCACAGCTCGGTTGTCTCGACTTCCACCCCTGGCCGGTGCGGGCGGATGACATCGACCATCCCGACGAGTTGCGATTCGACTTCGACCCCACGCCCGGCTTTGGCTTCGACAGCGTGAGGGAAGCAGTCGGTGGGGCCAGGGAACTGCTCGATGAGATTGGGCTGGTGGGCTGGCCCAAGACGTCGGGGAGCCGCGGGATTCACGTGTACGTGCGGATCGAGCGTCTTTGGGACTTCTTCCAGACCCGGCGCGCGGTCCTGGCCTTCGCCCGTGAGCTCGAGCGCCGCATGGATGGCCTGGTGACTACGAGCTGGTGGAAGGAGGAGCGCCACGGCGTGTTCGTCGATTACAACCAAAACGCCAGAGACAAGACGGTGTCCTCTGCCTACGGGATCAGACCCACCGGATTCATCTCGGCACCCTTCACCTGGGATGAGCTCGCTGATGTCGAGATCGAGGATTTCCCCATGGGCAGATACTCCCTGCGTTGGGAGGCAGTCGGCGATCTGACCCGAGGCATCGATGAAGCCGTCGGTCGAATCGACACTCTCATGGAATGGGTGGCCCGTGACGAAGAGAACGGGATAGGCGACGCTCCCTGGCCTCCCCATTATCCGAAGATGCCGGGGGAGCCACCGAGGGTTCAACCCTCCAAGCAACGGCGGGCGAACGACGAATACTGAGCAAAGGAGCGTCCTGGGCCGGTGGGTGCGCCCTAGAGGGTGTCCCGGCGGCGAAGCGCCCAGGTCAGGACCAGGAGCCCGACGACGAGAACCGAGGCGAGCTTGACCACACCACCACCGATCCCGGGGGTTATCCATGGGAGCTCCCCGGCAAAGGTGACACTCCAGTCTTCGATCGTTCCCAGGAAAATGGATGAGGAGATGTTCCAGATCGACAGCTGGCTGAGACCGCTGACCAGAGGGGCGAGCACCAGCTCGACGAGGATGACATAGCCCAGGCCAACCAGCAGCGACCGTGAGAACAGGTACCCGATGGGCACGAACACCGCGGCATAGCCGAATGCCGCCGAGCCAAGCAGGACGATTCCGGGCCCGGTTGTGGCGATGCCCGCGCCATTCACGAAGCCCGCGAGGAGGGTGGCGAACCACCCCCCGAGGGCGATGGTCAATGCGGCCATCACCCCAGCGCCGATCGAAGCGGCCGAGATTGCCATACGTCGAATGGGCCTCATGTAGATGTAAGGCAGGGTTCCGGCATCCCGTTCGTCTCTGAGTGTGGACACCGTGAGGATCAAGGCAGCGATGGAGTAGGCAAAGCCGACGCCGATCATGATCCCCACGAAGAGCTCATCGAGCTCTTCCGGTGACTCCTCGAGGCCGGCCAAAGCGAAGATGATCCCGGGGACTGACGCCAGCAACACCAGCCAGAACAGTCTGCCCCGCCGCATCAGACGGCGATACAGATGCAGTGTCAGCACCATCAGCCCTCCTCCACGAGATAGCGGAACACCGACTCCAGAGACTCGTCGGCCGGCTCGACTCTGGAGATCGACAGGCCGGCGGCCAGGGCGAGAGAGGGAAGCCTTTTGGCCACGTCGCCTGCGTCTGATGCCTCGACCATCAAGACGGAACCGTTGACCTGAACCCCGACGACGGCTTGGAGGCCGATGAGAGATGCGGCCAACGACCTCGGATCGGAGCTGTCGACGAAGATCTGACGGGGCTTGTCGGTCATCGCGGCGCGGATCACGGCCACCGTCCCCACCGCCGCGAGCCGGCCGTCGACCATGGCGACAACGCGGTCCGCCATTCGCTCGACCTCCCTCAGCACGTGGGAGGAGACCAGGACGGTGCGGCCGCTGTCGCCAAGTCTTCGGAAGATGTCGATCAGGTGCGCCCTCTGCACCGGGTCGGCGCCGTTCAATGGCTCGTCGAGTAGAAGCACCTGTGGATCGGGGACCAGGGCCGC
>CAZSOF010000263.1:0-1190 GCA_964607685.1 uncultured Acidimicrobiaceae bacterium | reverse complement strand
GTTGTCTTGCCGGCGCCGTTGGGACCGAGGAGGCCGGTCACTCCCGGGCCGAATCCAATAGCCACCTCGCTGACGGCCACCTTGGGCCCGAACCACTTGGAGACGTTGGAGACGGTGATCGTGTCCGTCATGCCAGCTTCCGATATCGGGTGCGCACCACCACCAGCGAGATCACGATGAGCCCGACAATCACGACCGTTGCCTCCCATGTCCCGAATCCGACCTGCTCTGCGGGATAGGTGGTGGTGTTCCGGATCAGCTCGTCCCTGATGATCCGGGGCAGATGGTCGAAGGCGAGCAGTGCCGTGTACCTGGCACCGGCAAATGAGGCGGTGGCAAGTGCGTTGGCCAGCCCGCGCCCGATGACGAGGACACCCACGAAGGCGGCTGCGGCTATACCCGGACGGTTGATCACTGCCCCGAGCAGGAAGACAACGGCACAGTGAACGGCGATGAACGCCAACGCCACCACCGGCACCTTCCACAGGATGTCCAGATTGGCCCCCATGTAGCTGAAGAACCCGTCATCCGATATGAGCCCTCGTCCGATGTGAAGGAACAGCTGAGGGACGAGGTAGATGGCGCCAACCAGTGTTGAGAGTGAGCCGAGCTTGGCAACGAGGTAACCGTCAACGGTGAGAGGACGGGAGAAGTAGACGGAGAGAACGCCACGGGATCGATCGGGAATCAGCAGCCAGGGACCGGCGAAAGCGATGAACAGCAGCGCGATCCAGTTGTACAGGTCGAATAGCTCGCCGTACGAGGGGATGCCTTCGGCGGCTATCTCGGCGAAGTCACCGATGAGCCAGTGGACTCCGATGATGATGGCGGCCATCACCAGGGCCACCGTGATCATCATCCATGGGTAGATCTTCTGTCTCGCCTTGCGGCCCAGGCCGAGGATCCTGCGGAGGCCTTCGTTGTAGACGGCGGCACGGGCTCCTCTCGGCCCGGTTCTCGGGCCCTCATAGCTGCGATAACCGCGATCGAAGATGACCTGCTCGGTCACCGTCGACTCCCTGGCTGGAGGAATAGATCCTCGAGTGAGGCCGATCCGCGCACCATGCGGACCAAGCCCGATCCAGCTGCGGCCGTCTCTTCGAGGACAGCCTGCTCCACAGTCTGATCTCCCGGCCCGACGACCAGCCGCAGCCCTTCGAGCTGGACCTCCCACCCCCGGTTGCTGAGTC
>CAZSOF010000262.1:0-3913 GCA_964607685.1 uncultured Acidimicrobiaceae bacterium | reverse complement strand
GAGATGGGTGAGGTGAGGACGCCTGTTGTGTAGGCACCAACGGCGAAGAAGGCCACATAGCCGAGGTCGAGAAGTCCGGCATAGCCGACCACCACGTTGAGACCCAGGGCCATCAGGGCGAACATCCCGACATTGGTCAGCAGCTCGTTGATGATCCCGCCGAGGAACTGGGGAAAGGCGACCAGAGCGATGCCGATGACGATGGTCAGCCAGATCGTCGTCCGTCTTCGAACTGCCCCCTCTTTGGAAGTGAGCCGGGAGCCCACTGAAGGGATTCGCCCGGGCAGGTACATGGAGAGTGCCCCGGCAATGACGAATACGACGCTTGCCGAGACAACAGTCAGCCCGGATCGCGGGGCGTACAGGAAGTCGGGAACAGCGGGGAACCAGTCGAAGAAGTCGTCGACCACCGGTTGGAACACGGCGAATGAGGCCACCGTGATGCCTCCCACAGTGATTGCTCTGCGGATCTTGTTGGGCACCCAGGCCAGCCCGGCCGCAGCAGTCGCCAGGATGCATGAGATGAGTGGGAGAACGATGAATGCTGCTCCGACCCCGAGCCCTAGTGTGACCAGGTCCGACATCTGGGGGCTCAGGTTGGGAAAGGTTCTCCTGAGGCCGGATACGTTCTCGACGACCAGGGCGAATATCGCCAGCACCAACCCGGCAATGAAACCGGCTAGTGCTGCTTTCACCACGTCCATGGGGGCTGGCGGCTCCGCTTCGAGACCCTCCAAGACTTCCCGGCGCGTGAACCGGGTACCGGCCACGAACGGCCCGGCGAACAAGACCAGATAGCCCAGGCTGAGGATGGGATCGACCACGTTGCGATCGTTGAAACTGGCCAGCATCCCGATGGCGGAGACATAGACCATGACGATCCCGGCGAGAAGGCCGACGCCCACAACATGGACGATGGTGGGCCGGTCGAGGGCCGGGGTGGGGGTGTCCGTCTGGATCGGTGTCGCGGTGGCGGTCATACCCGATCCTCGGACCCTAGGCGCTCCCCAAAGAGACCGGTAGGCCTAAAGACCAAAACCAGCACCAGAGCGACGAAAGCCACTGCATCCTTGAGCTGAGAGACCCCGGGTATTCCAAGCCCGCCAAGGATCAGCAAGGGGCCCACACCCTCGAACAGTCCGAGGAGCACACCACCGCCCATTGCGCCGGCGATGTTCCCGATTCCGCCGAGGACTGCAGCCGTGAACGCCTTGATGCCGGGGATGAAACCGGTGAAGTAGTTGACAGAACGAAACAGCAGCGACCACATCAGGGCGGCCACGCCGGCCATGGCGCCGCCGACGACGAACACGGTGACGATGGTCCGGTCAACGTTGATCCCCATGAGACCGGCGATCTCCTTGTCCTCGGCCACGGCGCGCATCGCTCTCCCCGCCCTGGTCTTGGTCACGAAATACCACAGCCCGATCATCGAGAGAACGGCGATGATGATCACGGTGAGCTGAGTCGTGCGGACCTCCAGCCCAAAGATCGAAACTGTCCCCGCGATGACCTCAGGTGGTGGCGGGTAGGTGTTGAAACTCACCCCGAAGAGCCCGGCGAAGGTGTACTGGACGAAGAAGGACATCCCGATCGAGGTGATCAACGGGATGAGACGGGGCGCTCCCCTCAGTGGCCGGTAGGCGACGCGTTCGATGATGACGGCCACCGACGTCGAGGTAACCATGGCGACTATGAGGACGATCAGGAGTGAGAGAAACGGGTTGGCCTCCCAGATCCCATTCTCGAACAACCAGTTGGCGGCCACGAAGCCGACTAGGGTCCCCGACATGAACACCTCGCCGTGGGCGAAGTTGATGAAACCGAGGACGCCGTAGACCATCGAGTAGCCGAGCGCCAATAGCCCATACATGGCTCCCTGGGAGATGCTGGCGACGATCAGGTCTCGCCAGCCCTCGGCCGACAGTCCCTCACCTGCGATGAAGTTCTGTATCGATCCGATGAGACCGATGGCGATGATGATGATCGCCCCGATTCGGATGGCCCAGAGAAAGAGGTCGACCCAGGTGAGCCGGAGAGCGCGGCGCTCTCGCTCCTCTGCCTCCACCGGCGCCGGCTTCTCTTCTGTTGCGGTCATCTCGGACGAACGCTCATCGCATTATGGACGAGGACCCGGCGCTCCATGCACCGGGCCCTCGTCATGTCTCAAGGCTGTCAGGGGTTCAGCCCTCTGACTCTGAGCCCGTGAACGTGAACACCACCGGGAGCTGGGTGGAGTCGGTAACCGAAGGATCATCGTGTTGAACGATCTGAATCTCCTGTGAACCACAGTCACCGAACTCATCGCAGGCGAGGTCGCCGATCAAGCCCGAGAAGGAGAAGTTGTTGAGTGCCTCCCTGAGCTCTGCACGGTCGATGAACAGCCCGTCGGCAAATTCAACCGACACCTCATCGATGGCTGCCAGCAGCATCGTCGCGGCGTCGTAGGAATGGGCCCAGAAGGCGGCCGAGGGTGCCTCACCGATACGAGCCTCATAATTGAACAAAAAGTCTGAGGCAGAGACACCAGTTAGCTCGTTTATGTTCCCCCCGAACTCCAGACCCGGACCGGAGAAGTACATGCCCGTCGTCTCCGGCAAGGCCAGGAAGTCGGAGATCAGCAATCCGTCGGCCCCGATCAGGGTGACCTCCTCGAGGCCCGCCACTCCACCGATCTGCTGGACGATGAAGTCACCTTCCGGCTGGAAGATCGGGAAGTAGATGCCATCGGGGCTACCGGTGGCCACCTCCGACAACACCGGGGTCATGTCGGTGTCGCCCTTGTTCACGCCGACGAATGTGGTGACCGTGCCCCCCAGCTCCTCGAAGGCGTCCGAGAACGCCTGGGCCAGGCCTTGAGTGTAGGGATCGCCGTCGTGAATGGCGGCGGCCGTCGTCAGATTGAGTCTGCCATAAGCGAACTGGGCTACAGCCCGACCCTGAAACAGGTCGTTGTGGGCGGTCCGGTAGTAACCCTCGTGGTAGTCCGTCCCGGGAGTTCCGGCGAGATCAGACGTCAATGCCGGTGACGTGTTGGACGGCGAGATCATCACCATCCCCGCATTGCTGATCAACGGTGAAGCTGCGACGGCAGCACCGGAACAGGAGGTGCCGATGACCCCGACCACCTGTTCGTCGGCCACGATAGTTTGGGCAGCAGCCTGACCACCCTCGGCGTTGCAGAGGTCGTCGAGTCCGGTGCCGATGGTGACGTCGAAGCCCTTGATCGGCCCGTAGTCCTCGATCGCCATCTCGGTGGCCGTCTGGTTCGGTATTCCGAGAAACGCGACATCACCAGAAATCGCCTCGAGCGAGCGGATCTGGATGGGGTCGCCTGTGGGGACGGTTACCGCACCCAACGGGCCCGCCTCGGGCGCTGCCATGGTCGTTTGCCCTACATCACCTCCCTCGGTTGTAGTGGGTGCCGCCTCTCCTTCCGTTGTGGTCACTTCCTCCTCGCCACCCCCGTCGCCGCAGGCGGCCAGTACCAGGCCCAACGTCAAGACAATCGCCAGCCACTTCCGCATCATTCTCATATGTCCCTTCCTCCAATAGTACGTACGACGGGACTCAAACGCCTGCATCGCGGCGTGGACTCTATACCTATTTTCGGATTGAGGCGCTCCGCAGACCACCCAAAGTTCGGCTTGGCCTACGGTTTCGCCTATGACCAGCGAGACCCAGGTCGTCGAGGACGGGGTCGATAGAGATCCTCGACCACCGCGTCCACCTTCGTCCTGGCTCGTCCTCGTCCTCGGGTATGGGTTGGGTCTGGGGATGGGTGCCGTCTTCTTCGGCGCTCCGGATACGGAGCCGCTGCCAACAGGGCCATCCGCCGAGATGAACGCGCCTCCGGTGACGGAGACAACCGCCGAGACACCTCCTCAACTCGGAATCACCGAGACCATCGCAG
>CAZSOF010000261.1:0-3931 GCA_964607685.1 uncultured Acidimicrobiaceae bacterium | reverse complement strand
CGACGGCACGTGGTTCGATTCGAGGAGAGCTCCATCCTGGGTGACATCTACGGTGCGGCGGAGGCCAAGGTGAACACTCTCCACCATCAGGGTGTCGCCGGTTTGGCCGACGATCTGGTCGTCGAGGGTCGGAGTGACGACGGGCTGATCGAAGCCGCGCGATACGGTGGTGATTGGTGGATGCTCGCCGTTCAGTGGCACCCGGAGCGGCTGGAGGATGAGCACCAGACCGTATTCGTCGCCCTACGCGAGGCCATCAGCAACGGCTGAACATGGCGCCGCCGCAATCTGTTGTCCACCCACGCTCAAGGTGCATGCCTGCACACCACACTTCAGACGAGAGCCGGCTCCACCGGGGTCAGAGCGTGGCGCATCTCAGCCATGCGCTCGGGTACCAACCGATAGTGGACCCACCGGCCCTTTCTGGTCCCTTCCACCAGGCCAGCCTCCCTCAGGATTCTGAGATGGTGGGAGACGGTCGGCTGGGAGATGCCCAGGGGTTCCTCGAGGTCACAGCCGCACACGGTCCCACCGGGGGCGGTGGACATCATGGAGATGATGCGCAACCGCACGGGATCACCGAGGGCGGCGAATACAGCCGCGGTCCCGGCAGCGTCCGCCTCGTCCACCGGGCCAGAGAGCAGCGGCGTGCAGCAGTAATCCATGTCGTTGACAATAGCCGTCAAATCGACCAAGATCAATGCATCGAAGTTTGTCGATATGTCCAAGGAGGGACGATGACACTTCGCAAACCCGACTCTGGAGGGGGCTGCGGCTGCGGCGGCGGCTGCTGTCCCTGCTGACGAGTCATTGTGAGGAGGCGCTGCTCATCCGAGCAGCGCCTCTGTAGCCTGGCCCTCGGGACAGTTATCGAGGATCGGGCAATACTTGCACCACGGCCCGCCGTGACGATCCAGACTCCCTCCCTCCTCCCAGACACGTCTCATGTCGGTGGCCAATTGGCCGACCTCGATGGCAACACGTCCCACATCGTCGCTCGTGGGGACGGTGCGGTACGTCTCTCCGGTCTTCACCGACACCGCTTCGACCTGGGCCGGCAGCTCATCACGGTCGAGAGCCCACAGGAGCGAGTAGAACATCAGTTGATCCTCGGCGTCACCAATCTCGCCCGTCTTCCAGTCGACGAGACGATGACCCCCGAGATCCGCCCGATAGACGGCGTCGATGGTGCCCACCAGTCTCACCCCATCCTCGGTCTCGTGATCCACCGAGATCTCCGACCCTTCGAAGCCCTCTCCGGGGAGCCTGGTGAATCGCTCGTATAGTGCCCTGGCCTCCTCGATCACTCCAGCCAATGCCGACGGCTTCAGCTCGAGGCCGACCATCTTGTGATTGAGGTTCGAGGCCCCGATCTCCTCCTTACAGGCGAGGACGAACTCCTCAGGGGCGATGGGCCCCGAGTTCAGATGACGACTGAATATCCGATGGGCGAGACTGCCCAGGAAAGCTGGTCGGGAATCGGGCCCGTAGAAGCCCTGGAGCCGGGCGTTGGCGCTATCCGGGCACTTCTTCCAGGCGACATACGTCGAGGCGGATACCCGCACCTCGTCGCCGGGAATGACACTGGGAATCCAGACCAACATCCGTGACGAGCGTATACCCGCCGACCCGACTTCTTGATTCCTCTATCGCCCCTTCCGGAGGTACCATCGCCTGGCACGGAGCGGGCCTCAGGGGCGGCCCTCCAGATGAATAAGAAACTCTCGTTCTCCATCCACCCGCTGCTCGCCGCCGTCATCGTTGTGGCAGCGGCCTTCGTCGTCCTGTTCGGCGTCTACGGGTTGACCCGTTGGGTCTCGGCCGGCGAGGTCATGGGCAGGGTAGAAGTCGCCGAAGCCGAGCTGGGTGGTCTCAGCCCCGACGAGGCTCTGGGCTCGGTCACCGCGCTGGAGAACGCCCGCCTCGTCGCTCCCGCCAGCTTCACCGTCGACGGCAATACGGTCGACTTGATGCCCGGCGCGACCGGACTCGACATCGACGAACAGGCCATCGTCACCCGGGCGATGGCAGTGGGTCGCGAAGGAAACTTCGCCAACCAGTTCCTGTGGTGGCTGGGAAACATCTTCGCCACGACCCAGATCCCGTTGCAGGCCGAGGTCGACGAAGCCAGTCTGGACGAGATCTTCGACAACTGGGACACCAACGTCATCGGCAAGCCGGTCAATCTCGGATCGGTGGGGCTCGAGGACGGAGTTCTGGTGCCTGCCTATCCCGAGACCGGGGTCGGTATCCAACGAGAGCCCGCTGCCGAGATCGTCCTGAGCACACTCCTCCAGAGGAATCGTCGCACCGAACTACTGCCCACGATGGAGGTGGTGCCCGAATTGACCAGTACCGATGTGGACGCCGCCCTGACCGAGGCCACCCAGCTCCTGTCCGCCCCCATCACCATGGTCTACGACGGTGATGAGGTGGTGATGGGTGTCGAGCAGCTGAAAGAAGCCTTTGTCTCCGAGACCATTACCAACAGCCCGCCCGAGATCGTCAACTCGTTCGATCCCCAGGTCATCGACTCGTTTCTCGAACCGATCCGCTCCGACTTCGAGGCCGAGCCGGTCAACGCCGAATTTGTGATACAGGGTGACACGGTGACCGTCAAGCCCGGCAGCAATGGCACCCGGATCGACGAGGTGGAGGCCGCGGAGAGGCTCTATCGCGCCGGGCTCACGTCGACCCGAACCGCCAGTCTCCCGGTGGTCGAGCACGCCGAGCCCGACGTGACCACGGAGTATCTGGAGAGTCTGAATGTCAGACACCTGGTCTCCCAATTCACCACCTATCACGCCTGTTGTGAAGACCGCGTGGTCAACATCCATCTGATGGCCGACGCTGTCGACGGCGTGCTGGTGCTGCCCGGGGAGACGTTCAGCATCAACGGCCACGTCGGTGAGCGAACGGCGGAGAAGGGCTATCTGCCGGCGGGCTCCATCGTCGCCGGCGAGATCGTCGACACCTTCGGTGGTGGTGTCAGCCAATTCGCCACCACGTTCTACAACGCCGTGTACTGGGGTGGGTACCAGGACGTAGAGCACAAGCCTCACTCCTACTACTTCTCCCGTTACCCCGAGGGGGTGGAGGCCACGCTGTTCTGGCGCTCCATCGACGTCAAGTTTCGCAACAATCGGGAGCACGCCATCCTCATCGACACCACCTACACCGGATCGTCCATCACCGTGCGGTTCTTCGGCTTCAATCATGGGCGCACCCTCATCGGGGAGCAGAGCGGCGGAACCACCAGAGTCACCGTGGCCCGGGAGGGTGGTCCCGAGGCATTTCACGTCAAGAGCAACACATCCGAGCGGTTCAACATCACCCCACCTGGCGGACCCCAGTACCGGGCCAACCCGGACCTGGCGATCGACCAGACCAAGACGGTTCAGGAGGAGGGAGAGGGCTGGTCGGTGACGGTGACCCGATCCATCCTCATCGGTGGCAGCGAGCCCTTCGAAGAGCAGGAGTGGGTGGTGCGCTATTCACCGCAGTTCGCCATCTTCGAGGTTCACCCGTGCCGGATGCCGGGCAGCACGACACCATGTCCCACCACGACCACGACCACGCTCCCAACGACGACCACCACCGGCGAGACCGACTCGACTACCTCCACGACCGTGGAAGGTTGAGCCCTACTCCTCCTCCTCGTCCGGGTAGTAGCGAAGGAACGATCTGGTCACGTCGGTGACCAACCTGGCGGTTTCCTCGTCCCAGCCCCCACCGCGCCGCACCGTGACCGTGTTCTGCAGGACATAGACGTGGTCGATGCCGACACCTAGCTCGAACAGGCGGTCGGCCAACAGTCCGGGGACACCACGACGCTCGGAATCGGGATCGATGACATGGCCGTCCTGGCCGGTGAAGCTGCGGTCGGTGTCGATGACGAGCACGTCGCCCATCGCCACCGTCTCTTTGATCT
>CAZSOF010000260.1:0-3936 GCA_964607685.1 uncultured Acidimicrobiaceae bacterium | reverse complement strand
CGACTCGCTCTGGGACATTCTCTCCCGCCATCAAGGCTGCGTTGACCAGAGCCTCAAGAGCGTCGGGAGCCGAGTTGGCATGGATGGTGCACGCCATTCCACACCCCGCGTTGACCGCTCTCGTCAACTCGAACGCCTCGGCGCCACGAACCTCTCCCACCACGATCAGGTCGGGACGCATGGCGAGAATGGTCTTGACGAGGTCACGAAGGGTTATCTCACCCTCTCCGTCGAGAGAAGGCGGACGGGCCTCGTAATAGGACCCATGGATTAGGGGGACATGCAGCTCGCGCACCTCTTCACACGACCGAACGCAGCGGTCTGCCGGAACCGAGCTGACGAGAGCCGACAAGAACGAAGTCTTACCCGCCCCCGGCGGCCCGGAGACGATCACGGAAGCGCCGGCACCCATGGCGGCGGCGAGGAAGCCTGCGGCCGCCGGCGTGAGCGAGCCCAATGCCACCAACGAATCCAGTGTCTGCCTGCGCAACGCGTAACGACGGATGGTCGCCGATAGACGATCGCCGACTGGAGGAATAACCGCCGTGAGCCGGGCCGTGCCATCGAGGATCCGAGCCTGAGTGATCGGGTTCGACGCATCGAGGCGACGATCGGTTGCCGCGATCAGCTGCTCGATCGCCTGCCGATTCTCATCCTCGGTCGTCGGCAGCGAAGCACCCCGGAGTGTCCCACCGGCCTCGAGATACGTGATGCGGTCGCCCTCCACGAAGATCTCCTCGACGTCATCACGCTCCAACAGCCCGCTCAGGGGCCCCAATCCGGTCAGGGATCGGACGAGTCGCTCGACGGTTGCATCCGGATCCGCCAGAGACCGCCCCGCGCCCAGGTGCGCTCTCTGCTGATACTCCTCAACCGTGGACTCGAGCAGAGAACGAACTTGGTCAATTTGCTCCACCGGGTCGAGTCCGGTCCCGTCGATTCGGGCGAGGGCTTCCCGTCGCAGGGTCTCGTAGACATCGACCGTCATGACAGGCTCCGGATCACAACGTCGGCCATCGACCCAACCGCGCGGCGGTATTCCCGTCCCGAGCCTGTCTTGCCGTCCCAGGCCGCCTGAACCAGACGCTGGTCATAGGGCAGAGTGACTACCGGCAATCCATCAAAGGCATGGGTCAGCTCTCGAACCGCTTCCGACCGGTGAAATGTTCCCCGTGACACCTTGTTGAGGACGACAAGAAGCGATCGATCTGCAACCGCACCCTGCGCTGCGTGCGTGGTTCGCATCAGCCGAGCGACTCCAACGGGGTCACTCGTGCCTACCAGGATCAAGGTGTCGAACTCACGGATCAGCCCCCCTTCGATGTCCCCCAACGGGCCCAAGTCGGCGACCACCACCCTGCCGAGGTTTCCCAGGGCATCGATCAGCATCACCGCTTCTGGTCTCGAGATCGAAGCTGCGCTCCCGCCGTCTGCCCTGCCCCCCACCACCAGCAGCTCCCCCAAGACCTGGATTGCCTCATGAAGTCGATCCATGTGGTGCAGGGTGTGGTCGAGAGCAGTCCTGATGTTGGGGTGGACTGGAAGGTCGAGGCGCTGGGCCACGGAAGGCCAACGCTGGTCCAGGTCGACGAGGACGGTCGAGAGGTGGCCGGCCATCGCTTGGGCCAGTGCAATCGACACCTCGGTGACGCCCACCCCCGCGGTTGGCCCGGTGATGCCGATTGACAACGAATCACTGGCCTCTGTGGGCTGGGATGTGACCGGGATTCGATGAGCGATCGTCAGCCGCACCTTCTCCAGAAACTCCTCCGGGCCGGCCTCGGTCTCTATCACATCCGAGATCCCACATTCCAGGAGCCGTCGTTTGGCGTCTGGACCGTCTTCCGGCGCATACACACCCACCACTTCGACTCCGGACTGCTTGAGGATTCCGACCAGGCGGGGGGTCAAGAAGGAGCAGACGTCGTCGATCAAGAGCACGTCATAACCCCCAGACACAGCACGATCGGGCGACATGACCCGGTCGACTATGCGCCCGCCACCGTGATCGAGGAGGAATCGGTGAACTCGGTCCGGCCACTCCCTGGCCGAAGCTGCCAGGGCAATGTCAGGAATCATTCGGAAGCCGCCTCCCCGTCGATCGCGGGGGCGCCTGTCGACCTGATCATCTCCACCGAGCCGGCCTCGATGGCCTCAGCAAGACGAAGAGCGTCAGTGGCTTCCAGCGCGAGGATCACGTAGTACGAGGCGGATGAACCGATGGCACCCGTGGCCTCCTCCGCGACCCCGGTCACCTCCAGATCAGAAGCCACGAAAGAGGCGACGCCTTCGGTAACCGAGATCACGTCCACACGGTCACCCGCAACCAAGGATCCGCCCGCGGCGTGCTCCCGTGACACCGGCACACTCATGGTCCGCAACCCTGATGGCGATCCGGGCTCAACCAGGGCGTACCTGTCGACGACCGCTCCCTCAGGTATTGATCTCCCCCATACCCATCCCTCGAGGCTCGACAAGTCTCCTTCGGTGAGAAGGCTCGCCAATGCCTCGAAATCCGAGTCCACCGCTACCAGCGACAACGATCCCGAATCGAAGGTCGAGCCGACCGCCAGCGGTCGATTGGCCATGGCCACCAGTGTGGACTCACTTCTGTCCTGAAGCACGAGGAGGTTAAGGACGAAGGCCAGGATGACGACAACTGCTATCAGGATGTGTGTTGCCGAGAGCCGTCGACCGGTTGGCCGGCGTGCCGGCCGCTGGGAGCCCGCTTCCCTCGTCTTAGTGGAGGGTGCAACACTCACTGCAGGGCAACCTATCGTCTAGTGATACCAGAGTGTCGAGAGCGCGAAAACGATGAACGTCGACCGAGAACCAGACCCAGATCTCGCCTCTGAGCTCCGTCAGAGCGCCGGCCGAGAGTGGGCCGAGGAAGCGGCGGAGGACGAACGTCTCACCGAGCTTCATCGGAAACGCAGACTTGGTCTCGCCGACCAAGCCAAGGAGCTGGTCAACCGAGGCGACCGGGTGTCGGTCGAGTTCGGCGGTCACAGCTTCAGCGGAGCCGTGACCAGTTCCGGTGAGGACTACGCCACCATCGAAGGGCCGGGGCAGACCGCCGATGTCAAGCTCGATGAGGCTCGCTGGTCGGTACTGCTCACGGACAAACCGCCGGAGACCCGACCCAGCGGCGCGGAGTCGTTTCGTGCCCTTCTCCACGAGCATTCCGCCGCGGAGCGGAACATTCGGCTGGCGTTGCCGGGGGGTGACATGGTCATCGGTAGGGTCGAGGTGGTCGCCGAGGACCACGTTGCATTGCTCGACGTCGACGGCCGACGTCTCATCGTCCCTATGAACCTGATCCTGGCTGTGGTCAGGGCGTCTGATCTCCAATGACCTCATCCTCGGCCGAGACCGCGGGATGGGATCTCAGGAACTCATAGATCTCGTCCCTGAAGAACTTGAAGGTCCGACCGCCCGGGAGCTTGTAGGCGGGCAACCGCCCCTCCCTGGCATAGCGCCGCACCATCTGCACATTCATGCTCAGCAGCTCCGCCACCTGCGCCGCGTCGAGGATTGGGGGATAGTCCTCAGCCATTGGTCGTCCTCATCGTTACTCAACGTGATCGTAGGAGATCAACGTGGCGAAGTTAAGGGGGTCGTCATGGCGACCCGGCAGGCTGTAGAAGCAACCGGATGTCGTCCGGAGCAGAGTAACGACATCCCAAGATCGCAGCGGACCCAGCGCCGCGGCCGCCCCATCCGCCACCCTCCAACATTGATCTACCACAGTGATTGAATGCGCGCGATGAGAAGGTTCATTGGATTGCTGGCAGCGGGCGCCCTCGTCGTCTCCTGCGCCGCTGAAGGGGCCGAGGACACGACCACCACCAGCTCGACCGAGGCGCCAACGACAACCTCCACCGGTCAGGCCGCAACCACCACCATCCAGTCGACGACCACCACGCACTCGACCAC
>CAZSOF010000259.1:2696-4012 GCA_964607685.1 uncultured Acidimicrobiaceae bacterium | reverse complement strand
GGTGTGGAGACCACCGCCGCCTCACAGATCCTCTCCGGGTATGTGCCTCCCTATGACGCCACCGTGGTGACACGTCTCCGCGAGGCCGGCGCCGTCATCGTGGGAAAGACCAACCTCGATGAATTTGCGATGGGGTCGTCGACCGAGAACTCGGGCTACGGTCCCAGCTACAACCCGTGGAACATCAGCCGGGTTCCTGGTGGCTCTTCAGGCGGATCAGCCGCCGCGGTGGCCGTCGGGTCGGCCTTCGGGGCCTTGGGCTCGGATACCGGTGGCTCGATACGTCAACCCGCCGCCCTCTGCGGCATCGTGGGCCTCAAGCCAACCTATGGCACGGTCAGCCGCTACGGGCTGATTGCCTTTGCCTCGTCTCTGGATCAGATCGGGCCTCTCACCCGAAGCGTCGAAGACGCGGCCCTGATGCTGGAGGCCATCTGGGGGCACGACCCGGCAGACGCCACGTCCTACGCCGGTGATTACCCAAAGCCACGAGCCGACATCGAACTGGGTGTATCCGGTCTCAAGCTCGGAGTGGTCACCGAGCTCGCCGGGGAAGGCTATGAGCCCGCGGTCGAGGCTGGGGTCCGGCGAATGATCGACAAGCTGGCCGATGCCGGCGCCGAGGTGGTGGAGGTCTCGCTACCCACCGTGGACATCGCCCTCTCCGCCTACTATCTCATAGCCCCCGCCGAGGCATCGGCCAACCTGGCCCGCTTCGATGGAATTCGATACGGCCATCGTGGCGAGGGAGCCACCGCCGAAGCACTCATGGCCCGGTCCCGAGCTGAAGGCTTCGGGCCCGAGGTCACCAGACGCATCCTGTTGGGCACCTATGCGCTCTCCGCTGGATACCACGATGAGTTCTACGGTCAGGCGCAGAAGGTGAGGGCGGCATTGAGCCACGACTTCGAGCGGGCTTACGAGAAGGTGGACGTGCTGGTCTCACCGACCAGCCCCACCGTTGCCTTTCGCGCCGGGGAGAAGGTGGACAACCCACTTGCCATGTATCTGACCGACATCTGCACCAACCCGATCAACCTCACCGGCCATCCGGGGATCTCGGTGCCAATCGGTGTCGACCCCGAGAACCTCCCCATAGGGTTTCAGGTGATGGCCCCCGCTCTCGGTGAGGCCGTCTTGTTCCGTGTCGGCGCCGAGGTGGAGCGTCTCGCCGAGTTCACAGCTCACCCCGATCTGGAGCCGGTGGCGTCGTGAGCTGGGAAGCCGTGATCGGGATCGAGGTTCACGTCGAGCTGGCGACCCGCTCCAAGATGTTCTGCGGGTGCCGTGTCGCCTTCGGTGCCGATCCCAACACC
>CAZSOF010000259.1:0-2596 GCA_964607685.1 uncultured Acidimicrobiaceae bacterium | reverse complement strand
GGGCGGATACACGCCGCCTCCTCCACGCTTCTCGACTTCAACCGTTCTGGAGTGCCCCTGGTCGAGATCGTCTCGAGGCCCGACATTCGGAGTGCCGCCGAGGCGAGGACCTATGCCACCGAGCTCAGGGCTCTGGTTGCCGAGCTGGATGTGTCCGACGTCCGCTTGGAGGAAGGGTCGATACGGTTCGACGCCAATGTCTCGGTCCGTCCCGAGGGGGCGAGTGGGTATGGGACCAAGGTCGAGATCAAGAACATGAACTCGTTCCGCTCCCTCGAGCGCGCCATCGAATACGAGATCGCCCGCCAGACGGAGGTGCTGGAGAGCGGTGGCGAGGTGGTGCAGGAGACGCGGCATTGGGACGAGGAGGCCGACGTCACCCATTCCATGCGAACCAAAGAAGGTTCGTCCGACTACCGGTACTTCACCGAGCCCGATCTGGTCCCGATGGTCATGGACCGGGATTGGGTGCAGGCCGTGCGATCGAGCCTGCCCGAGCTGCCGGCCCAGAGAAGGGCCCGATATGTGGATGATGGCTTGGACACCGACCTGGCCGGGGTGCTCTCAGGTGCACCATCGGCGTTGCGGGCCACCTACAGCGACGCCGTAGCTGCCGGCGCCACCTCGAGAGCCGCGGCCCACTGGCTGACGGGGGAGGTGACCGGCTGGATCCGACGCAACGAGTCGAGCCCCGAGGGTCTCACCCTGTCCGGTGCCCAATTGGCGGAGCTGGTCGCCATGGTCGAGGACGGGACCGTCTCGTCGTCGGCCGCCAAGGAGGTTCTCGACGGTGTGCTCGATGGGGAGGGCTCGCCCCGCCAGGTAGCCGAGGCCAAGGAGCTGTTGCAGATCACCGACACATCCCAGCTGGAGGCCGCGGTCGAGGAGGCGTTGACAGCCAACCCGGATGCAGTCGACAGCTACCGGAACGGAGAGCAGAAAGTGGTCGGGTTCCTCGTAGGTCAGGTCATGCGGGCCACGCAAGGCAGGGCCGATCCCAAGCTGGTCAACGAGCTGCTCACGCAGAAGCTGTCGCAGTAATCGATTCATTCCTCCGAGACGTCGTTAGCTTGGAGGTGAAATGACTCGCCAGACCAAGATCGTCGCCACACTGGGGCCGTCTGTCGCCAGCCAGCAGGCGGTGCGGTCGCTCATAGAGGCCGGTATGGACGTCGCCCGCCTCAACTTCTCCCACGGCGATCACGACCTGCACCGAGAGTTCCACCGTTGGGTGCGAAGTGCTGCCCGGGACTGCGGGAAGACCGTCGCCATCATGCAGGACATCCAAGGGCCCAAGCTCCGTGTTGGGGAGTTCGAAGGTGGCGCGATCCACCTCGAGTCCGATAGTGAGGTCGAGCTCCTGCCCGACGCCGACCTCGGCAGCCCTACCCGGATCCCTGTGGGCTACCCGGAGTTGCTCAACGACGTCAACCCCGGCGACCGGGTGATCCTGGCCGACGGGATGGTCATTTGCGAAGTGGCGGGCCGCACCGATTCGGCACTTCGGGCCCGGGTCGTCACCGGTGGGCATCTGAGCAACTACAAGGGTGTGGCCTTTCCCGACAGCAGTCTCTCGATGGGCAACATCACACCCAAGGACGAGGCGGATCTGGCCTTTGGCAGGGAGTTGGGTGTCGACTTCGTCGCAGCCTCCTTTGTGAGGACCGCTGCCGATGTCGAGGCCGTGGCCTCGCTGACCCGTGATGTGCCGATTGTGGCCAAGATCGAGCTGGCGCAGGCTTTGGACAACCTGGACGAGATTCTCAAGGTGTCGTTCGGCGTCATGGTCGCCCGGGGCGACCTGGGAGTTCAGCTCCCGCTGGAGCGGTTACCCCTGGTCCAGGCTGACATCCTGAGACGGACCAATGGTGCCGGCCGGGTTTCGGTGACCGCGACCGAGATGCTGGAATCCATGACCCACAACCCCCGCCCTACCAGGGCCGAGGTCACCGATGTGGCCAACGCGGTGATGGCGGGAACAGACGCCGTGATGCTGTCGGGTGAGACCGCGATCGGCGACTACCCGGCGAAGACCGTCTGGGCCATGGCGCGCATCTGTGAGACCATCGAAGAGGGCACCCTCTCCGAGCGGGCGCCGGTGCCTTTCGTCGGTGGTGAGAACGACGTGGCATCCGCGGTCGCCCAGGCCGCGACCGAGATAGCAAAGAACGTGGGAGCCAAGACGATCGTGGCCTTCACCGAGACCGGGAGCACGGCCCGCCTCATCTCGAAGTACAGGCCGCCGCAACGGGTCGTCGCCTTCACCCCGAACACCGTCACCCGGCGTCGTATGGCCCTGTACTGGGGAATCCAGCCACACACCTTCGAGCGCAAGGAGTACACGGACGACGAGATGACCGCCGCCGCCGAGATCCTGGAACAGGAAGGCGTTGCCGCCAATGGGGAGACCGTGTTGATGGTGGCCGGCGTGCCGCCCAATTTCCAGGCCTCCACCAACCTGGTCAAGGTGCATCAGATCGGGGAGTTGTCCGGCTCCCTGGGCGGGTAGTTACGATCGCCCCACCATGGGCCAGAACGTGGAGATCAAAGAGACGGTGGCGATGGGCGACGTGCTCGTCATCGACACCGACCGCAG
>CAZSOF010000258.1:2127-4016 GCA_964607685.1 uncultured Acidimicrobiaceae bacterium | reverse complement strand
GGTGGACTCCAATTCGAATAGCTGTCCATGTAGATAGCGCACGACGTCCTCGATTGATTCCGGAGCCACATGCATGGACACCGACTGCTCATCAGCGCTGATCAAGGCGGTCACCATCTCATTATCCTGCAATCCGACCATCAGGTCGTTGGCAACCCGATGGGCTTCCGTTCCCACCAAGGTGACCACACCTTCGTCCCGGTCGACCGCATGCGTGAGCCCCGCGAAGCGAAGCGGCTCGACACCGGATCGGATCCGGGTTCCTTCACCACCCGTGAAAGACGACCGGACATGAACCGTCACAGCGTTGTCCCTGGCGAACTCCACCGAGTGAGGCATCAACACACCTGCGCCGGCCATTGCCAGGGCCAGCATCTGGTCGTATCCCAGCTCGGGCAAGAGACGGGCATCCGTGACCACCTGTGGGTCGGCAGTGAACACGCCGGCAACATCGGTCAGGATCTCACATGAGCTGGCACCCAAGGTGGCAGCGAGAGCGACAGCCGTGGTGTCGGAGCCGCCCCGGCCAAGAGTGGTGACCTCTTTCGAATCGGGATCGACTCCCTGAAACCCCGCCACGATCACGACCTTGCCCGCTTCGATCGCATCTCTCACCCGCTCCCCGGTGATCCTGGTGATCCGGGCACCTCCATGGGCGGAGTCGGTCAGGATCCCAGCCTGTGAGCCGGTGAAGCTCACCGCGGGCACTCCCCGATCATTCAGCGCCATCGCCAAGAGCGCCATCGAGATGCGCTCCCCGGCCGTGAGCAGCATGTCCATTTCACGGGGATGGGGAGCGGTGCTCACTTCCTCGGCCAGTGCGAGGAGGCTATTCGTGGTCTGACCCATGGCCGACACCACGACCACGAGATCGTTTCCTTCGTCGCGAACGCGCACCACGCGGTCCGCTACCGCCTTGATCCGTGCGGAATCGGAGACGGACGTACCACCGTATTTCTGTACAACAGTCGGCATGAGTCTCATAGTTTGGGTCTTTCTGCCATCCATTACGAACACCCCCAATGGGTTGATCGCACTCCGGGCCTAGAGTCGCGCCGCCATGTCCGACAGGAGACAGCGCCAGAAGGAGATGCGCGCAGCCAAGCGAGAGGCAGAGCGCAAACAAGAGGCGCGCCGCGAATTGGGGCGAAGGATCACGACGGCGGTGATCTTTGGACTGTTGGTGGTTGCCATCTTCGCCGTGGGGGGTATCTTCGGGGAGGGCGACAGCGACCTTCCCGGCACATACGAGGACTACCGCGACCAGCCAACCGCCTGCGGTGCCGACCAACCTCCCCCGGAGCAGCTCATGACATTCCAGGGGCCGGAGCGACAGGCCGACATCGACGAAAACACGACAGTCACTGCCACCATCACCACATCATGCGGGGACATCGTTCTCGAACTCAACACCAGCGGCGCCCCTGCCACCGTCGAGTCGTTCGTTTTCCTGGCTCGCCAGGGCTTCTACGACGGTCAGGTGATCTATCGGATCTCCGAGAACTTCGTGTTCGAAGCCGGCGATCCGGTGGCCAATGGCACCGGGGGTGCCGGATACATCATCCCCGATGAGTTCCCCGAGGAGGACTTCGTCTACGAAGAGGGTGTGGTGGCCATGGCCAACCGCGGGTCGCGCAGCAGCAGCTCGCGATTCTGGGTCGTGACCGGGGACGACGGTCGCTTTCTGACGAACAACTTCAACGTCTTGGGCACCGTCATTTCGGGCACAGATCCCATCGATCAGATCATGGCCGTCGAGACCGCCACCGCTCCCGGATCCGTCGAGAAGAGCCTCCCTCTCGAATCTGTCTACATCGAGTCGATAGTCATCGACGTGACCGATTCTTGACGGTCCCGACGGGCATCATCGGTAGCTGATGGCTGTCGAC
>CAZSOF010000258.1:0-2027 GCA_964607685.1 uncultured Acidimicrobiaceae bacterium | reverse complement strand
CTGGGCCGCTTCAGGATCGCCTCGAGGGCCTGCAGCACGGTCGCGACCAGCGAAACGCTCTCATCGTTGGCCGGCTCAACCAGCTCGGAATGCGGGTGACGCTTTCAGAAGTGGAGGAGGAAGGCGGAGGCGGCAGTGTCGGCCGACCGCACATTGCAGCCGTGCTCGTGTCCAGGGGTTACGCCCCCGACATCCAGACTGCCTTCGATCTGTGGCTCGGAACTGGGAAGAAGGCCTACATCGGGCGACCCCGACTCGATCCCGTGGAGGCGATCGGTCTGGCGCGAGAATCTGGGGCCGTGCCCATCCTCGCCCACCCCCACACGCTGGGAATCACGACAGCCGCCGAAATGACGGGGCTCCTCGCAGATCTGCGCCGCGCCGGTCTCGTCGGCCTGGAAGCGACCTACTCCACCTATCGGCGTCATGAACGTGAGGGATATGAGCATCTCGCCAGGAGGTTCCAGCTCATTCCGTCGGGTGGCAGC
The DNA here is from genome assembly GCA_964607685.1 of uncultured Acidimicrobiaceae bacterium. GTDB lineage: Bacteria > Actinomycetota > Acidimicrobiia > Spongiisociales > ZC4RG35 > JANQRA01. Next base: position 1,539 of record CAZSOF010000258.1, on the reverse strand, counting down.
GACTACCACGGTGAATACAAACCGGGTTTGGACCTGGGCAGCGGCTTTGGAGACCTGGTGGTGACCCGATCGGTGCTCGAGGAGTTGCGCGCCCACGCCGGTACGCGATGAACAGACCAATCCGCATGGGCACTGCAGCGGTTGTGGTAGCCGGGAGTGTCCTGCTGTCGCGGATCCTGGGTTTGGGTCGTGATGCCCTGCTGGCCACGCTCATCGGCCGTAACCAGGAGTCCGACCTCTACTTCCAGGCTTTCCTGATCCCCGACTTCCTCAACTACCTGCTGGCCGGGGCGTACCTGACCATCACCCTGGTCCCGATCCTGAGCCGTCATCTCGAGAGTGGGAACGACGAAGGAGCCAGCAAGGCATTCACCTCGGTGTTCCGATTCGTGGCCGTCGTCATCGTCGCGTTGACCGCTCTGATGTGGATTTTCGCCGCACCGCTCGTCGCCGTGATCTTTCCTGAAGTGGGCGAAGAAACTCGCCTGGTGGATATGACCCGCCTGGTGCTGCCGGCCCAGGTGTTCCTGGTGTTGGGGGCGCTGCTCATGGCGGTTCAATACACCCACCGGAGGTTCGTGATCCCGGCGATTGCGCCCCTCGTATACAACCTCGGCATCATCGGCGGAGGGCTCATCGGCTGGGCCATGGGTGATCCGTCACCTGAGGCCTTTCTCATCGGGGCAGTGGTCGGCGCCGCCATCGGCAACTTCGGCCTGCAGTGGTACGGGGCCAGGCGGACCGGCACCTGGCTGGTGGCCACCAGCAGGGAAGACTCTGCCGTGGGCGAGTACTTCCGGCTCGCACTGCCACTGATGATCGGGCAGTCCGTGGCCGTTCTCGATGAACAGTTCGTGAGGCTGTTCGGGCAGATAGAGATCGGTGCCACCTCGGCGCTGTCGTTTGCCCGACGACTCAACATGGTGCCGGTTGGAGTCATCGCCCAGGCGGCGGGGGTGGCGGCCTTCCCCTTCTTGGCACGTCTTGCCGCCCGCAACGCCAATGACGAGTTGGTGGAGACCACGGGAAGAGCGGCCCGGAAGACCCTCTTCGTCGCGGCCGCCGCCACTGCCGGGCTGGTGGTTCTGGCCAGGCCACTGGTCCGCTTGCTCTATCAGTACGGTGAGTTCTCGTCGGCAGACGCTGATTTGGTGGCAACCCTGCTCACCATCTACGCCTTCTCCATCCCGGCATGGGGCATGCACCAGCTGTTGGTGAGACACTTCTACGCCAAGCGACGGATGTGGACTCCGGTGATCATCGGCACCGCGTTCACCCTGATCGCCATCCCCGTGTGGCTGGGTCTGCATTCCGCCCTCGGCGTAGAGGGGTTTGCCCTCGCCTCGACGCTCGTCATGGTTGGTTACGCCCTCGGGATGCTCGTCGCCTGGGGTTACGACTCGGGCTGGCCGGCGGTTCGGCGTCTGGCCCCAGCCTTCTTGCGGGCGATGGTGGCCGCCGGGGTGGCTGCCCTGGTCGGCCTGCCTTTGGTCAACGCCCTCATCGGTGACGCCCCGATCACGGTGTGGTCGGGTCTTG
>CAZSOF010000257.1:0-4039 GCA_964607685.1 uncultured Acidimicrobiaceae bacterium | reverse complement strand
AGAACTCCTGGATCTCGGAAAGAGCGACGTCGGGGTGGAACCAGGGGAGATGGTCGGCGCCTTCCAGTTCAACGTATCGTGCGTTGGGGATCTCCTTGGCCAGAAAGCGGCCGTTCTCGACATCGCTTATCTGGTCGCCAACCGACTGAAGGATCAAAGTGGGCACTCGAATCGACCTGGCGATATCTCTGACGTCGATGCCGAAGGCCATTCTTTGAAAGCCTCGGCTCCGAGCGGCGTGTTGGCGTTTGCTTGAAGCCTTGCCGTCCAGTCAGCCAACCACGGTGTGACGTCCTGGCTGGGAGCGAACATCTCCATGAAACCGCGACTGGGGCGGCCCCAGCGGTCGGGAAGCGTCGCCATTTCCTCCTCGAACTCTTCCTCGGTGGAATTACCCCAAGGCCACTCGTCATCCTTTCGTTCCCGAACCTCGGCACCCATCAGTATCAGATGGCTGACGCGGTCGGGATGGGCGGCGGCCGCCAGCATCGAAAGGGGACCACCCTCCGAATTGCCAACCAGGACGGCCGTCTGGCTGCCGACGTCGTCCAGCACCGCTCGGACATCATCCATACGCACGTCCAGCGGAGTAGCACCCGGAACACGGGTCGACGTGCCCATCCCACGCTTGTCGAACAGGATCACGCGAGAGAACTCAGCCAACCGCTCGCAAAAACCTCCGAAGAACCGGAAGCTCCCACAACACCTGCAGATGCGAAAAGGCACCCTGCACATGGACGAGATCGATCGGTCCGTCACCCACGACGTGGTACGCAACGTCGACATCACCACTGCGAGCGAACCTCACATCGAGCACGAACCGAACCCGCCCATCACCGAGGCTGATTCACCGGATCGCCGCACCCGCCGATAGTCTGTGGGGCTTCGTCGTCAACCGCGCCCAGTTCGGCCGAATGTCGAGGAGCTGTGGGAATGCGAGCGGCACCCACTCGCAGTCAGTCGGCGGCATTCGATAGGTGCTTCCGGCACGGTCGGCCCGAAGCGGTCAGGGACGGCGAGCCAAACCCACTCGTCCGGTGTTTGCAGGCTCGTAGCATTCGTTGAGTGGAGCTGTTGGAGCGAGATTCTGTTCTCGAACGTCTCGAGACTCTGCTGGCTGATGCACTCGGGGGTGTGGGACGGGTAGTGGTGGTTCGCGGCGAGGCCGGCATCGGGAAGACATCGGTCGTGACGGCCTTCTGCGACGCGCACGGAGATGATGCCCATGTTCTCTGGGGTGGGTGTGACGATCTTGTGACTCCCCAGCCTCTGGGGCCGATCTGGGGGCCGCAGCGAACGAGCCAGTAGCTCATAGATCCCCCTGAAGACCTCGGGGCGCTTGTCCTCGAGCAGCCACTCCTGAATGGCAGGCTCGTCCAAGGTCATATGGATGTCCTCGATCACCATCACCGTATCTGGGCCGACGCATCGACCCAACCCATGGCCTCCTCATCCTCACCGTCAGGGACGACGTCGTGGGCGGTGAAGATCCGGTTCAGGCCGTTCTGGGTCATCTCCCACCGCGACTGTTGAGCCAGATTCCATTAGACCTCTTCACGGAGGCGACGGTGTCCCGGTTGGCCGGGGATGTCTGGGACGCGGATGAGCTCTGGCGGCTCACCGACGGCAACCCCTTCTTCGTCACCGAGTTGCTGGAGACAGGACCGCAGGTGCTCCCGGTGTCGGTTCGAGATGCTGTGATGTCCAAGGTGCTCAAGCTCAGCGGCCCCGGCCGGGAGCTGGTCGACCTGGCATCGGTGGTACCGGGTCGCATCGATCTCACCCTGGTTGAGGAGATCATCCCAGACCCTTCGGACGCTGTGGAAGAGTGCGAGAGGTTGCGCATTTTGCACCTCGATGGTGGTCATCTCACGTTCCGGCATGAGCTGGCACGCCAGGCGGTCGCCGATGGCCTCTCGGGGATCCGGAGACGTCAACTGAATAGGCGTGTGCTCGACTTCCTCGAGAACCGGGGTGAGGATGTTGCGATCCGCGCCCACTTCGCACGTGAGGCCGGAGACGCTGATGCCATGCTCAGGCTCCTACCTGAGGCGGCCCGTCGTGCCGCAGCCCTGGCAAGCCACCGGGAAGCCCTGTCTCATCTTCGAGCCCTCCAACCGTATCTCGACACGATGGATCTCGCTCAACTGGCCGACCACTATGACCTGTGGGCCCGGGAGGAGCAGCTCGCGGGGGGCGATGATGCACAGGAACTCGTCGCTGAGGCTGTCGAGCTGCGGAAACGACTGGGTGATCCGATCTCGCTGGGCAGAACCTTGTTGTTGGGGAGTGAGATCAACTGGTGGCGGGGCGACCGAGAACCCGCCGTGGAGTTGGCTCACGAAGCCGTATCAACCCTGGAGCCTATAGGCGGCGAGGACCTGGCCATGGCGTATTCGACTCTCAGCCGGTGGAGCATGGTGGCCTCCGACACGGTCGGAAACCTCCACAATGCCGACAAGGCCCTGGCCCAACTCGACGAGGGGCCCAGCCCTGCTCGGGTCCACGCGCTCACCAATCGTGGGACGGAGATGGCTGTTCAACACTATCCGGAGGTTTTCGAGGATCTCGAGGAGAGCTACCGGATGGCGGGGTAGCTGGGGCTCGTTTTTGACCAGGCGCGGGCGGCGCACAACATCGGCTCTATCGCCTTTCGCGTCGGTAGTGATATCCGTGAGGGGCGAAAATGGCTGAACAGGGGAGTGGAACTGCTCGAAAGAGCCGAAATGCCGGGTTTGGCCTTCGATGGGCTGGCGGAACTGGCGTGGATCGACGAAATGAGCGGAGACTGGGACAGCGCCGAGCACGCGGCGCGGTCGATGCTGGAGGATCAGGCAGCCGGGATCCACCTAGCCAATGTGGCGGCAGTTCTCGCCCGTGTTCTCATCAGACGAGGCCACCCGGACGCGAAGGCTGCCGCCACAGACGCCTGGGAGAGGGCACGACAAACCGACGAACCCCAACGCCTGGGTCCCTGCGGGGCGGCAGTCATCGAGCTCGTCTGGTTGGGGACTCCCGTCGAGAGGAGACTCATCGAAGAGATCGTCAGCTTCTACAGACTCAACATCGATGATCAAGCTCTGATAGACGAAGCCATGGTTCAAGAAAGGAGTGCTCTGGAGTTCTGGCTTTCTGCCATCGGAGAGATCGACGAGGTACCCGAGACGGCACTGGGACCTTTCGTGCTTCTCGACCGGGGCGAGTGGAAGAAAGCAGCTGCCTTCTGGGACGAACGAGGCATCCCGTATGAGAAAGCCCTCTCCCTCAGCTTCGGTGACACCGACGCCAGACTGGAAGCGCTGAAGATTCTCGATCAGCTGGGAGCCGTTCCTCTCGGTAAGAGGATACGTGAGCAACTACGGGCGGAAGGAGTCGAACATGTGCCCAGGGGGCCACACCGGGCGACACAGGAGAGCCCGCTCGGACTGACACCAAGACAGGCCGAGGTCCTTGAATTGCTCGCTGAGGACCTGACCAACGGTGAAATCGCGGAACGGCTCTTCTTGTCCACCAGAACCGTCGAAGCTCACGTGTCAGCCATCCTCGGCAAGCTCGGAGCCAGAGACCGAACCGAGGCGGTGGCAAAAGCAGGCGCGGTGAGAGCCGACTAGAGCCACGTGACGATCTGACGAGCAGCGGCTCGTCAATCGCGGATCAACTCGACCAGATTCCAGTCTTCCTGTACCCACCCACTGACGTTCATCGCGTTTTACATGGGTCTGGCGCGGACCACGCCTCGTCCGCTCTTGGCTCTGTGGTCAGGGAATCGGACCCTGGGACACGAAGTCGAGTTCGTCTGGTGGAATGCCCTGAGACTGGCCGTGGTCTCGGGCCGCGTCCCACGTCGATGGGTCGCTGCGCGACATATGGAAACGTTCATCAGAGAAGACCACCAACAGATCATCATCTCGCCAGAAGTGGGCGTACCAGGCGTGGAGCATTCCCCGCTGAATCCGGTCGATTTCCGAATCTGATGCCCGTACCCAGTAGATATGCCAACGCCCCATCCCACCCTCGTAGTCGATGGCCTTGCCCGGTT
>CAZSOF010000256.1:0-4045 GCA_964607685.1 uncultured Acidimicrobiaceae bacterium | reverse complement strand
TCTGCAGCCTTTCCATATATCTCCTCCTTGTTCCGTAGCACCTGTATTGCCTCATCACCTCCCATCTCTCCGTTGATTCGACAGGTGCTCTGTCCCCACATTGAGACCCCGATTCACCATGAACAGAGGAAAAGGTCCCATTCGAAACCGAGTCCCCAGTTGACCGACGAATCGGTCCTGATCCGCTTCTACCTTCAACGGATGAGCTGCACTCTCGTCGATTCGAAGATGGCCGACCTACTCGACCGACTCCGAGCTTGGCCAGAGGTAGACGTCGAGTCGTTGCATGGCCGGTCCGAGTGGAAGCTGGCGCGGGCGCGGAGCTGGTGATGGAGTCAGGAGAGCTGACAGGTTCAGGGTGGCGGCATGTTCACGAGTTGCCGGGCGGGTTGGTTCCTCCTCGAACCATTCGAGAAGCCCCGGTGATCGGCTACCAGGTCTCTGAGAAGGAGGAGAAGGCTTGGACTTTCCGGGGCACTCTTTGTTGAGCGGGCTGGTTGAGACGCCACAACCGAGGCGAAGCGGATGCCGGGCCGTTGTCCCGCTTATGAGCACCGGGAGATATTGCTGATCATCAACATCCCGGCGAGGATGAAAGCACCGAGGGTGAGCATCATGCCAATGACGAACATGAGTTGGGGGATGTTTGCTGCTTCCATCGGTCGGCTCTCGTGCACAAACCGGACCTTGCGCCTGCTCGATCTGTCGTATGCGACAAGTGGGTCACCGACGGCCAGTTGTCCCCACTCCTTCTTGGCAACGGTCACCTCACGTTCAAGACCGGAGGCTGGGTCTACGAACGACACCATGTGCCTGGTGCCTCCTTCTCCGGCGCTCCGTGCGAACTTCGATCTGACGGATGCATGTACCGGGGAGCTATCAGCTATCAAACGCCCACTACGCATCGCTGTTGATCTCGTCGGGCTGTTCGGTGACGATGGTGCAGCGGAGGTTGGGCCACGCCACTGCTCAGGAGACACTCGACACGTACTCGCATCTCTGGCCAGACGACGAGAAGACCACGCAGGCAGTCGATTCCCGGCTCGGGCCGGCACTTCTTGTTGAATCCTCGTTGAATCAGGCCACTCGAGAAGCCCTGTAAATGATCTAAACCCCCTGGTTAGAGGGGGTTTAGACACCGCGAACCCGTCTGTAAGCCGGATTCTGTCGAGGACGGCCATCCATCTAGGCGGGTCGTTGCCAATCCGCTCGTGCGGCCTACCCGGGATCAGTCGGCGGGCAACCGGATCCCTGCTTGGCCTTGCTCCGGGTGGGGTTTGCCAGCCGTCACCGTCACCGAGGACGCTGGTGGTCTCTTACACCACCGTTTCACCCTTGCCTGTGCGACCCGATCATTGGACCAACCTGGTCCTCGACGGGCCGCCATCGGCGGTCTGATCTCTGTGGCACTTTCCGTCGGGTTGCCCCGCCTGGAAGTTGTCCAGCACCCTGCCCTGTGGAGTCCGGACTTTCCTCTGCGTAGGCGTTAGCTGTTCGCAGCGGCCGTCCGACGGGCTCGCTGCTGTCCATTCTACCTTTCGTGGCGCTGTCTCCTCCCTGCGAGCCACCCGAAGCCACCGGAGACGGTGACCGATATCAGTGCCAGCCAGAGCACGGCCGACGCCGGCGCCGGACTCCCCCCGAGACGAGCGATCACCAAGAGGAGAAACGCCAGAGCCAGTCCGGTGACCATGCCGTGAAACCGGCTCGAATGCACCGCCCTCGACCCCGAAACCCAACCGCCAGCCGCCAGACCCATTAGCACTCCAAGCACCAGGCCGATATCGGGGCCGCTATCGACTCCGAGCAGAGTCAACCCTCCACTCAGCGCCAGTGCACCGATGGAGGCAGTCAGCCCACCCGCTGCCACGCCGAGCATCACGGCTCCGAAGTTGAGTGCAGCCAACACCGCATCGGATCATGGCAGAGCGTGCCTCGAACCCTGCATCACCGCACCCACGTCAAATCCGGGGGCGCTCTCGGAGTTGGCAATAACCTGATGTCAAACTCTCGCGAGACACGGCGGGTCCGTATTCGGACCTAGAGAAGGAGATCAAATTGGTGATCAACAAATACCTCGGGGAGCTGCTCGGGACTCTCATCCTGGTGAGTCTGGGATCCATGGGCATCCTCGCGGTCGGCGGGGCCGCTGGGGCGGCCGAGATCATTGCGATCGGCCTCGCTTTCGGTCTCGCCCTCCTGGCAGCCATTTGGGTGGTCGGACATGTGACCGGCGCCCATTTCAACCCGGCAGTGACATTGGGGGCACTGCTCGACCGCCGGCTGTCGTTCAGCGATGCCATCGGCTACTGGGTCGCTCAATTCGTCGGTGCCACGGTTGGATCGCTGATCGTGCTTGCCGCGGCCGGTGATCGTGCTGCGGTGGCCGCAACGACCACCGGCTATGAGGATCTCTCCACGGCAATTGTGGTCGAGATCGTGCTGACCGCTGTCTTCGTATGGACGATCCTGTCGGTGAGCAAGCGAGGGGCCAACCACGCCCCGGCAGCGATTGCCCTGGTTTTGGTAGCGGTGCATCTGGCTGGGATCCCGTTCTCGGGCGCCTCGGTCAACCCGGCGCGTTCGTTCGGCCCGGCTCTGGTCGGCAATGTGGTCACGCCCGACCTCTGGGTGTACCTGTACGCCCCCCTGATCGGCGCTGTCGTTGCTTGGGCACTGTATCGGCTGTTTCCGGCCGACGAATAGGGAGGATTGCTCGGATCGGCGGAGTAAGGGCCGGGGCCGGCCGCTTCCCTAGGAGAGCAGCGGGTCCTCCGCGAGGTCCTCGAGACCCATTACCCATCCCGCGGGAAGACTCCAATGACGGGCGCCGTTGATCATGGCCTCCAGATAGTCGGGGTCGGGCCGAAAGTCACCGTTGGTCTCCCCATCGGCGATGAACGTCAGGCAATCGTGCTTGTTCCCCTCGCGGTCAACTGCCTTCTGGTCGAAGCCCGGTCGGCGTCCTTCGGCCTTCTCGGCTCGGATGAGCGAGTCCACCTGCTCGTCGGGGATCTCAAAGACACCGCCCCAGACGGTGTGGCCGCTCTCCCTGATGAGAGTGGGCACCGCTCCGTTCTCATCTGACGCCGCGAATCGGAGTCGCGTCTCGGGGTAGTGGGCGGTGAAGAGAAACTCGGAACCCGGGGCCGCCTTGGAGATGCGATCGGGGTCGAGCAGCGATCCGTATGCGAAGTACAGCGTCGTGTCGGGCACGGACGGCGATTGTACAAACAATGACGCCGATTCCGTGACAACCCGCATTTATCGCGGATATATGCGGTAACTCCTAGCTTGTCCTTTGTGCGACGATCCCGAGCCCTGATCGCCTTGTTCTCCGTCGCTCTGACGGCGTGCGCCCAGAGTGGGGGCCAGTTGCCTGAGGATTCCGTCACGGTCCAGTCGACGGCCGCTGTTCTCGATCCTGTCACCACCACAGACGATGACGCCCCGACAACCACCGTTACCAGCGCCGCACCCACTACGTCGGGGCGACCAATCGCTCCGGATTTCACCTTGGAACTGGGTGAAGGGGGGACCTACACCCTCTCGGAAACCGACAAACCCGTGTATCTGGTGTTCTGGGCTGAGTGGTGACCGACATGCCGGCGGGAGTTGCCCGTCGTCGACAGCCTGGCGGCTGAGTATGGAGACCTGGTCGATTTCGTGGCTCCGGCCTGGCATTCAACCTTCGAAGCGACCGAGGCCCGTGCTCTGGCGACCTTCGTCTCGGGCAAGATCCAATGGGGGCTCGATGAGGACATCGACATCTTCGAGAAGTATGGAGTTCCCTATCAACCGGTCACGGTGTTGATCGCGGGTGACGACACAGTTGTGGAGTCCTGGGACGGTCTTCGCCCCGAGGAGGACATCAGGGCGGCTATCGAGAACCTAATCGCAATATCCACGTGACCCCCTCCTATTCTTGGGGAGCCACAATGACCGGCCGCACGCGACAACCCACCAGTCAGCACCGCTGGTTCGACGTCCTGCGGACAAAGGAGATGGAGCTGCTCGATCCCGGCGTCAGGGCGGATCCGGTGCG
>CAZSOF010000255.1:0-4046 GCA_964607685.1 uncultured Acidimicrobiaceae bacterium | reverse complement strand
TGCTCTTGGTCGATTTCCTTCGCAACGACCTCGGCCTCACCGGCACGAATGTGGGTTGTGACACCAGTCAGTGCGGATCGTGCACCGTGCACCTCGACGGTCTCGCAGTCAAGTCGTGCACGGTTCTCGCGGTGCAAGCCGACGGGTCGAGCGTCATGACGATCGAGGGCCTGGCGATGAACGGCCAGTTGCATCCCATGCAACAGGCCTTCTGGGACGAACATGGCCTCCAGTGTGGGTTCTGCACTCCCGGAATGATCATGGCTGCCGTCAAGCTCGCAGACGGCAATCCCAATATCAGCGATGCCGACGTGCGTCACGGGCTGGAAGGCAACCTCTGCAGGTGCACCGGCTATCAGAACATCGTCACGGCGGTCAAGACAGGCGCCGCCGCGATGGGAGGTCAATCATGAGCAGGTATGTAGGAACTTCGGTGAAGCGTGTGGAAGACCCGCGCTTTCTCCAGGGTCGCGGAAAGTACGTGGCCAACCTCTCCCTCCCCGGAATGGTCCACGTGGCGGTGAAGCGCAGCCCGTTGGCCCACGCCGAGATCAAGGGTATCGACACCTCGAAAGCCGAGGCACTCGAGGGTGTGATCGCGGTGTTCAAGGGGAAGGACCTCATCGACGGCGGGTGCGGATCGCTCCCCTGTGGCTGGACGCCACCCAACATCTCGATGCCGGTCCACTATCCGGTGGCCATCGACAAGGTCCGCCACGTCGGTGACGAGATAGCCGTGGTCGTGGCGGAGAGCCCCTATATCGCCGAGGATGCCCTCGACCTGATCGAGGTCGATCTCGAGCCACTGCCCGCAGTCGTCCAAGCCCGCCATGCGCCGGGCGAATGGCCGGTGGTCCACGACGACATGGATTCGAACGTGAGCTATCACTGGCCACTTGGTGACGAAGAGGCGACCAATGAGGCCATCTCCGCCTCAGACCATGTGATCGAGCTCGACTTCGTCAACCAACGTCTGATTCCAAATGCCATAGAACCCCGGGCATGTGCGGCACAGTGGGATGCGTTCAACGAGTCGATGACCGTGTGGACCACCAGCCAGAACCCCCACACGATCAGGCTTTTGCTCGGAGCCTTCACCCTCGGGATCCCGGAGCACAAGCTCCGTGTCATCTCGCCGGACGTGGGCGGTGGGTTCGGCAGCAAGATCTTCCACTATCCCGAGGAGGTGATCGTCCCTTGGGTGGCCCGTGAGGTGAACCGGCCGGCGAAGTGGGTCGCCACCCGCTCCGAGTCATACGTCACGGACCGTCATGGGCGGGATCACATGACGACGGCCAAGCTAGGCGTGAACAACGACGGGACCATCACCGGTTTGCATGTCTCGACCTGGGCCAACATGGGTGCGTATCTCTCCACGTTCGCTCCTCTGATCCCCACCGCCCTCTACATCACACTGCTGTCGGGGCTGTACAAGATCCCGATCATCTTCGGTGAGGCCTACGGCGTCATGACCAACACGGTCCCGGTGGACGCCTACCGGGGGGCCGGGCGCCCCGAGGCCAGCTACCTCCTCGAGACGATGATCGACCTGGCGGCCCGGGAGCTGGAAATGGACCCATTGGAGCTGCGCCGCAAGAACCTGATTCAGAGCGACGAGTTCCCGTATCAGACTCCAGTGGCCCTGATGTACGACAGTGGCAACTACCCGGCACTCTTCGACAAGATCGAGGAGCTATCCGACTACAAGTCGCTGCGCAAAGAGCAGGCGGAAGCCCGCGCCCAAGGAAGATTGGTTGGAATCGGGTTCTCCAGCTGTATCGAAGCGAGTGGCCCCGCTCCATCTGCTGCCGCAGTTGGTCTCGGCGCAGCAATCGGTCTGTTCGAGAGCGGCAGCATCCGTGTCCACCCGACCGGCAAGGTGTCGGCGTTCACCGGCTCACATGCTCACGGGCAGAGTCACGAGACGACGTTCGCCCAGATCGTGGCAGACGAGCTCGGCGTTCCGATGGAGGACGTGGAGATCATCCACGGTGACACCGATCGCGTCCAGTACGGCGTCGGGACATACGGGAGCCGAAGCGCAGCCGTAGGAGGCAGTGCCCTGGTCAAGAGTGCGGAGAAGATTCGCACCAAGTTGAAAGAGCTCGCTGCCCACCTCCTCGAAGCCTCTACCGAGGACATGGTCTACGACCAGGACGAGGGAAAAATCTACGTGGCCGGCTCACCGGAGAGCGCCAGGACATTCGCCGAGCTCGCCTTCGCCGTCACCACGGCGGACAACATGCCCGAGGGCATGGAACCCGGGCTGGAGGCGACATCGTTCTATGACCCGGCGAACTTCACTTTCCCCAACTCCGCGCATGTCGCACAAGTGGAGATCGATCCGGAAACCGGTGAAGTGGAGCTCCAGAGGTATGCGGCGGTCGATGATGTGGGCAATGTCATCAACCCCCTGATCGTCGATGGTCAGATAGTGGGCGGAGTCATCCAGGGGGTTGGCCAGGCACTGTGGGAGCACGGAATCTACGACGATGATGGACAACTGCTCTCCGGCTCGATGCTGTCGTACGCAGTGCCACGGGCTGACGCTTTCCCCTCGATTGCAGTCGACCGCATCGAAACCCCGTCGCCACACAACCCACTCGGAGTGAAAGGTGCCGGCGAGATGGGGACGATTGCGGGCACGGTGACCGTCTCCAACGCGGTGCTCGATGCCTTGGCTCCTCTGGGCATCAGACACCTCGAAATGCCACTGACCCCCGAGAAGATCCAAAGCGCGATCGTCGCCGCCAACGGCGGAGGTGAATGATGTATCCGAAACCGTTCGATTACGTACGAGCAGACTCCGTCGAGCAGGCGCTCGACCTCAAGTCGGAGACAGGTGGCCGATTCATTGCGGGCGGGCACAGTCTCCTGCCTCTGATGAAGGTACGGGTGACGGCGCCGGACGCCCTGGTTGACATCGGCAGGGTCGACGGCCTTCGTGGGATCTCGGGCAACGGCGGGTTCACCGTTGGCGCACTGACGACCCACGCGATGGTGGCATCGGAGGGAGCTGACGGCTTCCCCGCCGCCCTCGGCGAGGCAGCGTCGATGATCGGCGACCCGCAGGTTCGCAACCGTGGGACTGTCGGAGGCAACGTGGCCCATGCCGACCCCGCTTCCGATCTCCCCACGGTGTTCGCCGGCCTCGCCGCCACCATGACGGCCCAGTCCAAAGGGGGAAGCCGGGACATCGCCGCCGGTGATTTCTTCACCGGTCTGTTCGAATCGGCGTTGAACGAGGATGAGATCCTCACCGCGGTCAACGTCGACGCAGAATCGGCCGGCAGCGGCTCGGCATACGTAAAGCTGTTCAACCCGGCTTCCCGCTACGCCGTGGTGGGCGCCTGTGCCGTCGTCGACCTGGCTGACGACGGGAGCTGCGCATCCTGCCGGGTGGCAGTCGGCGGGTTGACCCCGCACGCCATGGTCGTCGATTCGGTTGGCAGCGCACTCGTGGGCCAGCCGGTGACCGACGAGAGCGCCAAAGCTGCCGCCCAGGCCGCCGTCGACGATGTTGGTGACAACGTAATGGGTGACCTGTTCGCCACGGGCGAGTATCGACGTCGTGTCTTGCCCGTATTCGTGGCCCGAGCCCTGATGTCCGCCGCGTCACGCGCCGGCTGAGGAGAATCGACACTCTGGACTGCCCTGCATAAGGTGGCTCCCAGCGCCACCGCATGCAGCGCGGTTTAGAGAGGTCCCTGTGTATCCGGAGAAGTTCCCGTGGAATTGTCGTTGACGGTCAACGGACGAGCGGTTTCGGCCGACGTCGAGCCACGCGCCCTGCTCGTCCACTTTCTCCGCGAGGACCTGAGGCTCACCGGCACCCATGTGGGCTGTGAGACCGGCTACTGCGGTGCCTGCACCGTTCACGTCGACGGCAAAGCCGTCAAATCGTGCACGATGTTCGCGGTTCAGGCCCATGGGAGCGACATCACCACCATCGAGGGGGTTGCCCACGACGGAGAGCTTCATCCCGTGCAGGAGGGCTTTTGGGAGCGCCACGGTCTCCAGTGTGGCTTCTGCACACCCGGGATGAT
>CAZSOF010000254.1:0-4048 GCA_964607685.1 uncultured Acidimicrobiaceae bacterium | reverse complement strand
GAGTCGAGTCGGACACCATGGAGACACCGGCCGGGGCGCGGATGTGACACCTCAGGCCACGCCAAGGTCAAGACCGCCACCATGATCCGGGCTTTCGTTGACGAGGCCCTCAATCCCGGGACGCCTCTTGGCCAGGGGCAGGAGCGTCGGGTGGATGCCAAGTTGGCTGCGGCGCTGATCACTCAGGTGGCGGCCCGCCGCGATGTTGACCCGGTCGAGCTGGACCACGCGATCTGGAAGCACCAACGCGCGGTCCGAAGGGCTCGGCGACCGTAGCGGCCGTGTCACAGCCACCCTACGCTGGGTGATGTCGTCGTCTGGCGACGTCCGAGGGGGCGCGGTCCAACGCACGTCTACCTGACCGCGAGGCACCCGTGTCGACACACGCCTGGACATCTGCTGACCCGCCGGCCCAGGTCTCGCCAGCCAATGCCTGCCCAAGCTGTGGCATACAGGCGCCGGTTGACCTTGGCCGACTCACCCCCGTTCTCGGGGCGCCGTTCCGCAACGACTTCACGCCGGCGCCGTTGGCAGTGTGCTCGAACTGTGGTCGTGCACAGGCACTGACCCACGAGCAACTGCTCGACGCTCAGAGTGTCGGCCGCCACCAGTGGAACCTGCACCAGAGCGACGGGTTCGTCGATACCACCGCCGGTTCCATCCGGAGGACGCCCCTGCCCGGCGCGGACACGCCCCAAGTGTCACCGGCAGCGGAGCCAGACCGGCTGCTTGACATGCTTCATGAAACCGGCGACACGGTGTTGGTCGACGCTTTGCATCAGCAGGACGTGACACCGGAGACGTTCGCCACCCACCGCCAACACCTGATGATTGCCATGCAGCACCACAAGAACACGGGCAGGACCGATGAGTTCGCCGGTGCCCTGCGTGCCTTCACGGCACAGCCGGGGTGGGCACCAGCAACGGTGGCGGCATTGGCCCGCAACGACGTGGCTGCGCTGCCGGACCCGTTGGCGTCACTGTTGGACGAGCCAGTCCCGCCATCCAGCCAGCCGCCTCCAACGGGGATGGCACCGGGCCACGGGGCCACCGCATCCCATCCGACAGGCGGGTGGCTGCCACCGCCAGTTGCTCAGGCAGCCAGTCGTCCAGACTCGAACACGACCTACTTCGGGTGGCTCTTCGCCGTCCCAGCAGCCACATCGGCCATCGACTGGCTCTTTGTGGACGGTTCCGGAGGCGTGGGGGTCTTGCTCGCAGTCATTGCCAACACGGTCCTGTGCGCCAAGGACGTCAATGCCAACCCAATGCTGGAGGAGGAAGGCCAGAAGGGCGTGCTCGTGACGTTGGGTCTGTTCTTCATCCCGGCCTACGTGTGGCGCCGCACGACCCTGCTGAAGACCGGCCGCGGCCCGTTCTGGGCCTACCTTGCCACCGCGGTGCTGTCGCTGGTGATCGTCGATGCCATTTTCGTGCCCGCGTAGGCCCGAGGGGTCAGGCCGTAAGGGGGCGTGAGCTGCGCCGCAGCGGTCTTGGCCCAGGCAAGGATCTCCGCGTTGACGTCTGGTACCTACTCGGAGCCCTCGGCTCTTGGAGCATCACCCAGCACCTCACGAAGTCGCGACTGCAACACCTTTCGCCGCCGCTCGTAGAACTCGGGAAAGGCAGTCACCTCCGTGCCGAGCCCCCCAAGATCGTGGCGAGCGACATACTCAGCGCGCCGCTGCTCATCCGTGATGAAGTCACTGATCCAGGTGTCCGGAAGCCGGTCACGCTTGGCCTCATTCTCCGGTCCCTCGAGCAGTTGCAGGTTCGGTAGTCGGTTCACCTGAGCCATGTACTCGTCAAGCTGGTCATCCGCCACACCAGACTTCCGGAGTGCTGACTTCGTGAACTTCGAACGCGGCCAGATGTGGTCAACGTGATAGTCACCATTAACGTCCACTCCCGGGTAGAGCGTCGTCAGGAGCGCGAACACACGACTGTTGCCAAACCTCGTCTCCGCGAGATCCTCAAGCTCTTCCTCAGAGAACCGAGGCGCCTTACCCTGCCGTCCCATCTCCCGTTCCAGGGGAACCACAGGGAAGCTCGGATCGGATGACTCCCGAACAACTCGCCGAAGTCCGGCTAGGAGGGTGTCCAGACCGGACCCGAAGACGCCGGCCTTCAGTTGGGATCGCAAGATCCACCCCCGGATCTGTTGGCGTTGGCCACGGTGCGCAGGTGCCGACACCAGATCCGTTCCCCACTTGTGGCGATGAATCCAGTCCGCCAGTGGGATGAGGACACTGTTCGAAGGCAATGTGCCGGCTGAGAACCCGAACTTTGCCAGCAGCAGCACGGCCGTTGTTAGTGCGGCTGCGATGTCATCCCACTGCTTGTCCAGCTCAGCCATATTGTCACGGTTGAAGTTCTGTACCCGAAAGCGGATGTCGCGGGCGTCGGTCATCACGAGGCCTGCCTTCAGAACCAGATCCTTCGAGAAGTCGAAGCCGTGGTGGATACCGTTGAGGTCATCGACCAACCCCAGAATGACCTCGCGGGCATCACGCTCGGTCCATTGGGCGGTTGCGATGGACAGCAGGAGGTCAGACTGGGACAGCACCATGCCGCCACTGTTGACGCGTATGAAGATATCGAGCACGCGGTCGATGTCCTGCTCGCTCTCCTCGAAGTAGTTGATGGTCTTGTCTGTGTGCACCACAGACTGCAACGTGGCAAGTCGATCTGACGCGTCGATATCGTTGCCCAGCTGGTTAGCGGCGAGCCACTGCATCACGTGGTTGAGTTTCGGCATGTCCATGATCTTTGAAACGCGGAACCACACCGCTCCAGTGCCCTCATCGGCGGTCTCTGCATTGGCCGCCTGCTCCGTCAGGAACGAGAACCGATACCGCATGTCATCGTCCTCGTCAGGTTCGTGAGCCAGATCGAGGTAGAGGAGGGTCTTCGGGTAGGCATTCGGATTGGACCAGCGCTTCCAGGGAAGCTTATCGGCGTACGAACCTGCCAAGCCGATATTCAGCGACGTGAGTCGCTGCTGCCCGTCCAAGATCGCCGTGAGGTCGCGTGCCCCCGGAGGCGGCAGACGTTCGCAGTGACGACGGTCCCGGATGTGGAAGTCGCGCAGAAAGTCGTAGTAGACGAATTCTGACGCATGTTCGGGCGCGATCCGCCAGAAGAGGAACGATCCGATTGGGTAGCCACGCATGAGCGAGTCGAACAGTCTCACGACCTTGTCTTCGCGCCAAACGAACTCTCGTTGGATCGCCGGAAGCACATAATCGTGACGATGCATCCTCTCGAGGGTTTCAGCGATCGTCTTCGGGGTCTGGAACGACATGGTCCTTAGCTCCCTCGGTCATCTGCGGCTCTGCGCCATCCAGTGCGGCGTCGCGACCCTAGGCCACCGGGGGGTGCCTATCGTTGCCGATGCTGACCCTTGCGGTCCGTCCTCGAACAGGGGCCACGGCGATGCACGGAAGGTCGACGCTTCCGAGGCTTTGGCGGATAGCGTCCTCTAGGGCCACGGAGCCCCCGTGTGACTGCCAAGGGATTAAGTCGCAGGCTGGAATCCGTGGTGGCGTTTGACGGGACCTCCACGGCACGACATTGAACGAGCGACTGCCCCAACCCCTACGTGCCCGAAGCCACTGCACCCGCCGCTGCTCTCCCCGGGCGGGCTGCTCGGCGGCGGCCTCATCGGCCCTCCCACGTCGACTGGGGCAGCGACGGCAACTACTCGTGGATGGTCGTCAACCGCGACGGCCTGTCGGTCCTCGACGGGAACGACCAGATCGGCGTGACCATCTCCGGCACGCCGCAGGTCTACGTCGACAACACCGTCGTGGGCTCCGACGACGACTTCTTCGTGGGCCAGCGGACCGAGCCTGCGCAGTGGTGCCCCCACGCCAAGAGGCTCCAGGTCGTCGACCTGCCCGCACGCTAACGGACCCCCGGCCCGTTGGTCGCGTTCGTCGGAAGTCAGCGCGTGGCCTGCGGCATGGCACGAGCTTCCTGGCGGTTACCCGAAGCGATCAGGACCTGCTGTCGTGGTCACAGGCGAAGCCGCCTCAAGGGCACTGAG
>CAZSOF010000253.1:0-4106 GCA_964607685.1 uncultured Acidimicrobiaceae bacterium | reverse complement strand
GGTGATCGCCTGACGGATCCACCACGTTGCATAGGTGGAGAACTTGAAGCCTTTGCGCCAGTCGAACTTCTCGACGGCGCGGATGAGACCCAGATTGCCCTCCTGGATCAGGTCGAGGAAGTCGATGCCGGAGGTGTTGGCATAGCGACGGGCGTTGGCCACGACCAGCCGCAGGTTGGCGGTCAGGAAGTCGTCCTTGGCCTGGGCGCCACGACGGGCCAGCCGCTTCAGCTCCATCTCCTCGCGCTTGCCGCCGTAGTCGCCCTCCTCGAGACGCTCGGCGCCTTCCTCGCCGGCCTCGATCTTCTGCGCCAGCTCGACCTCCTGCTCTGCGGTGAGCAGGTCGTATTCGCCGATAGCCGTCAGGTACTGGGAAACCAGGTCCGTGGTGAGACGCCCACGCTCATCAGTCAGCTTGGACTGAAGACGCGAACGGCGCGGCTTTTCGGTCTTTTCTTTACGCGTCTCAGTGGCGGCCATTGGTAATCCGTGTCCTCCAGCAGCAAGGGGGTCGTGGGGAAAGGTGACCCGAGCGTTCAACTATACGCAAAACGCATGTCTTGTGAACCCCCCTCTTTTCCACAATCAAGTCGCCCGGGTGGGTCGATCCGTTCCCGAGCGTTGCAGTTCAATCAGAGACAACCCTTCTCGACTCAACATCATTCCGTCTTCTGCCACGACGATGGCGTCGGCCTCGTGGAGGTTGGCCATCAACCGGTCCTCCTGGTCCATCAACTCCGGAGGGCCCGCCATCCGCGTCATCGCCATGGGCCCGACGGGGAACGATCCATCGAAGGTGCCGGTGAACCGATTGAGGCCGGTGGTGCCGAAGAGACGGGTGTCATCGAATTCCCAAAGCGGCTCGCTTCCCGCCACGGGGGCCACCATCTCCTCCCTCTCCCGGTAGGCGGTCACCACCCACGAGCCGTGCCGATCAGCCACTCAACCGACCCGGGCCGGGGATTCCGGTTGATATACACGCATCCCGTCGTCGGTGATGATCCTACCCACTCCGGGCATGGGATAGTGACCGGCCACGAACGTGGTGTCACTGTCCCTTATCTGCTCAAAGACCCGGTCTCGTGTCGAGGCCGCCATCTCAGGATCGTTGTCCACCGGCAGACTCCAGTGCGGGTGCTCCACCTGGAAGGGATGGTTGCTCACGTCACCCCCGACGAGGGTGCGGGTGCCATCGGAGATGATGCTCAGGGTGAGGTGCCCCGGCGTGTGCCCGAAGGACTCCACCGCGGTCAGGCCCGGGAAGATCTCGGTGTCGGCCTCGATGAAATCGACCAGCTCCGCCTCGAGCAGCGGTCGCATGATGTTCTGCGCGGCCTGGCTGAACTCGCCGTCCACATTCTTCCAGTGGTCCCACTCCTTGGCGTGAAACACATGTCGGGCTCCAGGGAAGACGATTCGACCGTTGCGCTGGCTCCCCCCGATGTGGTCGTAGTGCATGTGTGAGTAGACGACCGCCTCCACGGCGTCGCGGGCGATACCCAGTGCGTCCACGGCCCCCGGCATGAGCCCCGAGGTCAGGCCTTCCCGCTCTATCTCGCCGATTCCGGCGTCGAACATGATGGTGCGATCGCCGCTGGTGATGAGATAGCAGCCGTAGTTCATCCTCACCATCCCCTCCTCGTTTCGGGGATGGAAGCGCCAGTCGTGATCGGTGGCCTGCTCGTGGTATCCGGCCGGGTCGCGCCAGAAGTACCCGTCCTCGATGACGAACAGAGTGAATGAGCCACAATCGAGTTTCCAGGTCATCGCCTGATACTGCCAGAACCATTCCCGGGTAGCCTCCCGTTCCGCTGCCGAGAGGTCTCATGGAATACGCTCGATTGGGCACGACCGGACTCAACGTCTCCCGAATCTGTCTGGGGATGATGAGCTATGGAGATCCGAAATGGCGTGATTGGGTCCTTCCCAGATCCGAAGCAGAGCCCTTCGTGCGTCTGGCAGCAGATTCCGGAGTCAACTTCTTCGACACCGCCGACGTCTACTCCCGCGGCATGAGTGAGGAGGTCACCGGCAGGCTGCTCAAGAAGGCCTTCTCCCGACGGCAGGACTATGTCGTGGCCACCAAGGTTCGCTTCCCGATGGGTGACGGCCCCAACGACGCTGGCCTGTCACGGGGACACATCCTCGACTCGGTCGACGCCTCGCTCCGTCGGCTCGATCTCGACCACATCGATCTGTATCAGATCCACCGCTGGGATCCGGGGACGCCCATCGAGGAGACCATGGAGGCCCTCGACGACTGCGTCCGGTGGGGGAAGGTTCGCTACCTGGGGGCGTCATCCATGGCGGCCTGGCAGTTCGCCAAGGCGCAACATGTCGCCGACCTGGGTGGCTGGACCCGATTCGTCACCATGCAGCACCACTACAACCTCCTCTATCGGGAGGAGGAACGGGAGATGATCCCCCAGTGTCGAGACATGGGAGTAGGTCTTCTGCCGTGGAGCCCTCTGGCCAGAGGTGTCCTGGCACGGCCTCGATCCGCTGCCGAGGACACGACCAGAGCCGCCTCGGATCAGTTCACCAGAGACCTCTACACGGGGGCCAAGCTGGAGATCGTCGACGCCGTCGGGGAGGTGGCCGCCGAAAGAGGAGCCAGCCGTGGACAAGTCGCTCTCGCCTGGCTCCTGTCCCGTCCCGGCGTCACAGCTCCCATCGTCGGCGCCACCAAGCTCGGTCACCTCGAGGATGCCATCGCGGCGGTCGACGTGGAGTTGACCCCCGAGGAGGTCGATCGTATGGAGGCTCCCTACCGCCCGCGTCCGGTCGCCGGCTACTGAGCCCGCTTCAGCTCCGGTTCAGGATGGCTGTCGTGTCCTCGCTGGTGACGGTGAGGACATCCCCCTCACAGGTGTAGGCGCTGGCGGTGGGAATCGGGTCTGGCACATTCACCGGGGCGCTGGGCATCTGGACCACCTGGCCGCCCGCCTCCACCGTCGCCTCCATCGTCACGTCGCTGGTGTCGACGGTGACTGTGATGGTCGAGTCGTCTGCCGACCAGGTGCCCGACTCCTGTCCGGTCATGCGCATGTTGACGTCACCCTCCGGCGTGCTCACCGAGAACCCCCAACCGTCCCTCTCTCCGTTGTAGGTGCCGTCGGCGGCCATCTCCACGGTGTAGGTGCCGTCGGCGGCGGTGACCGAACCCTCACCCATCCCTGCCTGGGCAAACACGTCTTCGAGTGAAGCGAGCATGGACTCGGTGTCGAGAACCCAGCTACCGACGAGGCAATCCGGGCCCCCAGCGGCCTCTGGGGTCTCGGTGGTTGTCGTCTCCTCCGGGGCTTCGGTGGTAGTGGTGGTGGGTGCCGGCTCGCTGGTCGTGGTCTCGACCGCAGCCTCGGAGGTGGTCGTGGGATCGGCCTCTTCAGCAGGACTGCAGGCTGCCAGCAGACCAACGACCAGGACCAGAGGAATCAATTTGTGCATCGGGGGACGATACCCAGCCCTCATCCTTGGTCCAGATCCGACCCGAAGTAGCTGCGCGGTCGATAGAAGGCGCGGAGTGCTCCGCGGGTGGATGAGACCTGACTCCACGACTGGATGTCGAAGTCGATCACCGCCACGGTTGCCGTCTTCATCTCCACCTGCTCCCCGGTCATCATGGCCACTGCCAATGACCATGTCGGCTGATGGCCTACCACCATGAGTCGGACATCATCAGGGACCTCACCAACGACTTCGATCACGGTGTCGGGGCCACCCCCATAGAGACGGGAGTCTTCGGTTATGCGAGCCGCCCAGCCTCCGGCCTCGGAAGCCAGCCGCGCGGTCGTCTCAGCGCGGACCGCCGTGGAGCAGATGACCAACTCGGGTTGGATGCCGTCACGGGCCAAGACACGACCCATGAGACGGGAGCTCCGCACCCCACGCTCGTTTAGAGGTCGTTCGTGATCGGACTCGTAGTCGGCAGTCCAATCCGATTTCCCATGCCGCATGAGAAGCAGCTCCACGGCGAGCTATTCAGATGCGAGCCGGGCGGCGGTGGTGAAGACCCTGGGGTCGGGATAGTCGTGGCAGTAGTTGTAGAGATAGGACACCCGCACCACACCGTGGGTGTCGACGACGAACTCCCCCGACTGCATCCA
>CAZSOF010000252.1:0-4130 GCA_964607685.1 uncultured Acidimicrobiaceae bacterium | reverse complement strand
CCGGACTCGGGGAACATCGGCGTGTTCGCCGGTCGGGCCCCCGGTGCGGCCGGTGAGGCGACATTGTCGAAGTTCGTCGACGGCTCGGCGCTGGCCGACTACTTCAAGGACGCCTGACTCCCTGCACCGTCAGTAGAGGAACATCGGTTTGCCCAGGACATGTCGTAGTTTGGGCCGGTACTCCTCGGCGTCGTATAGCTCGTCCACGTCCACGCGCTTCACACCCTCACTGGTCACCGAGATGGGAACGTGGGTGTAGATGCCGCTGCGCAAGGCCACCATCCTGCCATTGGCAGCTTCCAGGGCCAGGTCGGCCGCCGTCACCGCATAGTTGGTGGCCACCATCAGGTCGAGGGAGTCGGGCACACCGGACCGCATCAGATACGCCACCTGCTGATACAGGGTCGGCCTGCCCAGACGCTCCTTCAGCGCCTCACTGATCTGGGCACCGATACCACCCAACTTGCGGTGCCCGAATGCGTCTGCTTCCCCGGAGAGGACCATCTCCCCCTCGATGGGTGTCGCTCCCTCGGAGACGGTGAGCATGGCGTAATCGGATGGATTGGCCTCCTGATCGGCGGCCAGCAGCGATCCCAGCCTCTCGATGTCGAACGCGACCTCGGAGATCACCGCCCGATCGACACCGGCGAGGTAAGCGGTGATCAGAGACGTCTCCCCGCTGTAACGCCCGAACAGCTCGACCACTGCGATTCGCTCATGAGACCCGGCAGCGGTGCGCAGACGATGGATGAAGTCGACACCCCGGGTGACGGCCGTGGAGAACCCGATGCAGTAGTCGGTGCCGTGCACGTCGTTGTCCATGGTCTTGGGGATGGCGATCACCGGGAACCCCTCCTCGTGCAGACGCAGCCCATAAGAGAGGGTGTCATCGCCGCCGATCGGTATGAGGACATCGATCGCGGTCGTCTCCAACACCGAGAGGATGTGTGATGTGATGTCGTGAGGGCCCTCACCCGAGAACCTCGATGTCAGGAAGTCGGGGATCTCGGTGTTGGCCATGCGCGCCGGATTGGTCCTCGAGGTGTGCAAAAAGGTCCCGCCGGTCCGGTCGATGGTCCTCACCACCGCTGGTGTGAGCTCGATGAGATTCTCCTCCATGGTCTGCGGATCGTCGGGGTTGGCCCGAGCCAGCCCACCCCATCCCCGCCGGATCCCGATCACCTCGTGATCGTCGTGCGCCACCCGATTGACCACCGCCTTGATACACGGGTTCAGACCGGGCACATCTCCCCCGCCGGTCAGGATTCCGATTCGCATGACCTGTCTCTTTCTATGAAGGAGGGCACACGCTAACGGCGCCCAAACGCACGTCGCCCGGGTGGACCTCGCGACCCCCGGACTCGAAGGTCCCGCGGCAACAACGTCTACCGTTCCCCGGGATGACTGCGCTGGCAATCCTCACCTCGGGAGGTGACGCACCGGGGATGAACGCCGCCATCCGGGCGGTTACCAAGGTGGCCGCCTCCCACCGCGTCCAGACCTGGGGTGTGGAAACGGGTTACGACGGGCTCATCGACGGTGAGTTCCGTCCCCTGACACGATCCCGTCGCGGGGGGATCCTGACACCAGAACCAGACGTGGAGAGCATGGGCGGCTTGGGCGGCACGTTCCTCGGTTCCAGCAGGAGCAAACGGTTCTTGACCAAGGAAGGCCGGGTGCGGGCGATCGAGCAGCTCGAGGAGTACTCGATAACCGGCTTGGTGGTGATCGGCGGAGACGGCTCCATGGCCGGCGCCCACGCACTGGCTCAGGATGCCGCGATTCCCATCGTGGGAATCCCGGCATCGATCGACAACGACATAGGGCTAACCCGAGAAGCGCTGGGTGTCGACACCGCCCTCAACACCATCGTCGAGGCATGCGATCGCATCTCCGATACCGCACGTTCGCATCATCGTGCCTTCATCGTCGAGGTGATGGGACGACAATCGGGCTACCTGGCGATGGCCTCGGCGGTGGCTACGGCCGCGGACGCGGTGCTCCTGCCCGAGCGCCCTCACACCAGGGATGAGGTCATGAAGTCGGTGACCGAGATCATCCGGTCCAGCTTCGACGCATCACGTGACAAAACCCGGGTCCTGGTGATCAAGGCCGAAGGGGTCCCGGTCCCCACCCACGAGTTGGTGGCCGAGGCGACAGCGCAGCTGGGCCACACCGACGAGTACGAAATAAGGGGGACCGTGCTCGGCCACGTGGTCCGTGGGGGGAACGCCTCCTATCGCGACCGGTTTCTCGCCGGGCGATTCGGACT
Organism: uncultured Acidimicrobiaceae bacterium; assembly: GCA_964607685.1. Lineage (GTDB taxonomy): Bacteria > Actinomycetota > Acidimicrobiia > Spongiisociales > ZC4RG35 > JANQRA01. The sequence continues at coordinate 1,858 of CAZSOF010000252.1, read as the reverse complement.
TACCGCGGTCGAAGCCGTTCTCGACGGGACCGCCGACGTGATGACAGCATGGAACATCGGCGTGGAGACGGGTCAGCCGACCAGCGACGACTGGATCCGCCTCTTTCCGCTTTCTGAGGTGCTGGCAGAGACGGAGCGGCTGCGGGATGGCACCTCACAGGTCAGCATCGACCGGGTCAACCGCATGGAGGCGATTCAGGGAGTCCTCTCCCTCTGAGTCGAGTCCTTCAGCGACCGAGGTCTGGGTCGTCGACTTCGGCCCTGATGCGAATGGTGAACGCCGAATCTCCGGACATGATCCCGCCCCGGCCGAAGAGGCGGCCGAATTGCCAATTCGACAGGCCCAACTCGGGTTTGCCCAGCGCGTACTGGCCATCCACCCATCTGGTGAAGGCGTTGCCGACGAAGGGAGCGTCGATGGATTCGAAGAACCTCCGATGCTCGTCCGCATCCTGGGAGATGAGGCTGGCGATGAAGTGAGGGCTCTGCTGATTGAAGAGACGAACCGCGGTCTGGACGTCGGGAACCAGGGTCAGCGTGACCTCGGGGCTGTCCTCCCATTCCCACTCCACTCCGAGCCCATCGTCGTCGATCACCTCGGTTCTGGCCTCGGTGCTCGGCCCCGCAGCCCGGGATATCGACACCTCCTGGAACCAGTCTTCGGGAATCAGTGGGGTGACGCGTTCTGTCACATGGAGCTTGGAGACGACACCCCGTCGCTCACCGGCGCCATCCAACGCCCGGAGGAACGCCGGCACCAGTTCCTCGGCCCTGGAGGCCACGATGCAGACGGTGTTCACCGTGTTGCACACCTTTCGGTCGAGTGAGTGGTAGACCGCCGACTCGAGATCTCGTGCCGGAGCCGACTGAGATGCCACGATCCATGCTCCTCCGGTTCCGTGGAGGCTGACTGGTATCCCGTTCTGTCGAGCCACCGCTCCGAGCTGGGTGACCGCGGTCCCCGATCCGCGAGCAACGGCCAGGCCAAGACGCGGATCGGAGAACAATGCCCAACCGGCTGCATGGGAGCGAGCATCGACAAGTGAGACCGCGCCGCTGGGGAGGCCGGCCTTCTCCAGAGCCGGCCGCAGCGCGTGGTTCATGATGGCTCTGGCCGTTCCCAGGGCATCCGAGCCGATGCGGTAGACGACGGTGTTCCCGGGGCGCAGCACTCCGGTGGCATCGGCCAGCACGTTGGGTCTCCCTTCGAATACGAAGGCGACGACGCCCAGACCCGAGATCACTTGATGGAGACGCCAGCCCTGACGCTCGACCACTTCGACGACCCGGCCCCGCGTGGGCTCGCCAGTCCCCCACATCCGCAGACCCTCGACCATGCCCTTGCGCATCCCGTCGTCCAGAATGAGCCGGGTGACCGACCTCCCCCGCGCCGACGCCGATTCAACATCCACCTGATTCGCCTCTGCGATAGGCGCGAAGGCCTCATCGTCTTCCAGATGGGCGGCGAAGTGCTCATAGAAATCGGTCATCTGACCGTCGCTGACGCCGGCCAGGCCAGAGAAGGCCTCGGTGGCGGCATCCACGGCGGTGGTGGCGGCTGTCCAATCATCGGCCGGCACATGGAGCAGGTCTCCTGTTTCCTGGACCACGATCAGGCGATCGCCATCGCGAAAGGCGTGTGCCAGTTCCTCGCCGACAATGGCGACCTTGTCGCCTCCATAGACGATTGGCATGCCCGGCTGGAGCTTGGTGAGACGCTCGACCATCTCCTGATCCTAAGTCAGGACGACCAGATCATCGCGGTGGATGACCTCGCCCCCAATCGCCGATGAGTGCTGACCCCGGCTTTCGTCGATCTGGATCGCCGACATCCCGGTGAGGCCCTTGGCCACCATCT
>CAZSOF010000251.1:2583-4148 GCA_964607685.1 uncultured Acidimicrobiaceae bacterium | reverse complement strand
GGTCACGGAGTCGCCGGGCCGAATCACGTGGATCGAACCTCCACGTCCTTGCACCAGGCCCACACCTTCGGTGACCCACAGGGTCTGACCGTTGGGGTGGCTGTGCCACGCCGTCCGCGCCGCCGGTGTGAAGTGGACCAGGCTGGCGTTGAGACGTGATTCATCCGATGGCCTCGCCACCGGGTCGATGTAGACGACGCCTGTGAACCATTCACTGGGTCCGGTGGCGGTTGGGGTGTTCTTGGTGATCCTCATTGCATCCTCCTGTGACAGACGATTCTGGTCTTGTTCGGTGAGGTGATGTGCGCGGTGCTCGTTGGTGATCGGTGAACGCACGATCCTTCGCCCCCTCGACGCCCATCAGCGGGCACGCGTTGACGCCGAAGCCTCATATTTGACGATTCAGTATTCACTGCAGCCGACCCTTACGTCAGGGACCGCCCCGGGGTTGGGTCGCTGTGGCTCGTCGTCGATCCGCGTAATCTGGGGCGATGGAAAACGATCGGCGGGTACCCAACGTCAGGGACATCTGGAGGCTGATTCTGGCGATTGTCGGGGTCATCGCAGTCATCCAAGAGCTCCGCAAGCCGTCGGATGAGAGGACATGGCACGGGAAAGTCGCCGATTTCGTGCCGTACGACTTCCGCATGCCGACGATTGGCCGCCTGCAGAGCACCTACTGGAATCCGGAGGGTCCGCTCCTTCCCGGCAAGGTGTTCGGCGTAGGCTGGGCGCTCAATTTTGGGGCGCTGGTGAGAATGTTAGGCACCCGGCGCTCCGGGGCGGATGCCAGCTCCCAACCGGCAGGTGAGTAGCCAGGCATCTCAGTAGCCAGGGTCCGATACGCCGGGTGTAACCGACTGCTTCGGGCCTGAAGTCCAAGGAGTGTGCGCTTTCGTTTGCCCGAATGGGACGTGCAGATGCCGGAGCCCTTGGTCTCGTACTGGAGGGCATGGAACGAGTTGGATCTGCAACAGGTGCCCACCCACCTCGCCACCGCGGTCACCGAGGACGTGGAGTGGAATGATCCCCGGGACTCGTTCATCGGCATTTCGGGGTTGGAAGCCGCGGTTCGAAGTCTCCGCGCCACCAGACCGGGCTATCGCTTCGTGATCGCGTCTGAGATCGATCACCAACATGGCCGTCTCAGGTACCGGTGGGACATGATCAGTCGTGGGAGGGTGTTGATGGAGGGTCTCGACATCGCGACTCTGGAAGCGTCCTCCGGGCTGATATGCCGGGTAGATGGGTTCTTCGGGCATCTCACGCCCATCAAGGCTGCCGGTAGCGGGGTGCCGGCTGCCCTCCGTCGCCAAACCGGAGGCGAAGCGGGCTAGGGCCCGGTGCCATAGCTCTTCGGGTCGTCATGGGCGCGGAATGTGGTGGTTGACCACCCTCCGTGGTTGACGTAGGCTGTTGCCGGGCCGGTCTGGGGAAGGGATTGGACTGTTGAGATCTCGTCGACTGACCGTTGTTCTCATGATGCTGGCCGGCCTGCTCGGCGTATCCGGCATCGCCATGGCCGAACACGAGGAGTCCCATCCCGAGGACACGTGGTTCAGTTT
>CAZSOF010000251.1:0-2483 GCA_964607685.1 uncultured Acidimicrobiaceae bacterium | reverse complement strand
CGGCACCTACGACGAGGGGGACGAAGACGAACCGCTGGAGGTCGTCCTCGACGGGTACGAAGACTGTGAGGTGTGGGCGGCCGTTGTGGGTGGGCCCAACGACCAGATCAACCACGGACAGTTCGTGAAGGCCGGCATGGGGCTGGTTGACATCCAAGGACACGGTTGTGTGGTCCGATATTTGGCCCAGTCCGATATCGGAAGGACGGAAGAGACGAAAGTCCAAGGCTCCGACATCGAGCCTGTCGAACTCGACGGAGAAAGCGATTTCGATTTCAAGACGTTCGAGGCGGACTGTGATCGGGGCCACCGCAGCGAGGCCTCGGTAGCTGCCGATAACCATGCCGATAGCCATGGCCGCCCCGAGTCACCGGGCAACTCGGGTGCAGCGCCCGGCAGAAACAAGTAGAGCCTCAACTCACGCGCCTGCGCGATCCGGTCTGCTTCGAATGTGGGTGGGTGGTCACTTGGAAGAGGGCCTGTCGGGTACGTTTCGCCCGGTCGCCTGCGTCGACACGCACCTGAATCGTTCGCTGAAATCCCCGCCGGGGGTCACCGTCTGGTCGCACCGTCAGGGGACTGGCCATTCTTGTCTACTTCAGATCCCGGTCACTTTGGCCCCAGCCCGACGCTCAGTCGGGACGTTCCGACCATCGCCGGCGGGGTAGGTTGCTGAGATGCTCACCAGACTGGACACAACCGATCCGGTCGATGTCCTCGGCATGCTTTTCGCCGAACAGCGGACCGCAGAAGGGCGTCCCTGGGTGATGCTCAACATGGTGGCTTCGATCGATGGGGCCACGGCCCTCAAGGGTGGTGCCACCGCACTCAACGACGAGGACGACAGGCTGCTCTTTCTCGCCCTCCGTTCGGTGGCCGATGTCGTGATGATGGGAGCACAGACGGTCAGATCCGAAAAGCTCGGGCCGATCAGGATGTCGTCGGAGATGATGGAGCGTCGTAACGCCGCAGGCTTCGACGGACCGCCACGACTTGTCATCCTGACCAGGAGCGGGAAAATCGACCCGGGTCACCGGGTTTTCTCGGATCGGGCCAATAGACCTCTGGTGGTCACCTCGAGTAACCCGGACGATCTGGGTCAGTTGCGGGACGTCGCCGATGTCATCCAGGCTTCTGATATGAGCGGCGCGGGGATAATCGATGTCTTCGGTGAGGCGGGAGTAGTTCTGTGTGAAGGCGGTCCCAGCGTGAATAGTCAGCTGATCGCGGATCGCGTGGTCGACGAAATCAATCTGACGTTGTCACCGTTGTTCGCTCTTGGCGAGTCGAAGAGAGTCGCCTCCGCCCCCGACGAGTTGGATCCGCCCACAGAGATGAGTCTTGACCGAGTGCTTCGAGGGGAACGTTCGCTCTTTCTCCGCTACGTCAGAGAATGAAACGCGTCCTCGCCCCGGGCAGGCCTGGAGTCTTGTGAGAACCGAGAAGGTACGTTTCGACAACACACGGGGAGAGAGGCTCGCCGGTCGCATAGATCTGCCCGTGACCGGCGATCCACTGGCATTCGCCCTCTATGCGCACTGTTTCACCTGCAGCAAGGACCTTCGCGCCATCGGCCGCATCGCCCAGACTCTGGCCCTGCACGGTGTCGCCATGCTCCGTTTCGACTTCACCGGACTGGGGGGGAGCGATGGTCGGTTCGAGGAGACCAACTTCTCGACCAGTGTGACCGACTATCTGGCGGCGTCCTCCTTTCTCGCCGACAACTACCAGGCTCCAGAGCTTCTGATAGGCCACTCGCTCGGTGGTGCAGTAGTGCTTGCCGCGGCCGCATCGATCGAATCGGCGCGGGCAGTCGTGTCGATAGCTGCCCCATCCTCCCCGGCACACATCAAGCGTCACATAGCCGGGGACCTGGACCGGATCATCGAGCATGGCCACGCCGAGGTGGACCTGGCCGGACGATCCTTCATGGTCCGGGATCATTTCCTCGCCGACATCGACAGCATCGACCTCTCCGGCGCGATACGGAGCATGAAACGCCCCCTCATGGTCATTCACTCTCCGACGGACAACACAGTCGGCATCGAGAACGCCCTCGAGATCTTGGATAGCGCACGCCACCCAAAGAACTTCTTGGCTCTCGATGGCGCCGACCATCTGATAAGCAGCGACGACGATGCTCACTACGCCGCCGAGGTGGTGGCCACCTGGGCGGCGCGATACATGAGCGCTGATCTGGCCGATCACTCCCAACCGGACTTCATCATGGACGCCCCGAAGTCGGTCACCACTGTCCGCATCGAGGAAGGCTTCCGAACCGACATAATCTCCAACGGGTTCCCGCTCGTCGCAGACGAGCCGAGGAGTGTGGGCGGAACCAACGCCGGTCCCACCCCCTACGACTATCTGCTCACGTCGCTCGGTGCGTGCACGGCGATGACCCTTCGCATGTACGCCGACCGCAAAGGCTGGCCGTTGCGGACGGTCACCGTTGAGCTCACCCACAAGAAGGTCCATGCCCG
>CAZSOF010000250.1:0-4164 GCA_964607685.1 uncultured Acidimicrobiaceae bacterium | reverse complement strand
TTCGAGCTTGCAGCAGCCACCGGTTGACCATCTCGGGGTTTGCTTCCGGGTGGAATTGAAGTCCTATTGAATTGCCACTCCGGTAGGCGTATGGATAACGAGAGGATTCAGCGAGGAGGACCCCTCCAGGCGGCATCGCGAAGGTGTCACCGTGCCAAACGAGTGCGGGACCATCCAAGGTGTGAAGTACTGGATCTCTTTTGCCGGCCGGTGTGAGGTGGATATCCGGATAGCCGAACTCGGTTGAGTGCCCCCGGAATGCTTGTCCTCCGAGAGCGTCCGCCAGAAGTTGTGCGCCAAGGCAGATTCCGAGGATTGGGATGTCGGCTCGTGTTGCCTCTTTGAGGTAATCCTTCTCAGTCACCAGATATGGATAGGAGCCGTCCTGGTACGCCCCTTCAATTCCCCCTAAAACAACGACGGCCGTGAACTGTTCGCTGCTCGGAAGAGATTCACCGAGTCGTGGCTGGGTGACTCTCTCCCCATAGCCCCTTTTGGCTAGGGCACTGCCCAACCAGCCTGTATCCGGGTCGTTGGTGTGCTGGATTACAAGTATGGGACGCATACGCGGTTCGTCGCCTAGCGAACCGCCAGGAGGAGTGAAGGATTCCAAATCGTGAGAATCTCTAGCGCCAATTGTCCACTAAGCAGGGAAGGCTGGCTCGACTCGTGGTCCGCCCTCTTCGTCGGGGTAGAACTCAGGATGCTTGTATCGGCCCGCCCAGTCGAAACCCTGCCAAGAGATGATCTTGCGTGGAACGATCTTAAACGTCCAGCATGGCTCCACGTTCACCGAGCCCCTGTAGTCCTGGGACCGTTCCTCGCCGAGGTAGCGTGGTCCGGTGTACTTCTCACCAATTTGGTTCCAGATCGATTTCTCTCCGTTGTCAAGATATGGTCCGACGCCGGCTTCGACCACAACCGCAGTTCCCTCACAGATCACCTTGCGGATGGGCGGGTCAGGTTCATCGACGACCAGGGAGACGCGAGGGTCAAGTGCCATGTAATGGGCCCACTGAGAGCGTGCCCGCGGAACCACCCAGAAGCCAACACTGTCCCAGTGGTACCAAACGGGCACGATATAGGGCCATCCGTCGGGTTTGAGGCAGGCGAGCCTGGCTAGCCATGGGCCTTTTAGGAATTCGTCGATCTCCTCGGGGGTCATTCCCCCTACCTTCTCTCCTCGCCAGCCTGCATTCTTTTCGCTCATAGCGACCTCCTCACAGTTTCGACACGCTCCAAGCCAAGTACATGATGGATCAGGAAGCCAGATCGGCGTCAAGCGCGATTGGCTGAGGAATTCTCATGACCAACATGTCGACGTCCACGTCAGTACCGGCAGGGGCAGGAACTGGCCTGGATCGACCATTAACAACTCCCGAACTGGCCGGTTGTTCGGTCAGAAGATCTCGAAGTACTCGCGCTGCTCCCAGTCGGTCACATGGTCGAGGAACCGATTGATCTCCGAGCCTTTCAGCGCCACGAAGTAATCGACGAATCGATTGCCGAGTTCCTTGCGGAAGAGTTGGCTCTCGTTTAGAGCGTCAATCGATTCCATGAGGCTTCTCGGCATGCTGGGCGCATCCGCCTCATAGGGGGCCTCGCTCAAAGGCCCCGGGTCAGTGTCGTGCTCCACCCCGTCCATACCAGCAATGATCTGTGACGCCATGTACAGGTACGGGTTGGCGCAGGGTTCCCCGGCTCGGTTTTCAACATGGGCGGTCTCGTCGCCGGGGCCTCCAATCACCCGGATAAAGGCTGCTCGGTTCTCCAGGGCCCAGGTGATCTTGTCCGGAGCAAAGGAATATGGCTTGAACCGTTTATACCCATTGATAGTCGGAGTGGAGAAAGGCGCGGTTTCGAAACAGTGTGCCAAGAGACCTCCGACGAAATGTTTGCCCATCTCCGAGATCGGCTCACCGTTGTCGGCTCGATTCGTAAAAGCGTTCTCACCGTTGCCGACAGTTCGTAGCGACTGATGGAGATGCCACCCGCTGGAGAAGAAATTGGCCAGAGCTGGACGCGTCATGAACGTGGCGTGATATCCATTGCGCCGGCAGATCTGTTTTGCTGCTGTGCGGAACAACAGCATGTTATCGGCGGATTCAAGCCCGATGGCGGGGTCAAAGGTGAACTCACACTGGCCAGGACCCCACTCATCCTCCATTGTCCGTAAGGGTAGACCCAGGGCGGTGAGGTTCTCCTGCAGCAGTTGCAGGATGGGATCGATTTCGTCGTTGCGGTGTTCTGTCAGGTATTGAAATCCATGGGCTATGGCGCTGACTCGGGGAGGATCCGGTGGCCAGCCGGACTGCTCCGGTTGGAGCATGGGGTCTTCCAACTTTGTGATATACCACTCAACTTCGAGCCCGGAGACGTATTCGTAGCCTTGGTCGGCAAGGTTGTCGAGCACCCGTCGCAGCACCCCGCGGGTGTCAAACGGAACTGCATTGCCGTCGGAGAAGTACATGTCCGACAACACCCATCCGGTGTTGGGGGTCCATGGGAGAACTCTGAATGTGGTCGGATCCGGGACCAGGATCGAGTCAGGACCGCCGGCCAACTCGTCCATGTCTAACCCGCCACCGGAAGTGAACATCGGAGCGAAGAGGTTGTTTGTTGTGTCCATATACAGGGTGGCCGTTTGGAAGTCGATCCCATTCCGCATCGCGTGGAGGAAGTCGTGGGTGGTCAGAGTCTTGCCACGCAAGATTCCGTGTTGATCCCCCCAAGAAATGCGAACCGTGGTGAGATCACTCTCCTCGATTTGGCTCTGGATCCGCTCGGCTGCTCCCTGCTGTTCCTCTGTCCACAGCCCGTGGCGTTCGACGAAATCGACCTTTCCGACGCTGATGTCCTCTAATCGCGCCATCGCTCAACCTCCGTTCGACCGCCAACGGCGAACATACGAGCACCGTGTATGGGTGTCAACGAACTGCTCAGCTACGAGTCACTCAGTCGGAGCCACCCACGTGTGCTGGAAGTCAAGGAGAGAGCTCATCCAGGCGGTACAGCCGCCTGGCGTTGGTGTCGAAAACGGCCTCTCGTGTCCTCTCCAGCCACCCATCGGCAACACCAAGTGTCTTGAATCTCGCGCTTGCATGCTCCCAGGACTCTTGAAGCATTGTGGCAGCGAACCAGAACAGCTCCGGTGGGCCATAGGCATCGGTACCGACCAGGACACGTTCCGGAGGCACCATGCCCACCACCTTGACCAGAGTGTCCGTTAATGCCGTCGGAACGAAAACGCCGACCAATGACACGTCGATGTGCACATTGGAATGGCTGGCAGCGAGAAAAGCCGCTTCCTCCTGAAAAGGAAACCCGGAATGGAGGAGGACGATCTGTGCCTCGGATCCGACCGGGGTTCGCAACAGATCCTCCAACAGCAAAGGGTTCGAGTCCTGAAGCCGGATATCGGAGTCGCCGAACCCGGTGTGGATCTGCACAGGTAGATCTTGGTCAACGGCAAACTCAAGCGCTCGTACAACGAGTAGGTCGCGGAGAGGTTTCGTCGACTGGCCAGCTGACCAGTCACCGGCAAGGGCACTTCTCGCCTCCATTTCCGACACATTCGGGTCGATACCCAGACCCGTCCTGTAGGCGACGACAGTCTTGAGGCCCCGATTCCCTGCGTCCACTCCCTCGCTGAGAGCCTCGTCGAATCGCTCTCTGATCTCGCCGAATTCAGCTCCCTGCGAAACCATCGGATCGACCACAGCCTCCAGTCTCACCAAAGGATGGATCCGGCATCCAGACAGCCGCCCGAAGTCCGCCAGCCGCTTGGTCGAGCCCGATGGCCAGCTTGGATCCATGATCAGATCGGTGAACCCGACTTCGGCAAACAAACCAGCTACATACGACGCGTAGTCGGTTGCAGCGGCGGTCCTGGCCGACTCGAGATCCTGATCTTCCACGCCGAGCCGAGCGGCCACCCTGGAACGCAACAGGGATCTCCAGAAGAGAAGAGCCGCTTCGCCGCGACTGTCAGTGGCTGAGGGATCAGATGGTTCACCGAGATCGATAGCCACTCGGAAGAGGTCAAACGGCTCTTCCTCAACGTCGAAGGGATGACAATGGTTGTCGATCATCAGCGCGCTCCGCAGAATCGCAAATACGCATCGACAGTACCGACGAGATGACGTGCACTGGGGACTGTCAGGT
>CAZSOF010000249.1:0-4181 GCA_964607685.1 uncultured Acidimicrobiaceae bacterium | reverse complement strand
GCGGCGCGATCGGCGCCGCTGGCCACCCGGATGCGGCCGCGATCGTTGGACGAGGTAGCCGGTCAGCCGCATCTCCTGGCGCCCGGGGCGGCATTTCGCCACATCATCGAGTCTGGCGAGCCGATCTCGATGCTCTTGTGGGGGCCACCCGGCTCCGGTAAAACGACTCTGGCCCGGCTGGTCGCCAATCACGCCAACGCTGTGTTCCAGACCTTCTCGGCCACCTCGGCGGGCGTCAAGGACATCAGAGAGGTCCTCGCCGGTGCCCGAGAGCGGCTGGCCACGGAGGAACGTCGGACGGTGCTCTTCCTTGACGAGATCCACCGGTTCGCCAAGAACCAGCAGGACGCTCTTCTCCCCGGTGTGGAGGACGGAACCCTGATCCTTGTCGGCGCAACCACCGAGAACCCGTACTTCGAGGTCAACAGTCCCCTCATGAGCCGCATGACATTGTTCCGCCTCGAGCCCCTGACGCCTGAGGAGATCGGTGGTGTGTTGCAGACAGCGCTGACCGACCTGGATCGTGGACTGGGTTCGATGGGTCTGGGGCTCCCCCCCGAAGGGGCGAAGGAGCTGGCCACCCGCACCGGTGGCGATGCCCGCCAGTCCCTCAACGCGCTCGAAGTCGCCGCTCGCATGGCGCAGGCGAAGGGTCATGCAGTCATCGAGAACAAGCACATCGCCGAGGCCCTGCAGAGACGTCTGGTTCGCTATGACAAGGCAGGCGACAGCCACTACGACGTGATCTCGGCGTTCATCAAGTCGATCCGGGGCTCCGACCCCGATGCGGCGATGTACTGGCTGCTGCTCATGCTGGAAGGTGGCGAAGACCCCGAGTTTGTTGCCCGTCGACTGATGATTCTGGCCTCCGAGGACGTCGGGCTCGCTGACTCCGACGGTCTGCGAGTGGCCGTGGCCGCGGCCGACGCGCTGGCGTATGTGGGTCTGCCCGAAGCCGCGTATCACCTCGCCCACGCCACGTTGTATTTGGCTACCGCACCCAAGTCGAACTCGGTTGGTCGGGCCATCGGAACAGCCCGTGACCTGGTTCAACATGGTCCAACGCCCAGCGTTCCGCTTCATCTTCGCTCCACCGGGTATCGAGGCGCCGAGGAGCTAGGGCATGGGGAGGGATACCTCTACTCCCACGACCACCCAGATGGGGTAGTCGACCAGCAGTACTTCCCGGACGGAGTCGACCCCACGGTTGTGTACCGCCCGACCGACAGGGGATCGGAGAGGGCGATCAAAGAGAGGCTACGGCTGATCGACCAGGCACTGAATCGCCGGAACCGAGAGTGAGTCGGTCATGGAGATGACTGCCGAGCGTGAGATAGCCCGACCGGCAGAGGAGGTCTTCGCGTTCTTCGCCGACGCCTCCAACAACCCCAAGTGGCAGACCGGGATGGTGGCATGTCGGTGGACCTCGGATCCACCCATCGCCGTGGGTTCGACCTACACCCAGCATGCCCGATTCATGGGCCGGGACGTCGTGTCGACCTTCGTCGTCACGACATTCGAGCCCGGTCGGTTGATCGCGATCGAGACCGTCGAATCGACGTTCCCCATCCAAGTCCAACGTCAGGTCGCCCCGATGGGGGAGCAATCATGCCGGGTCACGGCGCACATCTCCGGAGGCCCCGAGAAATGGATCCTGAAGCTGTTGGAACCGATCGTGGCGAGCAGAGCGCAGAAATCGGTCGACGACGACTACGACCGGCTGGTTCAGCTGCTGGAGTCTTGAAGAAGACGGGCGTCCACGTCGAATTCTCCAACCGAATAGCCGATGGAATCCGTCCCCGCAGCCTTCATCAAGTCGTGTTGGGCCAGTTTCAACCGCTCGATGGATTCTTCATCACTCCGCAGAGAGATCGGAGCCAGCTTGGCCTTCATCGACACTCTTGCCTCGGACTTCGTCCGGCGAACCTCTCGCAGCACGCGGCTGGCATCGAGGAAGACTCTCGGGTTGCCGCTCACGCCATCCAGCTCGCTCGACGACGGCCAGGTCGATCGGTGCACCGACCCCTGGCGCCACCAGCTCCAGACCTCCTCGGTGACGAACGGGAGGAACGGCGCAAACAGGCGCAGGTACACTCCGAGCGCCAGCTGGAGGGAGGCGTGGGCTGACGATGCTTCCCGCCCCTGGTCGTATGCCCTGGCCTTGACCAGCTCGACATAGTCGTCTGTCCAGTCCCAGAACGACCGCTCGGTGACCTCCATCGCCTCGGCATAGTCGTACTCCTCGAAAGCCGCGGTGGCGCTGTCGACCACGTCAGCCAGAAGAGCGAGCATGGAGCGGTCTACGGCCTCGGTGATCGCCGAGGCTTCCACATCGGCATCCGAGAACCCGAGCGCAAATCGCGATGCGTTGAGAATCTTGATGGCGAGACGTCGCCCTATCTTCATCACACCGAAGTCGACAGCCGTGTCGACACCCGGGCGACCGTTGCACGCCCAGTAGCGGACGGCCTCCGCGCCGTACTCGCTGATCAGGGGCATGGGGGTGACCACATTGCCCTTGGACTTCGACATCTTCTTGCGATCGGGGTCGAGGATCCATCCATTGATGGTGGCGGTGTGCCAGGGCAATACACCGTGCTCGAAGTGCGCTCGAACAGTCGAGGAGAACAACCAGGTCCTGATGATCTCCGGGCCCTGGGGTCTGATGTCCATCGGGAAGACCCTGGCGAAGAAGCCGGGATCGTCCGCCCAGTGCCCGGCGATTTGGGGCGTCAGCGAGGAAGTGGCCCAAGTGTCCATGATGTCGGGGTCGCCCACGAAACCGCCGGGCTGACCGCGTTGAGATTCCTCGTAGCCGTCGGGAGTGTCCGAGCTGGGATCGACGGGCAACTGATCGTCCGTGGGGACGATCGGGTTGTCGTAGTCGATGTCGCCATCGTCGGAGACCGGATACCACAGCGGAATGGCAACGCCGAAGAATCGCTGTCGAGATATCAGCCAGTCGCCATTCAATCCCTCGACCCAATGGCGATACCGGACTCCCATGAAGTCCGGGACCCAATGCAGCTCCTCGCCACGTTCCAGCAACTCCTTGCGCAGATCATCCTCTCGACCTCCATTGCGGATGTACCACTGGCGGCTGGTCACGATCTCCAGGGGCCGATCGCCCTTCTCGTAGAACTTGACCGGATGTTTGATTTGTTTCGGCTCCCCGTCGAGTTCTCCGGACTCGGCCAGGAGCTCGGCCATCCGTCTTCGCGCCTGATTGGGGAAGAGGCCGGCGAGTTCGGAGTAGATCTCCGCGCCACGGCCCGACAGCCAATGTGGAGTCGCATGCTGGAAGCGGCCGTCCTGCTGGATCACGGCGCGTGTCGGGAGGTCGAGCTCGCGCCACCAGGTGACATCGGTGGTATCCCCAAATGTACAGATCATGGCGATGCCGGTTCCCTTCTCGGGCTCTGCCAGCTCGTGGGCCAGCACCGGTACCTCTACACCAAAGAGCGGCGACCTGACCGTCGAGTCGAACAGGGGCTGGTATCGATCGTCGTCCGGATGCGCCACAAGGGCCACACAGGAACAAATGAGCTCGGGACGGGTGGTCTCGATGTAGATGGGTGATCCATCGGGCCGACTGAAGGCCACTTTGTGATTGGCCCCCGTCTTCTCCCGGTCTTCCAACTCCGCCTGGGCGACGGCAGTTTGAAAATCGGAGTCCCACAATACGGGGGCCTCCTGCGAATAAGCCTCCCCCCGGGCGAGGTTGTTGAGGAAGGCCTTCTGTGAGGTCTGACGGCTGAGATGGTCGATCGTTGCGTAGGTCTGGGTCCAGTCGACAGAGAGGCCCAACGTCCTCCACAGATCCTCGAATACCTTCTCGTCCTCCCTGGTGAGGACATGGCACAGATCGATGAAATTGCGCCGGCTGATTGCGATCGGCGGGTCGGCCGCTGCTTCAGGTGGTTGGAGGTCGGGATCGAATGGCAACGATGGGTCACAACGGACTCCGTAGTAGTTCTGCACGCGCCGTTCCGTGGGGAGGCCATTGTCGTCCCATCCCATCGGGTAAAAGACTTCCTTGCCCGCCATCCTGCGGTAGCGAGCATGAGCGTCGGTCTGCACATAGCCGAAGACCGACCCCATGTGGAGAGACCCGGACACCGTCGGCGGCGGGGTGTCGATGGCGAATATCTCGGCGCGGGTCCTGGCGGGATCGAAGCGAT
>CAZSOF010000248.1:0-4219 GCA_964607685.1 uncultured Acidimicrobiaceae bacterium | reverse complement strand
GAGAGACTGCGCAGCGCGGTGACCTCCTCGTAGCGGTGACCCCCTTCGTTGGCACGGGCGCGCGCCTCCTCGACCAGGCTTCGTCCGCCGGGTTGGCCGCGGACATAGGCAAGCATGCCTTTCACGATCAGGGCCCTGATCTGAGCCAGCTCGCTCCCGGTTGCCTCGCCCATCGCCATCGCCTTCTCGACGAATTCGTCTGCGCGCACTCCTTCGCCCTGATGAAGAAGCAGGTCGGCATATCGGGAATACGCCTCGGCGAGGTCGGCGCTGGGGCCTTCGGGCTCCAGAACGCGAATCGCTTCCCGTGCGTAGGCCTCCGCCGCCGTGGTCCGGGCGTGGGTCTCGTTGACCGCCACCGCCAGCGCCAGGGCCCGGGCAAGGTCAAGAGCAGAACTGTGCTCACGATGCAGGCCTATGGCTTGTTCCAGCAAGTCCACCGCCTCGATGTTGGCGAGGTAGTACTCGATCAGCGCCCAGTCCACGAGGACGTCTGCCCTCTCTGCCTCCGGCAGTCGACTGAGATACGGTGCTAGCGCCCGGTAGTGGGCTGAGGCCTCGCGATGACTGGCAACCCGGGCGGCAGCCCGGGCCGCCTCGGGGGCCAGGGCGATCAGCCGTTCCACGTCGTTGGCACCCCGGGCATGGTGGACCAACCGAGCTGGATCAGTGTTCTCCGGCAGAACATCCAACAGGGCTCGGTGGATCGCGACTCTCTCGGTCGTGGTGAGCGATGCCTCGATGGCACGCCGGATGAGCTCGTGGTGAAAGGCCACCGTCTCTCCCACGACGTCGAGCAGGCCCAATCGCTCGCATTCGGCGAGCTGGTCCTCTGCATTGCCCAAAAGGGCCGTCAGCTCGCCCTGAGTCGTTCGCTCGGGGATCACCGACATGTGCCGCAGCATGTCCAGGGCCTGCGTAGACAGCCGGCCCGCCCGGGACATCACCGAATCGCGGACCGAGGCGGGTACCTCATCACCGACCGTCAGGGCCATCTCGGTGACGAAGAACGGGTTGCCGTGGGTGGCTTCCAGCACCTCGTCGGGATCCAGCTCCGACTCCGCCAGGATCTCGACGACGGCGGCTCTCGACAGTCCTGTGAGCTCGATCCGCGCCACACTTTGCGCCGGGAGAGCGCCGAGGACTATCCGCAGCGGATCGTCGACGTCTAGCTCCTCGTCGCGGTAGGTGAGTAGCAACAACCCGTTGGTCCTGCCGATGCGACGACCCACGTACTTGACTGCATCCAACGTCGCTTCGTCCGACCACTGGGTGTCCTCGATGACGGCGACGGTGGGTCTGAGTGACCCGGAGAGCAGGTCGAAGAGGGCTCGCATCACCTCCTGACGATCACTGTCCTCGAGGGCCCTCTCTAGATGGGCGTCTCCGCTGGCCATGTCCCAAAGCGGCCCGAATGGCTGTGGGGTCTCCAGGTCGTCGCAGAAGCCAACGTAGGCGCGCACCGAGTCCCCGACCGAGGCGAGGAACCCCCTGACCAGGGAGCTCTTCCCTATGCCCGCCTCCCCTCGAATCAGGACGACCTTGCCTCCCGATCCGTCGAGGTCTCCGAGCAGGCTGGATAGTAGGTCGAGCTCCTGCTCCCTCTCCAGAAGCATGTCACGAGCCTACAAGTCGTCTGATGCTCCGACGACAAGGCCGAACAGTCCTTGCATTCGGGGGCCTTTTCACGATGGGAGGGAAACTACTGCCCGGCGACATCGGTTATTGCCAGATGTGAGCCCACAGCACGACCAGGCGTCCCGCTGTCGGCGACCTGGCAGAATCGGCCCGGAGTGGATATGACCGGAGACGAGACCCCCGTCGCCAAGGGCTACACCGCACTAGCGGACGCCAGATGGCGTGATGCCGCGGAGTGCTTCGAAGAGTCTTTGGCCGAACGAATCACACCAGAGGCTCTCGATGGTCTGGGTCGAAGCCTGTGGTGGATGGGAGAGACCGCACGCGCCTGGGCCGTCCGCACACGTGCCTACACGGCATTCCGCAGGGGGAGTCGGTTCGACGAGGCATCACGGATCGCCATCTGGTTAGCCCTCGAGTACGCCGCTGTCCCGGGCCGTGAGACCCTGGCCCGGGGTTGGCTGCGGCGTGCCGAAGGATTGGCGGATCGCCCCAATGCCCCTGCATCCGGCTGGCTGGCTCTTGCCCGAAGCACCGTCGAACTCGATCCAGTTCGGATAGCCGCCTACGCCGAGCACGCTCTTCAAATTGCCCGGGCCAACGCGGACGCCGAACTGGAGATCAGAGCACTCGCCAGGTCCGGCTTGGCCCTGGCGCTCTCCGGGCGGGCGGACGAGGGTCTGGCCCGCCTCGATGAGGCGATGACGGCAGCAATGGCCGGAGAAGCTGATCAGCCAGAGATCTTCGCCGAGACCTGCTGTGACATGGTGGCCGCCTGCGAGGCCACATTGGACGGGAGACGGTTGGAACAGTGGGGTCGGGTCGCAGAGGGTTTTCTCGAGCTGCGGCCGAATCCGGCTCTAGTCAGCTTCTGCGGTTCCTGCTGTGCCAGCATCCTGGCGGCACGAGGGGACATGGCGGGCGCCGAACACTGGCTGACGTGGGCGATCGATGGCCTGAAGGAGGCGGGCCACGAATCCAGGTGTGTCGATCCCCGGGCCAAGCTGGCAGAAATCAGAGTGTCTCAGGGCAAGCTGGAGGAGGCAGAACGGCTGTTGGCCGGGATCGAGGCGCGTCCCGAGGCGATTTCCGCCCTCACCTCACTGCACACAGCCCGCGGCGAGATGGGCGTGGCTTCCTCGCTCCTCCATCGTCGACTGGGAAAGATTGGGGCAGACTCCGTCGCCGCTATCCCCATCTTGGGCATGCTGGTTCCAATTCAGATCGACCGCGGAGATTTGGACGGGGCGTCAGTCGCTGTCGAGCGGATGACCAAGCTCGCCACGGATGTCGGCTATGAGCGACTCCTGGCCGAAGCAGCCCTCGCCAGAGGCCGTCTGGCTCTGGCCAGAGGTGGCGAGGCGCAGGCGGCCATGGAGCTATCGACTGCCGTGGTCGGATTTCAGAGAGCCAACATGCCCTTGGGAGGTGCCAGAGCCCGCCTACTCCTGGCCTCGACCCTGGCCGAATCCGATCCAGCCATGGCCGTCGCCGAAGCCAAGGCGGCCGCAGGGGTACTCGACGAGGCCGGGCTGACCGCCGAAGCGGATCGAGCCGATGCCCTGATTCGGTCGCTCGGCGGGCGGGGACGGGTCGGCTCAAAAGGGATCGGGCGCTTGACCAAACGAGAGCAAGAGGTTCTGGGTTTGGTCGCCGAGGGGCTCACCAACGCCGAGATCGCCGATCGCCTCTACGTCAGCACCAAAACGGCGAGCAATCATGTCAGCAATGTGCTCACCAAGCTCAACCTGAGGAGCAGAACCGAGGCGGCGGCATATGCCCACCGGTCACTGGCCGGCTAGCTCGCTGGCGTTTCGAACAGGCCGATCACGTTGCCTTCGGGATCGGTGAACCAGGCGGCTTTCTCCCCGCCTCCCCCACTCAGGGTGAGGATGCCGTCCACGGTGGCCAGACCGTCACCAAGGTCGTAGTCCCGAAACTCCACGCCACGCGCTTGGAGACCGTCCACCAGTTCCTCGATCCCGGTGACCTGGAAGCCGGCCTCGGTGTGCCCGCAACCGACTCCGGATCGGGTGCGGTAGATCTCGAGCCAGGTGCCGCCGGCACATCGGTAATGGAGGTCCTCTCCGGCGATTTCGTCGGCCAGCTCGAGACCGAGGGTGTCCGAGTAGAACGACCTCGCCTTGTCGAGATCGGAGACCGGGATGTTGGCCTGAACGGGGTACTCACCGAGCATGGCTCAGGATTCCTCGCTCGGGAGAAGCCCGATCTGGGAGAGCAGCCCGTACATGTCGGGTGCGGACCACATCTCGGCTATCAGTCCGTTCTCGACACGGGCAATATCGATCTCTTGCACGTTGACTCGCCTGCCCGTCGCGGGAGCTCCCATGAAGTCCCCGCCGTGGGTGGCGGTTGCCGCCAGCCGAACGACGACCCTGTCGTCCTCTGCAATCAGATCCTCTATGGAGACAGCGGCGTCGGGGAAGGCGGTGAACCAGAACTCTCCTTCCTCCAAGATCCCCTCACGTCCTTGATTGGGGGAGGAGTGGTTCACGATATCCTCGGTAACGAGGCTGGCCGCGGTCTCGAGGTCCTGTCTGCTCCACGCCTCAAAGAACCG
>CAZSOF010000247.1:0-4236 GCA_964607685.1 uncultured Acidimicrobiaceae bacterium | reverse complement strand
ATGGGTGGCGCCCACATGGTGATCCATGCCATTGGATGGATGGAGGGTGGTCTGAGAGCATCGTTCGAGAAGATGATCCTCGACGCCGACCTGTGCGGCATGGTGCAGAGGTTCATGGACCCCATCGACTTCAGCGAGGCCGGCCTGGCCTTGGAGGCGGTGCGCGACGTCGGTCCCGGGGGGCATTATTTCGGGACCCAACACACCCTTGAGCGATATCGAGATGCCTTCTATCAGCCTCTGATATCGGACTGGCGCAACTTCGAGACCTGGGTCGAGGCGGGAAGGCCAGAAGCCAGGGAGAAGATGATCGAGCTGGTCGACGTGTTCCTGGCCTCCTATGAGGAGCCACCCATGGATCCAGCGGTTCGGGCCGAGTTGGAGGCATTCGTCGAGCGTCGCAAGGCCGAGGGGGGAGTGGAGACGGATTACTAAGGGCTCGGGTGTGGCCCGACCGGGTCTACGGCGACTGACCCTGGGTTATGTAGGTACGACCCAGAGGGCTACCCCAGCGGTCGTGGCCGTCGAGGCGCTGGTGGGTCCACCCTCCATCCTTGAGGATGTGGTCGTGTCGGCACTTGGGGCCACCATTGCGGGTCGATGTCTCACCACCCAGGCTCCATGGGAGTAGATGGTCGTAGTCGCAATCGGCTGTCGGCATCCGGCACCCGGGGAAGCTGCACGTGGGCTGGGTGGCCTCGATGTATCGGGATAGGGCCTTGGTCGGCCGACGTCTGGTGGTGACCACCCCGACCGCGTGCCCGATGTCGTCGGTGACGATGGCTCGCCATTCTGCTCTCGGATGCTGGTCGGCGAACTTGCGGGCCACATCGGCGATGACCGGGCCCATACCCGGGATCTCGGCTGCCTTGTCGTCCAAGCCGGCAAGGGTGGTCATGGCCACCCGCATCTCCATGGTTCCCCGGCCTCTGTTGGCTGGGTCGGCGCCCAGCATGAGGTCGACGGCGATGTCGGCGCGAAGATTGTCGTGCGAGCGGCTATCCCCATGCTTGCGCATCGAGATCATGTGGGCGTTGACCCGGCGGCCGATCGCCTTCGCCTCGTCTATGGGGATGTCCAGGAGGTGGACGTTTCCGCTGCCCGCCTCAGTCGGCTCGATCACGAGCCTCCGCTCCTCGATTGCGTGTTGGTAACGCTGCCTGGCGTCCTCGGGGTTGGTTTCGACGCACAGACGTCGAATACGGGCCCTGAGCTGTCCGGTAGTCAGCCGAGGCGCAACAGCCGCGAGAGCATCGACCACGCGCCGGGCGGCATCCACCGTCAAGTGAGCCGTCCCATCGGAGAGGACTCTCGCCCGGGCCACGTCGATCTGCCCTCCCGACAGGAGTTGCCAGACACGAGGCAATCGTTCCACGAGGTCGGTGGCGAACGACAACCGGTATTCGGCGGATCTCCTGGTCAGGGTCAGGGCCGCCCTGATCTCGTCGGAGGCGAACTCGAATGCCTGCCCCAGGCGAGCCGGATCTGAATCGGCATCGCCGGGAGCGGCATAAGAGATCTCAACGGCATCACCCATGGACTCCGCCTGGGTGTGGTTCACCATGCGCTCCCGGGCCTGGAGAAGACTCACCAGATCGAACCCATTCAGCCTGGAGCGATCGACAGACTCCAGCAGCACCGACAGAAACGGCCCTGGCGGGATGCTGTCCAAGTCGGGGAGCGTCTGACGGTCCTCGGCGCCCCATCCGGAGCTCGACTCCTGGACCGATATCTCAAAGCACAGATCGTCGAATCCGTCCCTGAACAACGGGTCGTCGCCGTGTCTCTCCCCCGACAAGAGCTCGGACTCGACAGTGGTCGAACCGAACATATGTTCGATTGTAGGACGCGGCACCGACAGAAGTCAAGACCCCCGTGTGAGAGATCCTGTCGAGCGTCCAGGAGGGTTTCAGATCGAGTCGCAGGGCGGATACGAAAGACTAGATATCGCTGTCGCGCGCCGTCCCGGTGAGCTTGCCGAGGTCCAGGCGGTAGAGGGCGCACACGATCTCACGATCTCCCTCCGCCCACGACTCGTCGCTGGGGGTCAGCGTGAACACATCCAGAGAAGACTCCAGATAGGGCGTGCCGACGAAGTCGTCGAAGAGTGATCCGCTGCACTCTCCGTAGGCGTATTCCTCCAACACCGACTGACCCGGGAAATCGGTGCCAAAGACCCCGGCGATCGGCACGACGGCGAACACCTCGTTGTCGTGGGGCTGTGAGCAGGGGAGGGCATCGAGGTTGTAGACGACGTCGGTCTGTGATGGATCGTCGAAGCAATCACCCACCTGGATCGTCATGACGTCGAGGTCGCCCCTTTCCACGATCTGACCGGACTCGTCTCTCGTCGCGTTGTCGATCGTGGTGAAGAGCCAGTACCCGAGTGCTGCCACCGCGATGACCACCCATCTCACCCAGGGCCGGGCATACCAGGGCCGCTCGGTTGGCGCGTACTCGACAGGCGCAGCCAAATGAGAGTCGGGAATCTCATCGGCCGGTGGCGGGCCCATCTGCGAGCGGTAGACGTGCTCGACCGGCCGGTCCTCGCCGACCCCGGTCGTCTCAGGCTGGGGCTCGAGCTCCGGCCGAGACTCCTGGAGACGATTGCGGGCCTCGCGAATCAAGTCCTCGCTGGTCGTTGGCCTGGAATCGGACATACATGACTACATCGGCGGTCAGGGTCGAGTGCTTGACCGAGCGGCCAGGGCCAGGTCCTCGCCTCGGCCGGGCGGAGGGTCGCACGTGTGCGTCAGGTTCCGGACAACACGTACGGTCTGGGGACGAAGGCACGATCTTCCTTGGACCGGATGGTCGACCTGGACGCCAGCCTCCTCATCCCAGGACACGGCGAGCCTTGGGCAGATAGCCCGGCCGCCGCGGTGGCCCTCGCCCGGACCCAGGGGTGCCGCTCTAGGCCCGCATGGCCGACCCGGACGGGTCGTAAGGGGAACGGGAGATCACCGTTGCCGGACGCTCCACGCCCACGACGTGGGTGGTGAGCTCGGTGCCGACCTCACTGTGCTCCCGTCCGACCAGGGCCATCGCCAGGCTCCTGGCCACGATGTGGCCATAGTCACCCGAGGTCACATAACCGACGCGTTGCCCGTCTACCCAAACCGGCTCGTAATCCGAGCCGTCGGCGTCGAGGGCATCGACAGCCAATGTGACCAGCTCGAGCTCATGGCTGTCGTCATCTCGCTCCTTTCGGGCAGCCTCGGCACCGATGAAGTCCTTCGACCAGTCGAACCAGCGATCCATCCCGGTCATCGCCGGCGTGTACTCCTGGCGGAACTCCTTTGACCAAACCCCGAAACTCTTCTCCAGACGCAACGAGTTCATGGCGTTGAAGCCGTACTCGATGGCACCGACCTCACGACCCGCCTCGATCACGGTTCGGCGAAGCTCGATGTGCTCGGCGGCCGAGCAGTGAATCTCATAGCCGAGCTCCCCGGTCACCGAGATCCGACCCGCCTTGGCCCGGATGAGACCGATGTCCATCTCCCGACACGACATGAACCGCATCGCCTCGTTGGACACGTCGTCCTGAGTCACCAGTTCCATGAGCTCCCGCGACTTCGGGCCGGACAACCCGAAACCGACGACTGCGTCGGAGATGTCCCGGACGGTGACGCCATCGATGAGATGGTCGTTGAACCAGCGCATGTGCCACGCTCGCAGGTAGTAGGAGCCGACGATCCACCAGGTGCCGTCGCCCCAGTTGAACAGTGTCAGGTCGCCCTTGAGCCGGCCGTCGTGGCCGAGCATTGGAGACAGCTTGATACGACCCGGGGCCGGCAGCTCGATGGTCATCATGCGATCGAGCCACTCTTCCGCCTTGGGCCCGGTGACCTCGTAGCGGGAGAAGGCGGTGATGTCGATGATCCCCACCCCGGAGCGGACCTGGCGACATTCCTCGCCCACGATGTCGAACGCGTTGGAGCGCTTCAGCGTGGGGGTCTCCTCGAACCCCTTCTCGGCGAAGTAGAGCGGGATCTCCAACCCGAAGAGGACACCCCAATAGGCGCCTGCGTCGGTCATGGCGTCATAGGCGGGCGCCATGCGGAGGGGACGACCGGCCCAGAGCTGTTCGTTGGGATAGGTCATCACGAAGCGACGGGAGTAGAACTGACCGGTCATCTCCTTTATGTACCGGCGGTTCTCGGCGTACGAGCCGAAGCGAGCCACGTCCATCCCGAAGATGTCCTCCTCCGGTTCGCCCGCGATCATCCACTC
>CAZSOF010000246.1:0-4258 GCA_964607685.1 uncultured Acidimicrobiaceae bacterium | reverse complement strand
GCACCACCGAGGCGTACCAATGCTCCCCACCGGCGAACCGCATCATCACCGGATTGAGGAACCGCTTGTTGAACCGGCGCACCGCTTCGATCCCGGGCCGCCATTGTGAGCGAAACACCACGATGGCAACGGCCTCGAAGAGCAATGTGACAAGCAGGATACGACCCACAACCCGAAACACCCGTCTCCAGGAGGACCCGGACCGGTCATCACCTCGTCCACTCATGCTTTCCTCCTTTCCGCTCCATCGTCGCTCGGTTTGGAGATTGCCGACAAGGGTCTTTGTGCCGTTTGTCCCACGAGTTCGCGCGAAACAGCGGACATAGATCGAATGTTCATCGCTATCGGCCGATTTCCGCCGTCTAACCGGAGACGTGCCAGGTCGATCAAGCAGGTCGAGTCGTGGTACGTCGTCAGATTCGGTGTTTGAATGTGGGCCTGTCGCGTCCCTGGAATCCCTTGCAGTCAGCGAGGGCTCCTTGGCAGAGGCGACGACCGGAATCGAACCGGTGTAACGGGTTTTGCAGACCCGCGCCTAACCACTCGGCCACGTCGCCGGATGGCGGACAATCCTGACCGTCACGCGGAGCGGAAGACGGGATTCGAACCCGCGACCTCAACCTTGGCAAGGTTGCGCTCTAGCCAACTGAGCTACTTCCGCGGCGAGCACGGCATTGTAATGCCGGGCCATCCTCAACCAAAAGGTCCAAACGAAAAGACCAGTATCGGTTGTTCATCTCCCCGTGGAGCCGAATCCGCCCTCGCCCCGACGCGTCTCGTCGAGTTGATCGACCTCGATCCAGGTGACGGCTGGTATCGGGACGATCGCCAGCTGAGCTATACGCTCTCCCCGGCTGAACGCGACCTCCACCTCTCCGTGATTGATCAGCAGCACAGTTACCTCGCCGCGGTACCCCGAATCGATCAGCCCGGGCCCGTTCACCACTCCCACCCCGAGACGTTGGGCATGCCCTGATCTCGGGAGAACCAAACCAGCATGCCCCTCAGGGATGGCCACTGCGATTCCTGTTCCAATCGCGGCTCGCTCACCCGGGCCCAATGTGATATCCGCTCTCGAGTGAAGGTCGACCGCAGCGTCGCCGATATGAGCGGTTGTAGGGACAGGAAGTTCCCTATCGAGACGAACGAAGTTAACCTGAATGGTGTCTTGGGGCATCGGGCGGGGTGACCAGACAATAAGCGAGCCAGTTCATGACTGCGACAATCAAACCGCCCGATCAGGAAGAGCGTCCTCGCCGTCGCCCCGTCCGCATCACCTGGATGGAGACTCTCGGCTTCTCCGACACCCAATCCACGTGGACTGATAGTCCCAGTCGGCCCGTCCCAGGTCAACAGTCACGTGTGGCTCCGGTGAGGACGGGCCGCCATGAGGCATCACCCGACCCACTGGCCGGCTGGAAGCCCGAGGAATTTGGAGGACGTCTCATCGGTGGCAACGTGCGTTGGGGTCTGGTCGTGGGTATGGCCGCCTTGATCATTGGGCTCGTGTGGTTTGGGATGTGGCTCTACCAGCGTCCGGAAGCCGAAGCCGCGGCCACGGCCAGCGAAGTCGTCGCCCAGGCTCAAAGTCTCCAGGGCGAGCTCGCCGTGCTCGAGGAGCTCAACGATCAGCTTGATTCGCTCAATGACAATCCCGACACATCAGAGCTCTTCGCGGTGGAGAACGAGGCGCGGGCCCTGTTCAACATGTCGGGCGAGCTCGGCTCCAGCTCGATGGGAATCCGATCTCAGGCCACTGACGCCGCCGGCACCGCCCTCGATGCCGTGCATCTCCTCAGCGATGCCTATGCCTACCGTTCGGCACTCGTCCCGGTGCTGTTGGCACCGGCCCTGGAGACCGATCCCGAGCTGATCGAGCTCGATGAAGCTGCCAGGTCGTTCAGCGAATGGCAATCACATTTCGATGACATCCGCACTGCACTGCCTTCGGGTGTGCTGCCGGAGGTGACGGACCAACTCGATGCCGTGTCCCGTAGCCTGAGCCGATCTCTCAACGAATACGTCGACGCCTTGGGTGAGGACGACATGGCAGCAGCCAGCGGTGTCATTCGTGATCTGAGCGACGCCCTTTCCGAAGTCGAGTCGACCTTGGTCGTCGCCGTCAGGGAGCTGCAGGGAACCGTGACCACACAGGTGGAAGATGCCCGTCGATCCCTCGAGTTACTGCTCGGCTGATTCCAGCTCGGCCATCTCTTTCTCAAAGTCGGCCGCGTCTTGGAAGTCCTTGTACACGGAGGCGAAGCGAAGGTAGGCGACTTCATCCAGATCCCTGAGCCGGGCCAGGACCAGTCGACCGATCTCCTCGGACGTTATCTGACGGCCACTGGCTCGGATCTGCTCCTCGAGATCCTCGACCACGATCTCCACATCCGATCCAGATACGGGTCGGTCGGCCAGCGCCGCCGAGATGCCGGATGCCAGCTTGGGTGGTGAGAACGGCTCGGAGCGCCCGGTGCGCTTGATGACGACCAACTGCGGCTCGAGCCTTTCATAGGTGGTGAAACGATGCCCACAGACATCGCACTCACGCCGTCGACGAATCGACGCGCCGCTCTCTGCGGGTCGGCTGTCAATGACCCGAGTCTCGGAAGCGCCACATGCGGGGCAGAGCATCGCCCCACCAGGGTAAACGGCCACCCTGACCTCAGGGCCGCGGAATCTGGAGTATCTGACCCGGATGGATGACGCTGGACGTGATCCCGGAACGCTCCCGTATGGACATCACCATCAGGCGCACGTCCTGTTGCGGCAACACCTGACTCGTGGCGATGTCCCATAGGGTGTCGCCCTCACGAACCACGTACTCCACCGTCGGACTTGGTGGCGCCCCGGCGTCGGCAGCCCCTCCGATCAGGAGAAAGACGGCGCAGAGGGTTGCAAGGAGCACGGACAGCTGAACGGAAAGCTGTGAGCTTGTTGTCTGCATGTCTCCCTCCTGATCGGGCCCGCTTGTGCTTTGTTGGATGACATTCGGATGAGACCGAACGTGCGTTCGATACACTAGCGAACAAATGTTCGATGTCAAGGGGGGCCTCGAAGGTTCGGACGGAACCTGGCACTATTGACCGCGAATGCCGTCCCTCGAACAGGTGTTTGGTCTATCATCAGAACATCCGTTCGAGGAGGAGTCAAGTGCTGACCGAGAGACAGCAACAGGTTCTCGACTACATAAAGGAAACCGTGGAGACGCGCGGGTACCCCCCGTCGGTCCGGGAGATCGGCGACGCCGTCGGTCTGAGCTCACCGTCGTCGGTGCATGCCCAACTCAACTCGTTGGTCGCGGCGGGGATGATCAAGAAGGACCCTGCCAAGCCGAGGGCGATCATGATCACCGACGAAGCGCCCGTCGCCGAGGTGGGCAAGCACCGTCGCACCCGAGACGTCCCGGTGCTGGGCCGGATCGCGGCGGGCACACCGATTCTGGCCGCGGAGCATGTCGACGACGTGATGGTGCTGCCCACCGAACTCGTCGGCGACGGACCGGTGTTCCTGCTCGAGGTCAAAGGTGACTCGATGATCAATGCCGGCATCCACGAAGGTGACCTGGTCGCCGTTCACAGGCAACCCGACGCCCGTGACGGTGAGATCGTCGCTGTTCTGATCGATGGCGAGGATGCCACGGTCAAGCGTCTCGAGCGCAGGGCCGGGAAGGTGTATCTGCACTCGGAGAATTCGGCCTACGACCCGATGGTCTTCTCCGAAGGAGTCGAGTTGATCGGGAAGGTGGTCAGCGTTCTCCGACGCTACCCCTGAACGAATACTCTGCCCCACCCCGGATCCAGGCGACTTCATCTCGTATGTCGATGCTCGCCTGACCACCGGGCACCGACACTGTGATCGGGTCGGTGAGCCCGAATCTCTCACGAGCCACAGCTGCGACCGCGGCCATGCCGGTGCCACAGGCCATCGTCTCCCCGACTCCCCTCTCCCACACCCTCATCTCGACCGAGCCGTTGGCGACGGCAGCGAACTCCACGTTGGCGCCGTTGGGGAACTCGGACTGCAGAGCACTGCCAACACCTGTCACATCGGACATCGAAGGATCATCGACAAACGTCACGGCGTGTGGGTTGCCGACGTCGACTATCTCATATTCCAAGCCCTGGATGGTGCGGGGGCCTTCTCGACTCACGCGCCCCAACTCGACCTCGACCTCGTCACCCAGGAGACGAACTTCCCTATCACCCGAGGGGGTTTGCACCGTGAATTCGGGACTGGTGACCCACCCCCGGTCATG
>CAZSOF010000245.1:0-4260 GCA_964607685.1 uncultured Acidimicrobiaceae bacterium | reverse complement strand
CACCTGCCGACGCTGTTGCTGGGTGTTGCCTGTTTGGTCGCGCTCTTCCTGCTCGAGAGAGTCATTCCGAGGATCCCCGCCGCCCTCGTAGTCGTGGTGGGTGCGATCCTCGCGGTCCAGCTGCTGGATCTGGTCGACTCGGGCGTGCTGGTTGCCGGCGAGATCCCCTCCGGCTTGCCCTCATTCCAGATACCCACGGTTGACTGGGCAGTGGTCGTGAGCCTCATTCCCGGAGCCATCGGCGTGGCGATCGTCGTCTACGGAGAGTCGATGGCGCTGTCGAAGACTTTTTCGGCCCGCCACCGGGAGCGGGTCGACGCCAACCAGGAGCTGATCGCTTTGGGAGGTGCCAACTTCGCCGGAGGCCTGTTTGGAGCATTCGTCACCAACGCCTCCAACTCGAGAAGCGCCGCCGCCGACGGGGCCGGGCAGAGCACCCAGGCCTCGAGTCTCGTGGTCGTGACTCTGGTAGTGCTGACCCTCCTCTTCCTCACTTCCTTGTTCGCCGATCTCCCCGAGGCGGCGTTGGGCGCGATAGTGATACACGCCGTCGTCGGGCTCATCAGGCTGGGTCCGATAGCGGCCCTGCGAAGACGCAACCGGGTCGACTTCTGGGCCGCGGCTGCCACTCTTGCCGGGGTTCTCGTCCTCGATGTCCTGGCCGGACTGATGATCGGGGTTCTGGTCTCCTTGGCCGGGCTGATGGCGAGGGCCACCCGTCCTCGCATCACATGGCTCGGTCGCGATCTCACGTCGGGGGAGTTCCGCGATCGCGTGCTGCCAGGTGTCACGGAGGTGGAGGGCCTCGCCATTGCCTATTTCGGCGACGAGTTGTTCTTCGCCAATGTCGGATCCCTTCGGGCGGCTGTGGTCGACGAGATAGACAGGGCGCCGGCACGGGTCGTCCTGTTGGACGCAGAGGCAGTCACCAGCGTGGACACCACCGCGGCCGACGAGCTGATGAAGCTGGCCAACGAGCTTGGCGATCGCGACGTGAGCTTGGCGTTCGCCAGGCTCCAGAAGCCGGCGCGGGAGGCCCTGGAGGCCGCAGGTTTCGAGCTGGAGGGAATCCACTTCGGGCGAGTCGCCGACGCCGTGGACGTCTTGTCGTCCTAGTTGGCTGCTTGCGCCGTCATTCCACCGAGACGACTTCCACAGAAGCATCCCTATCGGTCGTGTCCGTTAGGTGAGATGCTCGGCGTATCCGGCGAATCGCGGAAGCGAGAACAGCAACATCTCACTGGCCTGGAGCCTTCAGGCACGCGTGGGCAAAACCGCAATGTGTTTCTCATTCCACACCCTGCCTGCGGTGGCCCTTCTCACTCGGAGCTTCTCCGGTGTGAGACCTTCACCAACTCGACTCCGTACAAGAGGATCTGGGCGGCGTAGTACACAAAAGCCAATCCCAGGAAGACCGTGCCCACAACACCGGTGGCCGACCTCAGGCCGAAAGTCTCGACATAGAAGCCGTAGGCGTGAGCCCCTACTGCGAGGAGAAGCATGGTCAGCGCTGCCGGCATCAAGACATGCCGCCAGGCCACATCGATCTCCGGCGAGAACCTGAACAGAACTGCCAGGACCATCACGCCGATGAAGGTCGAGGCCAGGGAGCTGACCGCGGTCGCCAGTACTCCTATCAAATCAACGTCGAAGAAACTTGCAATAGATCCAATGAATGCCTGGACGAGCATTATCAGAGTGAGCACCACGCCGGCGCCCAGAACCGCGGCGACCGCGAACCCGCGCCGACGAAGCGAGGCTCGGAGTCCATGCTGTTTGGGCAGATCCCAGATGATGCCGACAACCTCTCGCCATGCCACGAACAGCAGAGTGGCTGAGAAGAGGAGGACACCGAGACTGACCAGGGGCAGGATTCCGTCAGATGCGTCGTCGTCCACACTCGTGATGGCGTTGACGATCAAGCCCGCGATATCGTCGCCGACGACGTCGACGATGCCTGAGTAGAGCTGCTGGCTCACCTCCTCCTGACCGAAGAAGACCGATGCCATGGAAACGGCGAGCGCCAGCGTTGGGATCAGAGCGAACAGGCTGTAGTAGGCGAGGCTGGCCCCGAGACGGGATGCCCGATCACTCGACCACTCGCGGGCTGACTCGAATAGAAGCCCGACGGTGGATCTTGCCTCGCCGGCCACTCGCTCCACGTCCACGGCCACAGGGTATCGAGCGATCTGTCCCGCCATGGGGTGAAGGACAACCGCTACCCGAACCCCCGCACAGCATCAGGAATCGGTTTCGCAAGCCTCTCTGAGGTAACGGATGCACTCATCCGCGGTGATGTCACGGGTGAGTCTTTGGCGAGCGATGTCGCCCAACTCGTCGATGTCCAGCGTGTGAATCGCGATGGTCCGACCTTCTGCCACGTAGAGCCAGGGTCGACTGGGATGAAAGGCGACCGTGGTTCGGGCCCGGGTGCCGAACTCCGAGAGGAGCTGTCCGGATTCGAGATCCCACAGCTTGGCCGGCTGATCGAGGGCCGAGCTGATGATCGTCGATCCGTCCGGTGACACGTCGAGGTCGACGATCAGGCTGTTATGTGCCGGGATGCTGTTGACCAGGGCTTCCCCAGCAGTAGACCCTTGGACGAGCATCGCGAAGTCGAAGATCGATACCAGCCCTTCGGGCGTTCCCAGGATCAAGTACTCACCATCGGGAGTGAAATCCAATCCGAGACCGCTCCACGGGGAAGTCAGCTCGGCTATGAGCTCGCCCGTTGCTATCTCCCAGATAGTGGTTGTTGAGGGCTGGTTCGATCTCACCACGACGTATCCGTCATCCGGGGAGAACCATGCGCGTTGCACTGATCCCGGTGTGGCGAGATCGGCCACGACATCGTTTTCTGGTATCCGCATGAGTTGTGTTCCGACGTTCTCTATGTCGATGACCGCCAGCGTGCCGTCAACACCGATCGCAGTTGTCCGCGAATCTTCGGGCAGGGCGTAAAGTTGCTCTCCGTGCGACGGCCAAATGGTCGACTGCCCGTCCATGTCAGGCCCTGCGACCAGAGACACGCTCTCGTTCGCGGTGGGCATCCCTGCGATTTCGGAGACGTTTGGGGTGTCATAGGCTCCTTCCCGGCGCACCGACACTTCGCCCGTGAGGGGATCCGCCAGGAGATGCGAAGAGAGATCCGATGCGAAGAGTCGATCCTCCGTGATGGTCATGCCCCACACCTCCAGCGGTGTCACGAAGCCGCCTATCTCGAATTCCCCCGTGTCGCCAACGTCGATGAGAAGGATCTCCTCGCCGAGATCGTCTGACGCTGCCACCAAACTGCTACCTGGTACCGAAACCAGCCAATTGGTGCCGTTGAGTGGTCCGGGGACGCGACGCACCAGATCACCAGTGTGGGCGTCGAGCACGTCCAATGTCCCCTCCCCGCCGACCACCAGTCGTCCTCCGTCCGACGACCATGTCATCGTCCGGACTCGGTCCAAATCGTCCCGCTCCCAGATTGTCTGCCGTTCCAGATCGAGGACACCCACAGTTCTTCTCGAGGCAGCGGCTAGACGTGTGCGGTCTGGGGAGTAGAGGAAACGGTCGGGCTCCGACGACAGCTCCTCTGTCATTGCCAGGTGATCGGCTGTTGGCTCGTCGTATTCAGCCGAAGGTCCCTGGAACCACTCACCGAGGTCTGCCCGGTTGACCGTCCCCTCCGGGACCACGGTCACGGGGTCGGTCGGCTCGATCCTCCATGAGAAGAACGATAGGAGTCCTCCGACCTCGGTCTCAGCGATGAGCTGAGAACCGTCGGGTCTCACTGTGATGAACGGACCATTCTCCAGCCTCGCCTCGACCCGGTTGGCTCGGATGCCCCTGCGCAGTGCGGTGACGGCAGTCTCGGAAGGTGGCTCGCCATGCGCTTCGTATATCTGGGCAGCTTCGAGGGCGAGGAGAAGGGCCAGCTCAGGGTCGGTCTCCACGGTGGCCCTGGCTTCGGCAGCCAACTCACCGGCGAAGGCCAGATTGGCGGCCTCGACAGCGGCCAGCCGTTCGGCGAGGGCGAACGCACCCAGCGTCGCCAGTACCACCACTGCAGCCGCCAGCGTCACGATGACGCGTCTACGACGGCGAACGTCCCGCTGCACTGTCTCGCTCTCGAGAGTGGTGCTTGCCTCCAGGTACTCGGTTTCGGAAGCGGTCAAGGCGAGGTCCCCGGAATCCCGCCATTCCAGCCCCACTGCGGAGGTGCAGCCGGACTCCATGGTGAAATGGGTGAGATATCGATTTGCACCACTACAG
>CAZSOF010000244.1:0-4262 GCA_964607685.1 uncultured Acidimicrobiaceae bacterium | reverse complement strand
ACCGTGGACGCGGTGATCTACTACGAGGCCACCGACCCGGTGAAGCTCCAATACAACGTGGGCAACTTCATCCTGGCGGTGACCAAGCTGGCTCAGACCAACTTGAGAAACGTGGTCGGCGACCTCGATCTGGATGCGGCGCTCACCTCACGTGAGGTGATCAACGCCAAGCTCCGTCAGATCCTCGACGACGCCACCGACAAGTGGGGGGTGCGCGTGGTCCGTGTCGAGATCCAGCGGATCGAGCCGCCGGTCGACGTGACCGACGCCATGCACCGTCAGATGAAGGCCGAGCGTGATCGGCGCGCCGCCGTCACCGAGGCCGAAGGTCTGAAGAGGGCCGCCATCCTCAGGGCCGAGGGTGTCAAGGAGTCCCAGGTGCTCGAGGCCGAGGGCCAGGCCGAGGCCATCCGTCGTGTGGCGGACGCCGAGAAGTACCAGAAGCTCACGGTGGCCGAAGGTGAAGGCCAGGCCATCGAGCGAGTGTTCGGGGCCATCCACACCGGTGACCCCACCCCCGACCTCATCGCCATCCGCTATCTGGAGGCGCTCCAGGGCATCGCCGACGGCCAGGCGACCAAGATCTTCTTGCCGCTGGACACTCAGGGTGTCCTCGGTGGCGTTGCCGCCATCGGCGAGCTGTGGAAGGAGAGCCAGGACGGCTCACAGCCGGCACCGGCAGGCCCGCCAAGCCGGCCGCAAGGCTGACACTACCTCACCCACGGAAAGGGGCCCGATCCCGGGCCCCTTTCCTATGCGGATCCCACCAGATCCGTCGTGCAACGCGGCATGCTCAACCGGTCAGGCTGCACAACAGATCGGCGCCACTGATCCGTCGTGCAACGCCGCATGCTCAACCGGTCAGGTTGCACAACAGATCGGCGCCAGGGCGCCCGGTTTCCACGCCTACCCCCCGACCCTGTTCATCCCGAGGAGGGTTGCCTCCACCTCGGACGGGTCCCACGGTGGATAGAACACCATCGAGTAGAGGTCGCACCGCTGTCTGGGCTCCTCGTACCACCCGACAACCCAGGTGCCGTCGGGGTGCGGGCCCACCACGGCCGGTGTGCCGTCGATGCTGATCTCCCCCTTCTCTCCCGGCCAGTCCACCGCCGGCAGTGTCCCCCTGATCAAGGCGATGGCCACGGTGTCGTCGGAACGGGGGACGAACGTGGTGTTGGTCCCCGCCACAGAGGTCCAAACATCGGGCTCGAGGGAATCCGGGTCGAGCCGGCCCTCGCCGACCCCGAACGGAAGGACGCTCATCTCGTAGGGGGCGGCCGGGCATTCCTCGGGAACGGTCGAGGTCGTGGTCGTGGGCGACGAAGTCGCCGTGGTCAACGGCGCGGCCGTCGTGGTGGTCGTGGGATCGCCGCCGCCGCCATTGCAGCCCACTGCGGCCAACAACAACCCCACCATCAGCTTCCTCATCTACTCGAACGCCCTGATATAGCCATCACGGGAGCCGAGAAAGATCATCCCGTCCCAGATCGCCGGTGTTGCCTCGAGACAGGATTCTCCCAGGCCAACCGTCCAGGCTCTCCGTGGAGCACGGGGGTCCTGGAGAGAGAATCCCCGAAGCTCACCGACACAGGTGGCCACGACGAGAGTGTCGTCCACGACCGCCGGTGACGACCACGAGTGCCACCCCGAGGTGCCGTCCTCCCAGACGACCTCACCGGTTTCGGAGTCGACGACGATCAGTGAGCCGAGGTGGGTGTTGGTGTAGAGAAGACCCTCGTGTAGCGCCGGCGTCGCCCACAACCCCGAGTCGCCTCCCCCGCTGGCCGTGAGGTCGAGGCCCCAGATCCAGGGATCGCCATCGGCGTAGGGGTCGAGCTTGACCAGCTGGCCGACCTCCTTGCTTCTGTTGGCCTCCACCGTCCCCATCTGCGACGGCTCATACTCGATCGAGGCGTAAACGAAGCCCTCCTCATCCACCACCAGCGAGGCATCGATGTCGCCGCCGGCCCAATAGTCGAAGACGATCGGGGCATTGCCGCTCCGAATATCCGACACATCGAGACCAACGACCCGTCCCCCGGAGTTGGCGAAGTAGATGCGCTGCTCATAGGCGACGGCCGAGTTCTCTATCGAAACGTTGGAGTCGGCCAGACTGTCCAGTTGCTCCTGGTTCCATCCCCTCATCGAGAACAAGAGCCGAGGATCGACGGTCACCCTCCCGTCCGCGTCATAGCCACGGTTGAGCTCGTACGCGAAGAACCATCCATTCTCGCCCCCCTCATACATGATGTCGTCGATGATCAGCGGGTTGGCGTCCCAGTCGTCGTTCCAGATCCCATCCACGGCGTAGGCGTCCAGCGACCACACCTCCTCCGGTGTCTCGCCGTCGAGTGCCAGGATGCGCAGCTTGTTGTCCCGTGACCCGAAATAGAGAAGGGGGTAGCCGTCGGGGTCGAGTGTCATACTCCCTTTGATGAGGTCACCGGTGGGGAACTCGGGCCGCAGATCCTGGCCGGTCTCGGCGTCGACGAAGTGAACGGAGCGGTCGTAGGCGCCGAATATCAGCTCCGTGAGGCCGTCCGGGCGTTCCCAAACCACCGGTTGACCCGTCCAGCCCATTCCGCACCAGGTGGAGGTCACACCCAGATTGGTGGACTGGCTGCACATGCCGGTGTCGGGATACCGCCAGACTTGCGAGGGCGAGTCCGAGATGGGGCCGGTGCCGTAGAACGTACGGGTCGGATTCCCGCGGAACATGGTGAAGCCCGGTGTCGTGCCCCAGCCCATTCCCACGGTCCACCCGGGGACGGTGTCGGGCTCTCGCACCGGTACGGGACGGGTCGATGACGTCGTCGAGACCGAGGGTTGCCCGGTCGCCGTCGCTCCGGGATCGCTTGTTCCTGTGGTGGAGGCGATTGTCGTGCCCGGGTTGGTATTGGTATCACCACTGGCGTCCCTGGGGCCAGCTAACAAAAAGGCGACGAACCCGAGCATCACCCCGAAGGTGATGGTCAGCACGATCGGACCCGAGCGCTGGTGCACGTTCTCTCTACCCCTCCCCAGCGCACGACGGTTCGTCGGTCAGCATTGGTTGGCCAGAGTTCTCGATGAAGGCTGGTATGAGACAAGTGTCGATAGTCCCATCAGGATGCACGATCGCCCGTGCTATCCCGGTCGTTGCGCCTGCAATGGACTGTCTCGGCCACACGAAGTTGCCCAACGACCAGAAGACAGCCGAGCCATCGACGATCTCGTATGGCTGGAGACGGTGGGGATGGTGGCCGAAGATGACGTCAGCCCCCGCCTCGATCATCGCTCGAGCGCGCTCGACATCATCCGTGCGGGGCCGGGTATCGAGCTCGACCCCCCAATGAATCGTTACCACGACGATCTCGGCGACGTCATCTGCGGCTTCGACTGCCTCAATCATGGAAGGGATGTCGTCTCCGTTCCGCATGCCGGGGGTGTCTGCGGTGGCAAACCACCCGGGATGGGGGAACACACCGCCGAAGCCCACCACCGCGACTCTCCAGCCTTCGATCTCGAAGACTGCGGGGAGGCCGGCTTGCGCGGCATCGGCCCCGGCACCGACCGGAGCCACGCCGGCCGCGAGCAGCTGGGCGCGCCCGTCGATCAGCGCTTCCCTGCCATAGTCGCCGCTGTGGTTGTTCCCCATGTTGGCGGCCTCGACGCCTGCGCCCGCCAACGAGGCCAGCGATTCGGTGGGACATCGGAACACGTACTCC
Source organism: uncultured Acidimicrobiaceae bacterium (assembly GCA_964607685.1). Taxonomy (GTDB): domain Bacteria; phylum Actinomycetota; class Acidimicrobiia; order Spongiisociales; family ZC4RG35; genus JANQRA01. Next base: position 552 of record CAZSOF010000244.1, on the reverse strand, counting down.
TTTCGCTCCGCGATGCCGACGTCTGTGGGGGCACATTCCAGATTCACCACGGTGAGATCGTCCTCCAGGAACAGGCCATCGAGTTCCGACCAGGCATACTCGTAGCCGTTGACGGCAAACACCGGCGTGTAGGCCGGGTCCAGATTCACATCGCCCGTTCCCTGGATGATCACCGATCCTCTCGCCGGCAACGTGGTGGAGGTCGACGTCGACGATGCCGGGGGAGTCGTTGAGTTGGTCGCCAACCCGGCGGTTGTCGACACCTGGTCCGGTTGGTCGGCGTCGTCGGTCCGGGTCGCGGTTGATTCGGTGGCGTCCGCCCGGCCGAGCACCGCATACGCGGCCAACCCGATCAACGAGCTCACTACGAGCGCTACTGCCAGCCTGAGGATGGAGGTGAACAAGGAGAGCCGAAGGGTAGAAGCAGACGCCTGCAACCCGGCATGACCCAGGCCGGCTTTCTCTCGGTGATTGGCCCCCTCATGTGAAGGAAGACTTCAGAGGATCTGGCTGAGAAAGAGCTTGGTCCTCTCTTCCTGGGGATCGGTGAAG
>CAZSOF010000243.1:0-4274 GCA_964607685.1 uncultured Acidimicrobiaceae bacterium | reverse complement strand
CACGCCCCACGTCGGCACAGTGGTCGTCGAGCACCCGGTTCTTGCGCCTGATCACGTCGGCTTGGCCGAATCCGTGCCAGATGTCGGCGAACTCCGCCGTGTAACGGAGGGTCTTTCTCTCGCCACCGCCACCGATGAGCATCGGGATGCGGCGGGTGGGGGGCGGGTTCAGCTTGGCCAGTCTCGCCTCGATTCGGGGGAGCGCCTGACGGAGATCGGCCAGTCGCGATCCGGGGGTTCCGAACTCGTAACCGTACTCGTCGTAGTCCTTGGCGAACCACCCCGCGCCGATCCCCAGTATCAGCCGGCCGTCGGATGCGTTGTCGACGGTGCGGGCCATGTCGGCCAGAAGCTCGGGATTGCGATAGCTGTTACAGGTGACCAGAGCTCCGATCTCAACCCGTTCGGTCACCTCGGCCCACGAACCGAGCATGGTCCAACACTCGAAATGCTTGCCCCGGCTGTTCCCGGACAACGGGAAGAAGTGATCCCAGTTGAATGCGATGTCCACCCCCATCTCCTCGGCGCCAATCACGGCACGTCGGATCTCTGAGTATTCGGCGTGTTGGGGTTGAAGCTGAACCGCAATGCGGATGGGCCGGGTCATGGGCGAAGACTCCTGGGGCGAGGTGAGAGCGACCCTAGGGCTGTGACCATTCTGTGTGCATAGGTCACGCCTCACGTCTCACGAGCGCTGCGTCGTCGCGGGGCCCGGGTTTGCCCCGCTTCTAAGCGTCCAGCCCGTAGAGGGTGTCGACGATCAGCTCGTCAACCACCGCTTGCAGGGCTTCGCGCTCGGATGCTCCCTCGGCGATCGCCTCGTCGTAGGCGTTTATCTGGCGATGGGCGCTCGTGCCCTCGGTCGCGATCACTCTGGCGTGGCGGATCTCGTCACGCACGTCGAATTCCACAGCGTCCTGGGCGACCAGCTCGATGGCCTCCTCGATCAGGTCGGTGAAGGGCACGAGTGTCCCTTTCCCAAAGTCGACCAAGGAGCCTTGGGTCCCGTAGCGTTGCGCCCGCCACACGTTCTCCTCGATCATTCCCGGGGGGTAGATGCGCCATTTCTGATTGCTGCGACGCAGGCGGTACAGAAAACCGAGGAGGCACTGGTAGAGGGCGGCGACGGTCATGGCGTCGTCGAGACGGGTGCAGACGTCGCTCACCCTCATCTCCAGAGTTGGATAGCGGGCGGAGGGCCTGATATCCCACCACAGCTTGGTGGCGTCCTCGATCAGTCCCGCGCTGACCAGGATGTCCACATATCGCTCGTATTCGCCCCATGACAGGAACTCCTCGGGGATCCCGGTGCGAGGCAGGTTCTGGAAAATCACCAGGCGGTAGGCCAACAGCCCGGTCTTCACACCGTCCCAGAACGGTGAGGAGGTTGAGAGCGTCAGCAGGTGGGGAAGCATGTATCTGACCTGGTTCATCAGATCGATGCGGAGATGTGGGTCGCCGATGCCGACATGGACGTGCATGCCGCAGATGACCAACTGACGGGCCACCTGTTGGTAATCCGCCTGAAGACGCATGTAGCGCGGGTCTTCGGTGGTCTCCTGTTGCGCCCAGTGGGCGAAGGGATGGGTGGAAGAGGCGATGATCGCCGCTCCGTACTCGCTGACCACCTTTGACAGGTCACGACGTAGGTTGGCCAGATCCTCGCGAGCCTCGGATACCTTGGCACACACCTTGGTCCCCACCTCGATCTGAGCCTGGAGGAACTCATGGGTCACCTGCTCGCCCAGCACCTCGTTGAGGGCATCCCACATCTCCTTCGGAGGTCTCTGGTAGAGGTCTCTGGTCTCTCTGTCGACGACCAGGTACTCCTCTTCGATTCCGATGGTGAACTCGGGGCGCTCGATCACGCCTCGGAGATTAGAGACCGGCGCTCCTGGAGACAGACCTCGCGAACATGACACCCCTCCAAGTGGTCGTTGACCAATCCCACCGCCTGCATGAAGGCGTAGACGGTGGTGGGGCCGACAAAGGACCACCCCCTCCTCTTGAGATCCTTGGAGAGGGCCGCGGAGGTGTCCGTCGCCGCCGGTATCTCTTCAGGGGCCGGTTGCTCATCCCCGGCCCAGGACCAGAAGTAGGCGCTCAGGGAGCCCAATTCCTCGACGACCTCGAGGGCGCGTTCCGCATTGTTGATGGTCGAGCGGATCTTCCCTTCGTGACGCACGATTTCCGCATCACCGAGGAGACGAGTCACATCGGAATCGTCGAACCGGGCTACCAGGGCCGGGTCGAATCCGGAGAATGCGACGCGGAAGCTCTCTCGTTTGCGGAGAATCGTGAGCCAGGAGAGCCCGGCCTGGAAACCCTCGAGACATATCTTCTCGAAGAGCCGGCGATCGTCCGTGCTGGGTCGTCCCCACTCCTCATCGTGATAGTCCCGATATATCTCGGGCTCAACCCCCCACCAACACCGGGATACCCCATCATCGTTTACAACCAGCTGCATTCAGACCGCCAAGCCTCACCCGAGGATCAGGATGATTCTCTGGTCGACCAGCTCAGAAACACCGCATCCAATTCGCATGCGTAGACGGTAGTGCGCCTCGTGTGTGACCTTTGCCGGCGTCGGGTGCTTGCGGCTTTACCTTTGCTTAGCGGCACCGCTCCTACCGTGAGCAGTCGTGGAATCGACACGTTTGCGCGACGGTCTCGCCGGTGCCCTGGCCGCCGGGCTTGCCCTGGGCGTCTCCGAGCTGCTGGCGGGCTTGGTCTCTGGGTTCCCCTCGCTGGTGGAGGGTCTGGGGAACTGGGTCATCGACAACGTCCCCAGTCCGATCAAGGAGTGGGCGATCTCGCTGTTCGGGACGGCCGACAAGCTGGTGCTGCTCATAAGCATCGCCGCGGTGACCCTGTTGATCGGGGCCATCGTCGGGCTCTTCTCCCGAAAGCGTTTCGGCATCGCCGTGGCCGCGTTCGCCCTGTTTGCCGTGGCAGCCTCCCTGGCTGCCGCCATCGATCCCCAGGTTTCGCTGGCGATGGCGGCCATCTCTGCGGCCATATCCGCCATTGCTGGGCTGGCAACCTTGCGGATGCTGTACAACGCGGGGGAGCCCAAAGCCGATCAGGAGACCGACGGTTCCAAGCGTTCATTCATTCTCGGTGCGGGGGCCGTTGTGGGTGTTGCAGCACTCTCTGCCGGGTTCGGCCGGGTGCTCATCGAGAGGGCCAAGAGGGCCGCGGCAGGACGTGCCGAGGTGGCGCTTCCCAGCCCGGCCGAGATCCTGAACCCCGTCCCCGCGGCGGCCGACTTCGAGATCGAGGGTGTGGAGCCCATCCTCGTCCCCAACGAGGACTTCTATCGCATCGACACCGCATTCGCCGTACCGCGCATCGACCTCCAGGAGTGGACTCTGAGCATCACGGGCATGGTCGACCGTCCCTACACCATCGACTACTCAGATCTGCTGGACCTGCGCATGGTGGAACGGGACGTGACCCTCTCCTGTGTCTCCAACCGGGTAGGCGGTGGCCTCGTCGGCAACGCCCGCTGGCAGGGGGTGCCTCTCAAGGAAATCCTGGACCGGGCGGGCGTGATGCCCGAGGCCGAGCAATTGGTGGGTCGGTCGGTCGACGAGTTCACCGTGGGGTTCCCGGTGGACGCCGTCTACGACGGCCGCGAGGCGCTGGTGGCGGTGGGGATGAACGGTGAGCCTCTGCCCTTCGAACATGGGTTCCCGGCGCGCCTGGTTGTTGCTGGTCTCTACGGCTATGTCTCGGCCACCAAGTGGCTGACCGAGATCGAGCTCACCTCATGGGACGGGTTCGACGCCTACTGGGTCCCCAGGGGCTGGTCCAAGGAAGCGCCGATCAAGACCCAATCACGCATCGACACACCGGGAGACAACTCGGAGGTGGCTGCCGGTCCTCAAACCGTGGCCGGCGTGGCCTGGGCGCCGACACGCGGCATCTCACGGGTCGAAGTGCAGCTCGGAGAGGGATCGCCATGGGTGGAGGCCGAGTTGAGCCAGCCCCTGTCCGACAACGCATGGGTGCAGTGGAAGGTGGACTGGGACGCGCCGGCGGGTCGCCAGGCTCTCAGGTGCCGGGCGACCGATGGCGACGGCTACACCCAGACCGAGGAGGTCCGTCCCCCGGCACCCGACGGGGCCACCGGCTGGCACACCATTGTCACGTCGGTGGTGTAGGACCGAACCTTCCTGCATGCCACGCCCCGGCTCAGTCGGCGGTGTCCACGGCCGAAATGGCCCATGCGAGGCCACTGGCGGCATCCTCGATGGCCAGGCGCAGCTCCC
>CAZSOF010000242.1:0-4279 GCA_964607685.1 uncultured Acidimicrobiaceae bacterium | reverse complement strand
GCGGGCCCGTGTCGGTTGTGCGATACTCTCGGCCCATGTCACAACCACAGTTCCCATCCGAAGGCGGCGCCTATCCGGAGGCAAGTCAGGCCACGACGATCCTGGTCCTCGGGATCCTGGGGATCGTGATCTGCGGGATTCTGGCTCCCTTTGCCTGGGTGATGGGGAACAACGAGCTACAGGCGATCGACGCCGGTCGCCGGCCGCCGGAGAACCGGGGCACGGCCAACGCCGGGCGAATTCTGGGGATAATCGGCACGGTGCTGTTGGTTATCGGTATCTTGTTTGGGATTCTCCTCCTCGTTGGAGCATTCACAATCGAAGCCTTCAACTAACCGCGAAAGGTGGCCTGAACCCGGCCGATATAGATCGAAATGGGGACCTTTACCGCTTCCCTCAGAAACGTGGGGGACGTCCGCTCCCTACCAGCCACCGTGGAGCTGTCCGACGGGAGGCTGAGCATCGCCGCCAACAACACCGATATCGGCAGTTGGGCACTCACCGACATACATCTCGAGCCGATCCCGACCGGATACCGGATGGCGGCCGAAGGCGATCAGATCCTCATCGAGCTCAAGGATCTGGTGTCCTTCGAGGAGGAGCTCCAAAACGCCAGCAAGCGAAAGCGCAGCTTCGGCCTCCGGCGGAAGAAGACGACCGAGGCGGCAACCGATTCGGGGCCCACGAACAACATCGAGGTGAAGACGAGACCGGAACCGGAGAGAAAGGTCGAGCCGAGCGCCGGGTCGGAGCCGGCGGCGAGAGTCGAACCACAGACCAGGCCCGAGTCTCCGCGGGACGCTGAGCCGAGACCCAGATCCGAGCCGAGGGTCGTTCTCCCCAAACCGAGGACCAGCCCACCGCCCCAGCCATCCGTAGCCGAACCGAGACCAGAACCCGGCAAGAAAGTGGAGAAAACCGGATTCGGTGGGCGGATCATCGAATTCGTCGACCGCACCCTGGACCAGGCACACAAACGCTTCGGTCCCTATCTCCCGGAGTGGATGTTCACCAGGGCGATGTTCGCCATCGCTTTCGCCGCCTTGGTCCTACTTATTCTGCTCCCCGGGTTGGTGTCGGTATTCCTTCTCATCGCCGGGGCCTTGCTCATCTTGTTGGGGGCAGTGGCCTACAGCGACCCGGTGCTGGCCTCACGCTGGCTTCCCGGCCGAACCAGCCCACCCCAAGTCCTCCTGTTCGGGGTGGCCATCCTGATGATGGGGGTCTTGCTGGGCGTGATCGTCCGCTAGTCGCTCCACCCACCCGTTCTGTCTCGAAAAGATCGCCTATGAGCCGAGTCTTTCGACAAGAAGGGGCCGGGAGATCAGACCAGCTCGATGACCGCCTCTTCGGCGCCGTCACCACGACGGGGGCCGAGCTTGATGATCCGGGTGTACCCACCGGTCCGCTCCTCGTAGCGAGGGGCCACCTCCTCGAAGAGCTTGGCCACCGCGGCCTTGTCGGTGATGGTCTTCAGCACCGTGCGACGGGCGTGGAGGTCGCCGCTCCGAGCCTTGGTGATCAGCTTCTCGGCGAGGGGACGCACCGCCTTGGCCTTGGCCTCGGTGGTGGTCACCCTCTCATGCATGAACAGGTCGGTGGCCAGGTTGGCCATGATCAACCGGTGATGGGCCGGCGACCCGCCAAAGCTGGTGGCCTTGCGCGGGCGTGGCATCAGACACTGCTCCCCGTGGGTGCGTCGGCCAGGCTGAGACCCAGTTCGTCCAGCTTGACGATGACCTCGTCGAGGCTCTTCTGGCCGAAGTTGGTGATGTTCAACAGGTCGTCCGAAGTGCGCTCCACCAGCTCGCCCACGGTCTTGATCTGGGCGCGACGCAGGCAGTTTCGGGGACGCTCCGATAGATCCAGGGCCTCTATTGGGAGCTCGAGATCGGGAGAGCCGGTGGTCTCCGGGACCACGTCGACCAACTCCAGGCCTTCACCCTGGCCGACGTCGGCGAAGATGTCCATCAGCTCACCGAGTGTCTTGCCGGCCGAGGACACGGCGTCCTTGGGTTCGATCGCACCGTTGGTCTCGACGTCGAGGACCAGCCGGTCGTAGTTGGTCATCTGGCCGACCTGGGTGTTCTCCACCCGGTAGGCGACCTTGCGCACCGGTGAGAAGATGGAGTCCACGGGGATCACCCCGATCGCCGAGGAAGCGCCCTTGTTCGCATCCGCCGTTCGATAGCCGACGCCAGGCGCCACGGTCATCTCCATCTCGATGCGTCCCGAAGCGCTGAGAGTGGCGATGTGGGCTTCGGGATTGATGACCTCCACCCCGGCCGGCAGCTTGAGATCGGCCGCGGTGACATGGCCGGCACCCTTAGCGGAGAGATAGAGGGTCAGCTCGTCGGTGTCCTCCATGCGGATGACGATCCTCTTGATGTTGAGGATGATGTCGACGACGTCCTCCACCACACCGGCGATGGTCGAGAACTCGTGCTCCACACCCTCGATCTGGATCGAAGTGATGGCTGCACCGGGAATTCGGGACAAGAGGGTTCGACGCATGGTGTTCCCCAGCGTGTAGCCGAAACCCGGCTCCAGTGGTTCGATGATGAACCGCGAGCGGTTCTCGGCGACTTCCTCGGTTTCGATTTGGGGGCGTTGAACAATCAACAACTCGATTACCTCACTTCGAGTAGAGCTCGACGATCAACTGCTCGTTGATGTCGGTGTCGATCTGATCCCGTCGGGGATGATCGCTTATGACAATCTGACGATCTCCTGGATCGACCTGTAGCCAGTCGGGGACCAGACGGTCCTGGGTGTCAACAGAATGCTGGATGACTATGAGGTCCCTGGAGCGCTCCTTCACGGTCACCACATCGCCGGGGCGGACCTGATAGGAGGGGATGTCGACCTTCTTCCCGTTCACCCGGAAATGCCCGTGGTTGACCAACTGACGGGCCTGGGGACGGGTGGCTGCCAGCCCGGAGCGCCACACGACGTTGTCGAGACGCTGTTCCAGCATCTGGAGCAGCATCTCACCGGTGATCCCGGGACGGCGGGCGGCCTCCTCGTAGTAGCGACGGAACTGCCTCTCCAGCACTCCGTACATGGTGCGCAGCTTCTGCTTCTCCCGAAGCTGGATCTGATAGTCGCTTTCACGGATGCGTCCACGACCGTGCTCACCGGGCGGATAGGGGCGACGCTCGACGGCGCAACGCTTCGACTGGCAGAGCTGAGTGCGTGCGCGACGACAGGCCTTGCACTTGGGTCCTGTGTACCGAGCCATCAGCCTCGTCTCCGCTTCTTGGGCCGACAGCCGTTGTGGGGCAGCGGGGTCACGTCCTTGACCCAGGTGACCTCCATACCCATGTTCTGCAGGGTGCGGACCGCGGTGTCCCGGCCCGAGCCGGTTCCGCTGACGATGACGTCCAACTTGCGGATTCCGTGCTCGCCGGCGCGACGTGCCGCTTCCTCGGCCGCCACCTGGGCGGCGTAGGGGGTCGACTTGCGTGAGCCCTTGTACCCGACCGATCCGCCGGAGGTCCAGGCAACGGTGGCTCCGGTCTGGTCGGTGATGTTGATGATCGTGTTGTTGAAGCTGGCCTTGATGTGGGCCTGGCCGTGAGCGATGTTCTTACGTTCACGGCGGCGGACCCTCTTGGCACCTTGCTGACGGGATGTCACTACTTGGTCACCTTCTTCTTGCCGGCTATCGCCACCCGGCGGCCCTTGCGGCTCCGGGCGTTGGTGTGGGTGCGCTGCCCACGAACCGGCAGGCCGCGACGGTGACGGATCCCCTGGTAGCTGCCGATCTCGATCTTCCTCTTGATGTTCTGCTGCACATCGCGACGCAGATCACCTTCGACCTTGACGTTGGACTCGATGTGACGACGGATGCGGGCCACCTCGTCATCGGTCAGTGACCTGACCCGGGTGTCGGGATCGACGCCCGCCTCGGCACAGATACTCTGCGCCGTGGTCTGACCGATCCCGTATATGTAGGTGAGCGAGACCTCGAGTCTCTTGTCCCTCGGGATGTCCACTCCTGCGATACGTGCCATTCAGATCAACCTTGTCGCTGCTTGTGACGTGGGTTGGAGCAGATCACCCAGACGCGACCACGTCGCCGGATGATCCGACACTTCTCACACATCTTCTTGGTTGAAGGTCTTACCTTCATCTGCAATCTCCAAATCTCAACGCCCCAACGGACGCGTGTTTTGCCAGGCCATTGTCAGGGGCAACCGGAGCGTGAAAGTGGTTGCGGGCGACAATGCCCTGGCTACAAACCGTCTTTCGGCCACAGAAAGGCGGTCAAAGACCC
>CAZSOF010000241.1:0-4284 GCA_964607685.1 uncultured Acidimicrobiaceae bacterium | reverse complement strand
TCGACGAACTCGGTCGCTACCTCTGGAGAGAGGATGACCGGGATATCGCGATCAACCCACTGGACAAGAAACTACTGGCCGGGCTGTGGGCGTTCGGCCACTCCATTCTTCGATGACCAGACCGCAGATCTTTTGAGAAGCGGCGTGGTCAACGGCCCGGTTTCGCTCATGCGGCGAAGGCTTGACGACAGACGCGAGGGCTGGACCAGGTGACTTAGGGCCAGTCCTCCCGCGTTCGCGGCTCCCTGTCTCGCGACCGCGATGTGATGGAGGGATAGCTACGATTCTGAGGGCGTCCACTACGTGTGGGCTTTCTGCCCGGTGGAGAGGTCGTCATGAGGAGGAGGTCGTACGGAGTAATTGGCATGGTCGGTATCGGCGTTGCGATTCTCACCCTTTTAGCCCTCCACTTTCTTGACACAGACGTGAGTCCCGTGGATGACTACATGAGTTTCTACGCCCTTGGGGACTTCGGATGGCTAATGGCCGGCGGCAATATCGCAGCTGGCGTCGGAACCATCGCCATCGCTTTTGGGCTGCGGGAGACGCTGGCACCAGCCAGCAAAGTCACTTTGGCTTGGAGTCTTGTGCTGATAGGCGGCCTTTCATTCGCCGTTCTGACGCTTTTGACCACCGACCCCCCGGGCAACGCCGCGCAGACTATGCAAGGTGTGGTTCACAACGCGGCCGGATACATTCAACTTCTCAGCTTCTTGGTCGCCGCCTGGTTGCTTCGAACGGTCTTCGCAAGAGACGAAGGCTTTAGGCATTTCGCACGATCAGAACGATGGTTCGCAATCCTAATGACCGTCAGCTTGCTGCTGGTGTTGGTCACGTTCAACGGCCCCATCGGGCTGGCTCAAAGACTCTTCGCCGTCGTGCTGTTCAGTTGGCTGCTCTTACTTGCCCAAGAGCTACGTCGAACAGAGTCATCCTCGCACGCTAGAACCTCGGAAAGCACATAAAGGCTGCGGTCTCATTAGGCCAGTGCATCACTCCTTTGTCGAGAGTTGGTTCTTTCTGTCGAGGAGGTTGTTGTGCGGAGGTTCAGCGAGGCTGAGAAGACTCTGATTTGGGATCGTCGTAGTCAGGGTGTTGCGATGCGGTCGGTGGCTCGTGAGTTGGGTGGGGCTCATGGGTCGGTGAGGAAGATGGTTGAGGATCATGGTGGGTGCGGCCCCGGCAACGTATCCGAGCGGCGCGGCATCTCTCATTTCAAGAGCGTGAGGAGGTCTCTCGTGGGTTGGCGTCTGGGGAGTCGTTGCGGTCGATTGCGCTCAGATTGGGCCGGTCGGCGTCGACGGTGAGCCGTGAGGTGGCCCGTAATGGTGGACGTGGCGGGTATCGGGCTCATCATGCTGATCGTGCGGCTTGGGATAGGGCTCGACGACCCAAACCTTGCAAGCTGAAAGCCAACCTGGAACTGCGGCGGGTGGTGGAGGACAAGCTGGCCTGTTGGTGGTCACCTCAACAGATCTCGGGATGGTTGAAACAGACATACCCTTCGTCACCGGAGATGTGGGTGTCGCACGAAACGATCTACCTATCACTGTTCGTTCAAGGTCGGGGAGCATTGAAACATGAGCTGACGCAATGTTTGCGGACGCATCGGGCGATCCGCCGGCCCACCACTAAACGGGCTCCTACCGGCAAAGGCCAGACCCGAAACTCGGTGATGATCTCGGAAAGGCCCGCTGAAGCAGACGACCGTGCCGTTCCCGGTCATTGGAAAGTCGACCTGCTGATGGGAAAACGCCAGACCGCCATCGGCACGCTGGTGGAACGATGGTCCCGGTATGTGATGCTGTTCAAACTGCCCGACGGGCACACCGCCGAGTCGGTGCGGACCGGTCTCGCCGAAGTGATCCAACGGCTTCCCGAACATCTCTGGCAGTCGTTGACCTGGGATCAAGGCAAAGAGATGGCCGAACACGCCCAGTTCACCATCGACACCGGCATCCAGATCTACTTCTGCGACCCCAAGTCACCCTGGCAGCGCGGATGCAACGAGAACACCAACGGGCTCCTCCGACAGTATTTCCCCAAAACCACCGACATGGCTGGACTCACCCAAGACCAGCTCGACGAGGCTACCCACTCGCTCAACTCGAGGCTTCGACAAACCCTCGGATGGATGACACCATCACAGAAGCTCGCCGAAGCGTTGCAATGACCCCCTGAGACCGCAGCACATATCGAGTGGGTGACCGGTCCAGTGGGACGACCCCATGTGGGTGAGTGCGAAAACCCCGGTTGACCGTCGCCAGGAAACCCCAAGGGGAAGGCTTCGGCCCCGCCGGGGCTCTCTTCGTCGAGGGGGCGTGGCGCCCCTCAACGGCGGGGACTCTAGGTCCTATTGGCTCACTGTTGGAGTGAAGATGGCCGCAATGCCGGCTCCGCTGGTTTGAACGGTAAACGCAGAGGCACTGAGAAGTCCGCAAAGCTGATATGAGTGAGTGCCTTCCGCTACTTCCACATTGGACCACCGAATGTAGGTCTGTCGTGCTTGAGAAATGGTGGCATCTGCAGTGACTCTTTCAGTTCCGAAGCTGCAATCGGATGTGCCTGGCTCGACCCAAGCCCTCCCCTGGCCTGTGACAGCACCAGCCTGGACCGAGAATTGGATGAACACTGTGCCATCTGTAGGGGCCTCGAGCGTCACGGTGGCGAGGGTGGTCGCCGGGTCCCCAAAATCCTGTGAAAGAGTGGAGAAGCTCTCCTCTATGCGTGGCACCAGCTGAGCTGGAACAAGTCCCCCCACTTCACCAGCATCAACGACCTCGTTTTCGGCGAGTCGTCTCATGAACGCTGCCATTTGCTCCCGGGTTACGAAGTCTTTGGGGCAGTACTGACCGCCGCCGCAGCCAAGCGTCACTTGGGCGTCTGCCAGCCAGGCGATGTCGTCATGGAACGGGTTGGAGTTGGGTACGTCACCGAACTGGTGGCCGGCGTAGACGGCAATTGGCACCGCTACTAGAGCGCCGGTGAGTCCGGCCAGAATGAACATGAGCGCTGTTCTCCGCATTATGGGACCTCCTATGGTCGGAAGCGGAACCTACGCCCCAGAAGGACCACTGAATCTGTTTTGATCCGCTTCTACTTCACGGGATGAGCTGCACTCCAGTCGGTTCGGAGATGGCCGACCTCCTGGGGCCGACTCCGAGCATGGCCCGATGTCGACATTGATAAATTTCGCGGACTCCCCGAATGGGATCAGGCAAGGAGGTGGGGGTGGGTGATGGAATCCGGTAGCGACCTGCCGGATGGGTTGATTCCCCCTGGAACCATTTGAGAAGCCCCGGTTGGCCGTCGCCTGGGGTGTCGGGACCAGTCGGTTTCACGCTTATCGATAGGCGGCGGCATAGGAGCTGCAAACGGGCATGCTCAACTTCGCAAGCTGCCTTCGAGGCATCGAGTATCTCGAAATGGAAGGAATGGACGGAGCTATCGCAACCGGCGACGACTACATCTTGTGCTACGGCGATTTCATGAATTACGTCATCGCCGACCGCAGCTCAAGTGTGGAGTTCATCCCCCATCTATTCAGCACCGGCAACAGTCGACCCACCGGGCAACGTGGCCTATATGCCTACTTCCGGCCTGACGCCGACAGTGTGAACGACGGAGCCTTCCGATTGCTACGGGTGTAACAGGGTTCCGAGGGTTTCACCTTTTGGCCCTCGGACGACCGACGATGGCAGCCTTCGCGTTGCTCATTTTCGGACATTGAGGGGGTCCCCTGTCTCCGGCGTGTCCTTCTGTCCACGCTTATGGAGGACCCCCAAAGGGAAAAGGGACTCCCAGGTTTGTCGCCGGGGAGTCCCTTCTCCGCTTTGAGTAGTTCCCTACTACTCGGACTTTCAGTCAGCTTCTTCTCGCGAAATGACCTGCTCGTCACGCAAGACCACATGACGCTTGGTGTCGGTCAGGAATATGTTGGCGCCGGTTTGTTCCCACTCAAGGGCGCCAGATTCGTCGCGGTGAACTGCTTGATCCAGACTGCCGACGTATGTCAAGGGCAAGTCGTCGACCCTTATTTCTGATGGAGTCCGATCCGCTCGCCGCAGCTTGATATTTGCGCTCACGAGATAGGTCTTTCCAAATTCCCAATCCATATCTCGACCCTACGCGCCAACGCATCCATCGGGCGATTTGGACTGCAGCCAAACTGCAACCCAAATGGTTGCAATCCGCTGGTACGGGTTAGGACGGCAACCTAGGGAACTCCTGCTAATCATTGACGTTTTAGTACTGTCCGGTACAGCTTGATACGGGCTTGTCAGG
>CAZSOF010000240.1:0-4290 GCA_964607685.1 uncultured Acidimicrobiaceae bacterium | reverse complement strand
AGGCTCCTTGTACTCGTCGAACAGGACGTCGGCGATGTACTTGGTGGTGTCCAGGCCGACGAAATCGGTCAACTCCAAGGGCCCCATCGGGTGGTTCGCTCCCAGTCGCATTCCCGTGTCGATGTCCTCCGCCGAGGCAATGCCAGCCTCGTACATCCGGATGGCGCTCAGCATGTACGGCACCAACAGCATGTTGACCACGAACCCGGCGCGATCCCTGGCCTCGATGACCGTCTTGCCGAGGCTCTCGACGTAGGCCCGAGCCCGGGCGGCAGTCGTCTCACTCGAGCTCACGGTGGTCACCATTTCGACCAGCGCCATGACCGGGACTGGGTTGAAGAAATGAAGCCCGATGACGCTCTCCGAACGTTCGGTGGCGGCTGCCAGCCTTGTGATCGGGATCGAGGAGGTGTTGGAGGCGAGGATGGCGTCGGTATCGCTCACGATCGCGTCGAGATCGGCGAAGATGCCGGTTTTGACGGTCTCGTTCTCGGTTGCCGCTTCGATCACCAACTGCCGGTCGGCCTGCTCCTTCAGGTCGGTGGACACCGAGATGAGCCCGATGGCGGCCTCGGCATCCGACTGTTCCAGCTTTCCCCTCTCCACGCCCCGGGCCAGCGAATTCCGGACCCGTCCCCATGCAGCTCCTGCCAGTTCGCTGCTGACTTCGTGGATGATCACCGCGCTGCCGGCGCGCGCACAGATCTCGGCGATTCCCGAGCCCATGAGCCCGCCACCGATGACGCCAACACGTTCGATTGTCATTGAGGTTTCTCCTCGTTCGGTCGAGTGACCATGATGACAGCACCAGGTACCCTCTCCGACTCAGATGTCGTACGACCACAAGGCGATCGAGGCCAAATGGCAGGGACGTTGGGAAGCCGACCGCGTCTTCTATGTCACCGAGGATGAGTCCAAGACCAAGTTCTACAACGTGTGCATGTACCCCTATCCGTCGGGGGCGCTCCATCAGGGCCACATCCGGAACTACACGTTTGGGGATCTTCTCACCCGCTACAAGACGATGCGCGGTTTCAACGTCCTCTCACCCATGGGCTGGGACAGCTTCGGCCTGAACGCGGAGAACGCCGCCATCGACAGCGGGATCCACCCCCGGATCAACACCGAGAACAACATCGCCATCATGTCGTCTCAGATCCGTGAGCTGGGGTCGATGTACGACTGGGACCGGGAGTTGGCCTCCCACGACCCCAGCTTCTACAAGTGGGACCAGTGGCTCTTCATCGAGTTGTTCAAGCATGACCTGGCCTACAAGGCGGTGGCTCCGGTCAACTGGTGCCCCAAGGATCAGACCGTCCTGGCCAATGAGCAGGTCATCGACGGTCTGTGTGAGCGCTGCGGCACACCGGTGGAGAAGAGAGATCTCGCCCAATGGTTCTTCAAGATCACCGAGTATGCCGATCGACTCCTGGACGACATCGAGACACTGGACGACTGGCCCGACCGGGTTCGCACCATGCAACGCAACTGGATCGGGCGTTCGGAGGGGGCAACCTTCACGATCCAGGTGGAGGGTGGCGGTGAATTCGACGTCTTCACCACCAGGCCCGACACCATCTTCGGGATGACATTCTGTGTTCTCGCCCCGGAACACCCCTTGGTGGAGACCCTGATCGCCGGAAGCGAGAGCGAAGCAGAAGCCCGGTCTTACATCGCCACCGCCCGACGTGCGTCCGAGATCGAGAGACTGGCCGAGGGGGACAAGACCGGTGTGTTCACCGGAGCTCACGCCATCAACCCGGCGAACGACCAACGAGTGCCGATATACATCGCCGACTACGTGCTGATGGGTTATGGGACCGGGGCCATCATGGCGGTCCCCGGCCAGGATCAGCGGGACTGGGATTTCGCAACCAAATACGGCATCGAGATCATCCGCACCGTTCAACCCCCATCTGAATGGGATGGCGAGGCGTATCTCGGTGAGGGGCCGACTATCAACAGTGAGTTCCTCGACGGTCTGCAGCGTCAGGAGGCTGCTGAGAGGATCGTTGCCTGGTTCGAGGAGAAGGGAATCGGCGAGGCCACCATCCAATATCGGCTCCGTGATTGGCTGATCTCACGACAGCGCTACTGGGGCTGCCCCATACCCATGATCGAATGCGAGTCGTGTGGCCTGGTGCCGGTTCCCGAAGACCAGCTACCCGTCCTGTTGCCGGACATCGAGGACTACTTGCCCAAGGGCCGGTCGCCCCTGGCCGCCGTGGACGAGTTCGTCAACACCACCTGTCCCGTGTGTGACGAGCCGGCACGGCGGGAGACCGACACCATGGACACCTTCGTCGACTCGTCTTGGTACTTCTTCCGCTACCCCGACGCCCACAACGACGAGGCGATATTCGACCCCGCCCGGCCCGCCTACTGGATGCCTCTCGACCAGTACATCGGTGGGATCGAGCACGCAATCCTCCATCTCATGTATGCCAGGTTCATCACCAAGTTCCTGTTCGACATTGGCATGTCGAGTGTCGAGGAGCCTTTTGCCCGGCTATTCACCCAGGGCATGATCACCCTGGAAGGGGCAAAGATGTCCAAGTCGAAAGGCAACGTGGTCGACCCGGTCGAGCTCTTCGCCTCCCATGGCGCCGACGCTCTGCGCCTGTACCACCTCTTCATGGGCCCGCCCACCGATGACGCCGCCTGGAGCGCCACCGGCATCGATGGCACCAGACGCTTCCTTGAGCGGGTGTGGAAGCAGGCCACCAGTGAACATCAGTACACGGATCGCGAACCCGATGACACCGACCGCGAGCTGATCGGTCTTGCCCATCGCACCGTGCGCAAGGTCACAGAGGACATCGATCGCTTCCACTTCAACACCGCGGTGCCGGCGCTGATGGTTCTCTCCAACGAGCTGGGCGACTATCTGGAGACTTCCCCGAGAGAGGAGACGGTCGAAGAGGTGATGCGCATGCTCCTCCTGCTCATGGCCCCGATGACACCCCATATCGCCCACGAGCTGTGGGAGCTGAGGGGATACGGTTCGATGCTGGCCAACGAGCCCTGGCCCACCTGGGATGAGGAGCTGGCCCGGGAGGAGACCGTGACCCTGGTGGTCCAGGTCAACGGGAAGGTGAGGGATCGCTTTGAGGTCCCAGCCGAGATCACGGCCGAGCAGGCGGAGGAGATCGCCCTGGGCTCGGAGAAGATCCAGGGTTGGATCGACGGCCAGGAAGTGCGCAAGGTCATCTCCCGCCCGCCCAACCTGGTCAATTTCGTGGTCGGGTGAACGCCGGCCGTCTGCTTCGGGAAACCGGACACGACACCGACGCACTGCGGGCGCTGGTCACACCGATCAACCCCGATCGGGTCAACGTATGGCCGGCGTCCGCGCTTTTGCGGCGCTTCTGGTTGGCGGGCATCAAGGGGGTCACCCTGTGCAAGTGGGTTCTCGTCGACCCCGAGGTCATGGCCGGCGACAGGGACCGGCTGGCGAGGCTGGTGATTCACGAGATGATCCACCTGCGCCAATTCAGGGACCAGGGGTGTGTTCCTTTTCTCATTCGGTACCTCGCTGAATACCTGTCCGGGCGACTCGGCGGCAAGGGGGCTCGTCAGGCCTACCTCGACATCGGCGCAGAGCGCGAGGCCCGTGACGTGACAGAGGAGATCATCCTCCACAGCTGATGACCATCTGATCCAGGCCCGGATTCGGTCGAGTGCAGCCTGCCAATGGGGTTCCAACCAACCCTTCGGGTAGGTAGTGATAGGAGGATGGGGAGCGGTCTCAACCAGAGGGCAACCGTGGTCGCGCTCGCGTTAGCAGCGCTGGTGGCGGGTGCCGGTGTTGGGATGTGGAGCCGTGCGCCAGCGGTGCCATCGATGACCCCGGACCCCGTCACCACCACTCGTACTCCCACTGTTGGGGTGCATGTCGCCGGATGGGTGATGTCTCCCGGGGTGGTCACCGTCCCCGAGAGCTCGATGGTCGCCGAGGCGATTGAGGCTGCTGGAGGGCTCCGCCCTGGTGCCCTCGTCGATCGCATCAACCTTGCCGCGGTTGTGGTTCCCGGTGAGCAGATCGTCGTTCCCGGGCCCGAGGAAGTAGGAGGTCCCGACCCGACATCCGACGGGGGTCTACTGTCCCTGAACCGGGCGACGGCCACCGAGTTGGAGACCCTGCCCGGAGTGGGACCGGTGCTCGCCAATCGAATCGTCGCCCATCGCGGCTCGAACGGGCGGTTCGAGACCGTCGAAGAGCTACTGGAGGTGCCGGGGATCGGGGAGGCCAAGCTGGCCTCCATACGCGATCTGGTCACCCCTTGAAAT
>CAZSOF010000239.1:0-4310 GCA_964607685.1 uncultured Acidimicrobiaceae bacterium | reverse complement strand
GACGACGCTTTCTGCGACGCACCTTGGGTTGATAGGTCCTCTTCATGACAAGACAACGGGGTTGAGGTGGGATTCACAGATTACGGAAGACCCGATTCCTGTGCAATGTCGAAATGCACCGCGGTGAGCACACCTCGCTCTCTTCGCAAACGCCGAATGGTCGGTCACCTGGAATCGCGAAACAACCCCAAAACCCGCGAAAAGATGATTAGCCGGTTTTGGTCGCATCGAGATCGGTCGCCACCGATCCATCATTTGGAAAATCCCTCAGCTAGCAGGTGATTTCCTGTGCATACCTGGCTCCTACTTCTTCCACAGTGGTGATTCTCGCGATCTTGACGATGTGAACCACACCTCCGATACTCGCCCGACTCAACCCGGAAAGTGCCTACTTCCCCGTCGTTGCTGAATGACAGCGGCGCGAACCCGGGCCGACAATCAAGCAACCCGCGGGAGGATGTGCACAGAGGTTTCCACAGATGTGGACGGTTCTGTGGACAATCTCGGTCCTGGGAGGAGTGGCCACTTAGTGACGCAACCCGAACGAGCAAACGACCTCTGGGCAGAATTTCGAGGCGTCCTCAAATCAGAAGTTTCCGAGGCCAACTGGGAAACCTGGCTCTCCCGGCTGGAACCCGCTGCCCAAGGTGAGCACATCGTTTTGGTGGCACCGTCGGAGTTCCATCTCCGTTGGGTCCAGGACAAACACGGGGAGCTAGTCGAGTCGGCTTACCGTTCGACCTTCGGGACCAACGCCTCACCGATCTATCGAGTCACTGACTCGCCATCGGTTGAGGAGACCCTTCCCGTAGGAGCCCAGGAGCATGAGGCTGATGCGGACGAACCCGTCTCCCACGAGCCGAGCCCACCCTCCCGGGCGACAAACCTCATAAACCGCTATCGGTTCGAGAGCTTCGTCGTCGGTCAGTCCAACCGATTTGCTTGGGCAGCAGCCATGGCAGTTGCCGAACAACCCGGGGCTCACTACAACCCATTGTTCATCTATGGGGGCGCCGGCCTGGGCAAGACCCATCTCCTCAATGCTGTTGGCCATCAAGCCCTGGAGATGTATCCGCACCTGGTGGTGCGCTATGTGTCCTCGGAGAACTTCCTGAACGACTTCATCGAGACGATCCGCCGCAAACGCCCCGACGACTTCAAGTCTCGCTACCGCGGTGTCGACATCCTCCTCCTCGATGACGTCCAGTTCTTCGAGGGCAAGGAACAGATCCTCGAGGAGTTCTTCCACACCTTCAACTCCCTCTATGAATCGGGTAAGCAGATGGTCATCAGCTCCGATCGGCACCCGAGAAACCTCTCCACCCTGGAAGACCGTCTGCGCAGCAGATTCGAGTGGGGTCTACTCACCGATATCCAGCCGCCAGACATGGAGACCAGGCTGGCCATCCTGCGACGCAACGCCGAGTTCGCACCACGACCGGTTCCCGTGGACGTTCTCGAGCACATAGCCGGTCTCGTCTCGGACAACATCCGTGAGCTGGAGGGTGCTTTGACCCGGGTGACGGCTTGGTCGGCCCTGAATCGCCGCGACATCGATCTCGAGACCGCTGAACGCGTTCTCAAGGACATAGTCAGTGCTGAAGAGCCGGTTCCACTGGGACCGGACACCATCATCAGGACAACGGCTCACGCATATGGGCTGTCCGTTGACGATGTCCTCAGCTCGAGCAGAAAGCAACCGCTCGTCCTGTGCCGGCAGATCTCGATGTATCTGTGCCGGGAACTGACCGACCTCTCCCTTCCCAAGATCGGGGAGCACTTCAACCGGGATCACACCACCGTGCTCCACTCGGTGGAGAAGGTGAAACGCATTCTCAGATCAGACCGAGCGGTGTTCGACCGTGTGAATCAACTCACACAGGAGCTGAGGAAAGGTGGTGGTGTTTCCACAGGCTCTTGAGTTGTCCAACGAGTTTCACCAGAACGATGCGAGTCTTCAACAGCCCAATCCACAATCGGTTCCCCAACCCCCAATTGACGAAAACCCCCTCTATGCACACATTCACAACCCCCTACTACGACTAATAACCTTCTAAAAAGAAATTCATAGCATCAGAAGAAGGGAACCCCGTTTGTGAGAATCCGAGCCCAGCGAGACGACCTCGCCGATGTGCTCACTCGTGCCAACCGTGCCGTGGGCACGCGCACGGCACTACCAGTCCTTCAAGGACTTCTGTGTGAGGTATCGGGCAACACCCTCCGCGTGACCGGTACCGACCTCGATATGACCGTCCGCACCCAGGCCGAAGTGGAGGTGATGGAAGAGGGACGTGCGGTGATTCCCGGGCGACTTCTATCCGAAGCGGTGAGAAAGATGCCGCCTGGCCAGGTCACGATCGGGGTGAGTGATACCGATATCGAAATAGAAGGCAACGGACCGCGCTTCACCTTGCGACCCTTGACCGTTGATGATTTCCCGACTCAAGAGGACATCATCACCGATGGAGTCGAGGTCGACGGTGAGGCGTTTGCCGAAGCGATCAATCAAGTCACCGTCGCGGCCTCCGGAGATGGGGCACGACCAATACTGACGGGGGTCTTGTTCGAAACCTCGGACGATGGTCTACGTATGGTGGCGACGGACTCTTATCGCCTGGCTAAGCGAGATCTAAGTGGCGTGGGACTGGAGGGGACGGGCCTGGTGCCGGCCCGGGGATTACGTGAGCTGGCGCGAACTGTGGGCGCACCCAAAGTGACGGCTCAACTCCGAGAACGCGAGGCAGTGTTCTCCTCCGACAAGGGAACCCTTCGACTGCGTCTGATAGACGGCAACTTCCCCAAATATCAGTCACTACTGCCGGAGGCCTATCCCAACCAGATCGTTCTCGACAAGGAGGGGCTTCTCGATGCTTTGGGAAGGGTCACTCTGGTAGCCGAAGACCACATCCCGGTGCGACTCAAACTCATGGAAGGAGGGGTCGAGGTTGCTGTCAGTCGCCAAGATGTGGGGGCCGAGACAGAGCATTTGTCTGGTGAATACAGCGGGAGTGACGATGAAGTCTCGATTGCCTTCAATCCCCGCTATCTCCAGGACGGAGTGATAGCCATCATCGGTGACTCGGTGCGGATCAGAGTGATCGACGCCTTCAAACCGGGTGTGATCGATGCCGGCGAGGGAAGCGACTTCATCTATCTGTTGATGCCAGTAAGAGTCTGAATGAGGCTCGACTGGGTCTCCCTGGTCAACTTCAGGTCCTACAGACAACTGGAGTGGAGACCCGATGCTGGGGTGAACGTGCTCATTGGTCCCAACGGCGCGGGCAAGACCAACCTGCTGGAGGGCGTTGCCTATTTGGCCACTTTGAGGTCCTTTCGATCCGTCTCGGACAACGACCTGATTACCGACGATGAACAGAGCGCCGTCATACGGGCCGGTCTCACGGGAGAAGGCCGTCAGCGTCTCATCGAAATCGAGATCCCAAGACACGGTGCCCGCCGAACTCAGGTCGACAAGAGCAGACTGCGACGGGGAGGCGACCTTCTCGGTGTCGTGCGTGTGATCGCGTTTCTCCCCGAGGACCTCGATCTGGTGAAGAGAGGACCCGCGTATCGGCGAGATCTCCTGGACGACATCGCCGTGCAATTGTGGCCGACCGCATATCTCGATCAGACCGAGTTCGATCGCGCACTCCGCCAGCGAAACGCCTTTCTCAAACAGGGGGAACACGATGACGCCAGCCTGGCGGTTTGGGACTCACGTCTGGCCCAAGCCGGTGGCCGGGTGTTAGCCCGCCGTTCACGTGTGATCGAGATCCTGGGACCTCTGCTCGAGGCCGCCTACGCGGAGGTGACTCATGCCGGAACCAAGACCAGCTTCACATATCGGGCATCATGGAATGGCGAGCTCGAGCATGCGTCGGCGGCCGAATATGGATCGCGCGTCGGCGAAGCCCTTGAGCGCAGTCGACGGATCGACTACGAACGAAGAATGACAACAACCGGTCCCCACCGAGACGAGCCCGGGTTTTCCATCGACGATCATGAAGCACGCACTCACGGCAGCCAGGGGGAGCAGCGCACCATGGCGCTGGCGGTGAAGTTGGCCGCCCACCGCGCGGTACGAGACGCCACCGGCGAGCCGCCAATCCTGCTGTTGGACGACGTGTTCTCCGAATTGGATCCGGAGAGGTCTGCCGCGCTGGCCGGTGCGCTGCCCGACGATACCCAGACCATGATCACCTCGGCTCGTCCCGAGGACGTACCCATCACAGGCTCATTGTGGAAGGTGGGTGAAGGAGTGAGCAGATGAGTGCGAAGCGAGACCTGGAGCACATATCGGAGTCGGTGGA
>CAZSOF010000238.1:0-4336 GCA_964607685.1 uncultured Acidimicrobiaceae bacterium | reverse complement strand
GCTGGATTCCTCCATCCCCACCACATACGTGCTGTGCACTAGGGCACGAACAGAACTGCCTTCCCTCGTGGCGGACCGTGCGCAACGATCAGGATGGGAAGTCCGGCACCTCGACGCCGGCCACTGGCCGATGGTCAGCCATCCCCAAGAGGTTGCGTCGATGCTCCACGACATGCAGGCTTGCCGACAAGACCTGGATCGTTCAGCCACCACTTAACCCCCCACGTAGTTCGCCATGGTTCCTTCTGTGACCAGATGAACCGACGCTGCTTGGCGATCTTGTGGGGCGGCTGTGGAGCGAGCGACGTGAGACGTCGTAAGACTTGGACGCTCTTCAGGCGGCGTTGGCAGCTGCGGGTGTGCCGAATGCGGGCGCGGACAAGCGCGGCATATGTGGTGCCCGTGCAATGACCGCTAACGCGTGAGCCCCGCTATGACTGTCGCAACGTGAAGAAGATCGGATTCCTCTCATTCGGCCACTGGTCGGATTCGCCACACTCCCAGGTCCGTACCGCCTCCGACGCGCTGCTTCAGTCGATCGAACTCGCGGTTGCAGCCGAAGAGCTCGGCATCGATGGCGCCTACTTCCGGGTTCATCACTTCGCCCAACAGCTCGGCTCGCCGTTTCCACTGCTGTCAGCGGTCGGCGCACGAACCAGCCAGATCGAGATCGGGACCGCAGTCATCGACATGCGATACGAGAACCCCTTCTACATGGTCGAGGACGCCGGAGCCGCAGACCTCATCGCCGGTGGTCGACTCCAGCTCGGAATCAGCCGCGGGTCACCTGAGCAGGTGATCGACGGATTCCGCCACTTCGGATACTTGCCGGGTGAGGGCGAGTCGGACGCCGACATGGCACGACGGCACACGGGGGTGTTCCTCGAACTCCTGGAGGGGAAGGGATTCGCACAGCCACATCCGAGACCGATGTTCCCCAATCCGCCCGGGCTGCTCCGGGTCGAGCCACATTCGGAGGGCTTGCGCGATCGGATCTGGTGGGGATCGGGTTCGAACGACACTTCGGTGTGGGCGGCCCAGATGGGGATGAACATGCAGACCTCGACGCTCAAGTTCGATGAGAGTGGCGAGCCTCTCCACATCCAACAGCGGAAGCAGATTGAGGTCTACCGGAAGGCGTGGAAAGAGGCCGGGCACACCCGTGAGCCTCGAGTCTCGGTCAGCCGAAGCATCTTCGCCCTGGTCGACGATCGGGACCGCGCCTACTTCGGCGTAGGCAGGCAGGAAAGCGACCAGATCGGGTACATCGACGAGAACACGCGGGCGATCTTCGGCCGCTCCTATGCCGCCGAACCAGACGCTTTGATAGAGCAACTGGCCGAAGACGAAGCAATCGCGGCGGCCGACACGCTGCTCTTGACAGTGCCCAATCAGCTAGGCGTCGAATACAACGCGCACGCCCTGGGCAGCATCGTGAAGTACGTCGCTCCGGGCCTTGGCTGGCGCTGAACCGAGTCAGCTGACACTCAACCCTGGGCTGCTGAGTCGGCCAGGACGAGGATCACTCGGAATGCGTGATGACGTGCCATCGCCCCTTACGAACGCGATGTGTGGTGAAGGCGCGATCGAAGACGGCCCGTCCCCCTCGTTTCGCAAATCAAGTTGGCCTTGTTGTGCCTACCGCGGCATCGGCGGCACATCTGGTTCGCCTCAATGCTCTGGGATGGGCGCTGGGACGCCTGGTCGCTGGGCTTGCGCTGCTCACCGCTACTACCGGTTTCTGTGTCGGTTGGGAGCTCTACAAATGGCGTGCCAGGTTGCGCGGGATCCACGGAGAATCTCTCAAGGAACTGGTCGTGGCGGACGAGACCGTCTCGATGGTCGACGCCGCGCAACGAAGGGCGATCCCTGGTCTCCGGGTTGAGAATTGGGTTGCTGCTTCACCTCTGGCGCTACCTTTGAGTAGGCCTAATACTTAGTCCTACTAGAGCCTGTCGACTTCAGCGAAGTCCTCGGCAGTCAGCTGCCATCCGGCGGAGGCCACGTTGCTCAGAACTTGGGCGGGCCGTGTGGCCCCAGCAACCACCGACGTGACTTCTGGTTGTGACAGCTGCCAACCGAAGGCGAGCTCGAGCAGGGTATGGCCGCGGCTCTGGGCGAACACCGATAACCGATCCACGCGCTCGAGTGTCGAGTCGTTCAGATTCAGATGGGGACGGGGATTCCAAAACGTGAGCCGACCCCCTTCCGGCGTCTCCTTGTCCTTCGAGTACTTCCCGGTGAGAAGGCCGGAGGCGAGCGGGAAGTACGGCAGGAACGCGATGCCATACTCCCGACAGAGTGGAAGGACCTCTTCCTTGGGTTCGCGGATGATCAGGCTGTACTCGTTCTGAACGCTGACGAAACGGGCGAGTGAGTCGTCCGAGCTCGCCGCAGCCTCGGCCTCTCGCATTTGGTCACCCGTGAAATTGGAGCACCCGGCCTCTCGGACCTTGCCCTGCTCCATGAGCTCGGCTAGCGCTCCGAGGGTTTCCGCGACCGGAGTGTCCTTGTCGGGTCGATGAATCTGGTAGAGGTCGATATAGTCGGTTCCGAGGCGCCTGAGGCTGTCCTCACAGGCTTGAAGCACCCAACTGCGCTTACCGCCACGGTGTGCCGGATCGTCACTCATCGGGTTTCCGAACTTGGTGGCTACGATGACGTCACCCCGGCGTGGGCCGAGCGCCTTCCCGAGAAACTCTTCCGATCGTCCGAGACCCGAGAACGGCTTGTCTCCGTATCCGTAACGATCGGCAGTGTCGAACAAGTTGACGCCCTCCTCGAGGGCGGCGTCCACGACGGCTTTCGATTCCTCGAAGCTCAACTTTCGACCGAAGTTGTTGCAGCCGAGCCCGACGGCCGAAACCGATAGTGAGTTGATCGAACGGAACTCCATGCTGACCTCCTCGGTTGGCTTCACCCGCAGGGACGGCTAACTGTTGAGAGCATCCGCCTTCGGGCGACGGGTGTGAATCAGCAATTTTCTTGATGTCTATTGGCTCTTGTTCTCAAGAACGCCAGATTTGTCCAACTGTTTAGCAGACAGTCAATCTTTCAAATATCCCTGTTTTGGACATACGCGACACATCAGGGGTAGCGACTTCAGGTGCTGATTGATCAAATCGACCGGCGAATGTAACTGGCAGGTATTCCGCATCCACCGATGTGCTTTTAGGGTGTTTCCCCAGGTAACCGACAGACGAAAACCGAAAGTTATCCGCTATCTGAGAACGCCCCGGCCCGGTGAAGTAGCCACCGGGAGCCGGGCGTATCGACCACGGGGTCGAGTTCCAGGTGTCATGCGAACCCCACTCGAGAATGCCGGTTATCGGGTGGGAATTTCGAGGATTGCTATGCGAAACGCGGAAGCAAGTAGGAGGGAAGTGCCGGATATGGGCATCATGTCGCTTACTGACGCCGAAATGACGCGCTGCCGCTTTCATCGATCATTGTGTTACTCCATCTGATCAGTGGCGAAACCCTTCACGATCAGCCACACGGCGAGCACCATTTCCTGCAGGCCGATCGGCAGCTCCAAGAGCACCGTCGTGGTTGAAGTCGTGGTGACGTCTACGTCGGTGAACAGAAGCAGGAGCACTGAAACTAGGTTGGGGAGGATCGCTAGCAAACCCCATATCGAGATCCAGCGGGGTACCAAACGTCCTCGGTAAAGGATGTAGTAGAACATGGCAGCACCGGTGAGGAAAGCAATCGGGCCGGCGACGGCGGCGCCTTCAAGGTTGAACAGGCTCTCCCCCCAGACAGAAGGCACGTCGGTCGAGGTGCTGAGTGAAATGAGGAGCAACCATGCGACGACGGTCATCAGGTAGGAAGCGGTCTCGAGGACACTTCTAAACAGGAAATAGCCGCGAGCCAGCAGCTTTTTGACCTGGCTGAGTATCGGGTAGGCCACTACCGGGATCATCGCCAGCACCGAGGCCATACCCAGGATGAGGAGCGCCCCAATTGCCAACTCGGTTTGATCGGAGGCCGCAGCTTCGAGTGGGTTGCTGCTACCCGAGACACTGCTGGTGACCGCCGCA
Organism: uncultured Acidimicrobiaceae bacterium; assembly: GCA_964607685.1. GTDB lineage: Bacteria > Actinomycetota > Acidimicrobiia > Spongiisociales > ZC4RG35 > JANQRA01. Next base: position 293 of record CAZSOF010000238.1, on the reverse strand, counting down.
CTGAGGATGCCGAATACGGTCCCCAGGATGTAGAGGACACCAACCGTCCTGCCAATGGTCTTGGCCTGAGTGCTCATGGCCCATCCTCGGTTCGCAGCCCGACACGGCGCAAGGGACCAAAGTCACTCTCCGCACATAACGGCACGCATCGCCCGGCTAGGAACTGCCGGGTCCCAGGGCGGGTGAGCCCGCTTGGGAGAGGTAGCCCCTTCCGTCACCTCTGGCGACACCTTCTCCCGAGCTTGCTCAGGCGGTTCCCCGTACCGCCCAAGCCTGGCTAGTCAATAGGTAGG
>CAZSOF010000237.1:2188-4352 GCA_964607685.1 uncultured Acidimicrobiaceae bacterium | reverse complement strand
TGCGGATGAGACGGGGTCGAGCGGACGCCCAGGCGAACCTGGCAGGGGCCTGGTCCCTGGCCGAGGAGAGCCGCGAGATCGACTACCTCCTGCATGTGGCGACCGCGATAGCCGAGCAGAAGTGGCTCGAGGGAGGAATCGACGAAGAGTGGGCCGGGCGGCTTCGAGCGCTCGTGGATCGAGGTATCACGCACGAGTTCCCATGGCTTGCCGGTGCTCTGGCGTTCTGGCTGTGGATGCTCGCAGCACTGCAGGGAGTGCCCGACGATTTGCCCAAACCGCACGTCCAGGCCATCCAGGGCGAGTGGGCGGAAGCGGCCAGGCATTGGGAGAGTAAGGGGATGCCCTACGAACAGGCGGTGGTTCTGAGTACCGGGGACCGGGACGCCCGGCTTCGCTCGCTGGAGATCCTCGATTCGCTCGGTGCCGAAGCCGTGGCTGCCAAGGTGAGAAAGGATTTGCGCCGCGACGGGGTGATCGTTCCTCGCGGTAGAGGTCGCGCCACGAAAGAGCATGCTGCCGGGCTCACCGCTCGTCAGGCCGAGGTGCTGCAACTGCTCGCCGAAGGCCTGTCCAACCCCGAGATCGCCGATCAACTGTTCCTCTCACCCCGCACCGTCGAGAACCACGTCTCGGCGGTCCTGGCGAAGCTGGAATCCTCCACCCGGGATGAAGCCGTCGAAAAGGCACGCTCCCGGGCGCTCATCTAGGGCACGGCTGTCGCCCCCTTTATTGGGGGTGTCTCACGCAGAATTGGGGGTGCGGGCCCCGATGGCTTCCGCTCACGCCTCTCGTAGCATCCGTTGAGGTGACGTCTCCAACGGAAGAGGAGGAGCACATGGCACTGTTCATGGACGTTCACACCATCGAAGGAGGGGTCTCGGCCGCCGATGTTGCCGGTGCCCACATGAAGGACCTCGAGACTCAGGGCAAGTACGGCGTGAGCTATCTTCGCTACTGGGTCGACGAGGGTGCCGGGAAGGTCTTCTGCCTGGTGGAGGCCGACAGCGCGGATGACGCCAGCACGGTCCATCGTGAAGCTCACGGTCTCGTCGCCGACGAGATCTACGCGGTCAGCGAGCACAGCTAGGAGAGGAACATGCGTCCCTTTGGGACTCCCTTCCGTTACTAGCCTCACCGATCGGAGTGAAATGACCAATACCCGCCACAGGACCCTGACCAATTGGGGTGCCTACGAAGTAGAGACCGACGGTCGCGACATCACCGCCGTGCATCCTTTCGCCAAGGATCCCGATCCCTCGCCCATCGGGCAGTCGTTGAAGGCGGTTCGCAGGAGCCGGGTGGAGCGCCCGGCGGTTCGGGAGTCGTGGTACCGGAACGGCCCCGGATCCAACCCGGAGCGGCGGGGGTGGGAGCCCTTCGTCGAGGTGGAGTGGGAAGAGGCACTGGACCTGGTTGCAGCCGAGCTGGATCGTGTCCGAACCCAATATGGAAACCAGGCGATCTTCGGAGGCAGCTACGGCTGGGCGAGTGCCGGACGTTTTCATCACGCCCTGAGCCAGGTCCACCGCTTCCTCAACTCGATTGGTGGATATACCTACTCGGTCGATGACTACTCCATCGCCGCCGGGCACGTGATCACTCCTCACATCTTTGGGTTCTCCCTCGACGATCTCATGGACGAGCAGCCCCACTATCGGGAGATCGCCGAGAACACCGAGCTGGTGGTGGCCTTTGGTGGAATGCCGATCAAGAACAGTCAGGTGTCATACGGTGGCCTCGGCCGGCACCTGCTTGCCAGCAGGCTGGAGACGTGTCGGGATCGAGGAGTCCGCTTCGTCAACATCTCCCCTCTGCGTGAGGACCTCATCGAGGCAAGCGAGGCGGAGTGGATCCCGGTCCGGCCCGCCACCGACACCGCGGTCATGCTCGGCCTGGCCCATAGTCTCCTCGTCACCGGGGTCCACGACCTCGAGTTTCTCGGCACCCATTGCCACGGATGGGATCGTCTCGAGGCGTATCTGCGGGGCCAGACCGACGGAGTACCGAAATCCGCCGAGTGGGCCGGCGAGATCACCGGTACAGACCCCAATCGCATCAGGTCGTTGGCGTCCGAGATGGCCCGGGCGCGCACCCTCATCACGGTGAGCTGGTCGGTCCAGCGAAACGATCACGGAGAGCAGCCCTACTGGATGGCCGCGGC
>CAZSOF010000237.1:0-2088 GCA_964607685.1 uncultured Acidimicrobiaceae bacterium | reverse complement strand
ACTCGTCTACTGGGCGGGCGGGAACCCGTTTCACCACCACCAGGATCTCAACCGGCTGGCGCGAGCATGGCAACAGCCCGACACAATCGTGGCCCACGAGCCCTTCTGGAACGCCCTGGCCCGCTACTCCGACATCGTCCTGCCGGCCACGACGACGTTGGAGCGAGAGGACATCGGTGGCAATGGCAGCGACGACTTCATCTTCTGGATGGAGCGGGCCATCGACCCGGTTGGGGAGGCGAGAGATGATTACGACATCTTCTCCGAGTTGGCCAGGAGGCTCGACGTCAGGGATCGATTCACCGAGGGCCGGACAACCGAAGAATGGCTGAGGTATCTGTATGACAGGTTCCGCCAGTCTCATCCCGAATACCCCACCTTCGAGGAGCTGAAGGACTGGGGCCACTTTCAGATCCCCGAGGAGTGGATCCCGCCTCTTCCATCACAACTGGTGGGTTTTCGCCAGGATCCCCTCGGCTCGGCTCTGAACACACCGTCGGGGCGGATCGAGCTCTACTCGGAGACCATCGAGAGCTTCGGCTACGACAACTGCCCACCGCATCCGTCCTGGCTGGAGCCGGCCGAGTGGCTGGGCAACGCCAACGGCACCCAACTTCACATGATCTCGAATCAGCCCAAGACACGACTCCACTCCCAGTGGGACCACGGAGAAACCAGCCTCAACGGCAAGGTCGACGGGAGAGAGCAGATCGGGATGACGGTCGAGGACGCTTCCGTTCGTGGCTTGGCGCACGGGGATCTCGTTCGTGTCTTCAACGACCGGGGCGCCACGCTGGCAGTGGTTGCGATCAGAGACGACCTGATGAGCGGTGTGGTTCAAATGCCGACTGGGGCCTGGTGGGACCCGATGGAACCCGATGGCATTTGTCGGGCGGGCAATCCGAACGTCCTGACCAGGGACGTCGGCACGTCCTCGCTGGCTCAGGGCCCGAGTGCGCAGACCTGCCTGGTCGAGGTCGAGCCATTCGTCGGGGAGGCACCTCCGGTGCGTTCTCATCAACACCCGATTCTCCTGGCTGAATAGCCGTCCATGATCGTGGCTCGGGTGACCACCCACGATCATGGTGAAGGGAGAGCAGCCCTCCAGTTGAGTCGACCTCGGGTATTGGACCGACGAGGTCGCCAGTTGCCGGCACCAACCCCATCGTCTCGACCTCGAGGGCCAGGGTGCCGGCTCAGACGACCAGGGCCAGCACCAGGACGGCGAAGAACACAGATTGCGCCGAGTGGACCACGATTCCAATCCAAGCGCTCCGGTAGCGCCTGGTCGGGTAGGACAGGATGAAGGAATCGAGCAGGTTCACCGGGATGGCCCACGGCACGTGGAGGTGGTAGACGGCGAACAACACGCCGTTCGCCAGCCAGTCGGCTCGCCCAAAGGTGCCGTTCATCCTGGGGAGGAGAAGGCCTCGAAACAGGAGCTCCTCACCCAGGACGGTATTGAAGATCCAGCCCACGACCATGAGGGCGAACCACCCCCAGGCACCGTGTAAGAACGCCTCTCCCGCATCCGATTGGAGAAACAGACCCAGGTCACGGTCCGCTGGCACAGGGAGCAGGCTGGGGATCAGCTCCTTGGCCGCGAACAAGACGATCAGCGGAACTAGGATCAGCCAGACCCGGCCGCCGCGGCGGCCACACGGCGGGCTTTGCGGTGAGCGAAGCCAGAGTGCCTCACGAAGCGTCGACCAGCGGAGATCTCGCTGCTCGCGCCAGATCAGTATCAAGACCAGCGCGAACTGCCAGATCAGGCCGATCGTGAGGGAAACGAACAGTGCCTTGGCCATCGGCACGCCATCCTCACCAGAAAGGCCCACGGCGAGGCGGGGGGCGACGAACCACGCCAACACTCCCATGGGCAGGGCCGCGGCCACCCAAACGGCGAGGATCTTGCCCGGCCGGAATTGCGGGATCTCGAGTTCTGCGCTGGTGGCGGCAGGCGGGATAGCCCGCTCGCTCCGTGGGTCGGGGGCATCCGTGCCGGCTCGGGTTGGCTCGTCCGTGTCTTCGTTATCGGTTTGGGACAAGGCAGGCCTCACCACAGGGTGTCTGGAGGCCGGACCACGC
>CAZSOF010000236.1:0-4385 GCA_964607685.1 uncultured Acidimicrobiaceae bacterium | reverse complement strand
AGGTCTGGCAGGACCTCTCAACTGTGCAGAGGATTCTGGAGATCATGGAGCGGGAAGCCGAGGTGATGAATCTGCTGGCCACTGCGTCCGGAACCTCCATTCAGCTGGGCGACAATCTGGACATGGCTGTCGTCTCCAAGACATATGACGCATCCGGAGAGGCAGGATCCGTGGGGGTCATCGGGCCGATGCGCATGAACTACAAACGAGCCATCTCGGCGGTCGAAGAGGTCACCAGGGAGCTCGAAGAGCAGATCGGGACCAGGTCCGACTGACGATGGCCCACGACTACTACGCGATCCTCTGTGTTGAGAGGTCGGCGACCACTGAGGAGATCAAGAAGGCATTCCGGCGAGTGGCCCGGGAGACGCATCCCGACGCCAATCCGGACGACCCCGAGGCCGAGGCGCGATTCAAGCTGGCTGCGGAGGCCTACGAGGTCCTCTCCGATCCGACCCGCAGACGGCGTTACGACCGGGGTGACACCATCGACCTCTCCGACCTCTTCGGTGGTCTCGGAGGCATCGATGACATCCTTCGCTCGGTCTTCGGAGATTCCGGTGTATTCGGCAGTCGTCCTCAGCGACCTCCCCGAGGTCGCGATGTTCTGGTTCGCACCGAGATCACCCTCGAGGAAGCCGCGTTCGGCACCGAGGCGACGGTCACGTACAACACCCTGAGGGACTGTGAGACCTGTGACGGAACCGGGGCCTCACCAGGCCAGGACCCGATCACCTGTCCCGACTGCGGGGGAGCCGGTCAAGTGCGTATGGCACAAAGGTCCGTCCTCGGAACGATGATGTCCGTGACCACGTGTCCCACCTGTCGTGGTGAGGGGTCGATCATCACGGATCCTTGTCAGACCTGCTCTGGCTCCGGCACGTCACCGGAGAAGTCGACCGTGAACGTGGAGATCCCTCCGGGGGTCAGTAGTGGAACCCGGCTTCGCCTCTCCGGAAGGGGTGAATCGGGTGGTCGCCAGGGGAACAACGGAGACCTGTTTGTGGAGATCTCGGTGACGCCCGATCCTCGATTCGAGCGTCATGACTCCGACCTGGTCCACCGCACGTCGGTGGGAATCGCCGAGGCCACGTTGGGCACCAGGATCGAGGTGCCCACCGTCGATGGCCAGCCCGAGTCGCTGAACATCCCGGCCGGGACTCAGCCGGGCACCCTGTTCACCATCCCGGGTCGTGGGATGCATGTGCTGGGCAGACGGGGGAGGGGAGACCTGGTGGTGGTGGTCGACGTTCACGTGCCATCTGCGCTCACACCGGAGGAGGACGAGCTCCTGCGGCGCTGGGCCGAGTTGAGGGGGGAGCGCACCGATCGACCCGCCTCGGCGGGATGAAGCATATCCCACATGTCGTGGTGGGAGCGCCCTGGGACGGAGAGAACCTCGATCTCTCCGTTGTCCAATGGCGGCACCTGACCAAGGTACTCAGGATGAAGAGGGGAGATGAGGTCAGCTATACCGACGGATTGGGGACTGTCGGCCATGGTGTGCTCGGTGGACAGGCGATTCGGCGGGGCGAGGAGATGAGCGTCGACCGCCCCTCGACGCTCACCATGGCGGTGGCACCTCCAGCCAGCAAGGAACGTCAACGATTCTTGGTTGAGAAGCTCGCGGAGATGGGTGTCGCCCGGCTGATATGGCTGCACTCGGAGCATGGGAAGAATCGAACAGCAAATCCGGCCAAGGTCTTCTCCTGGGTTCTGGCGGCCACCGAACAGTCCAGAGGGGCCTGGCTGATGGAGACATCAGGCGATCTGATGGCCATCGACCAACTCGAGGGCTCGATCGTCGTCTGTGATCCGGGGGGGAACGACCGGCCAGGCACGCCCGAGGTCGTCGTCATCGGGCCGGAAGGAGGTTTCACGGAGAGTGAAATTCCGGAGAAAAGCCAGCTTTGGGACCTCGGGCCGACCATATTGCGTGTAGAAACGGCGGCGATAGCCGCCGCGGCAAGGCTCATCGTTAAATAGTGCAATCAAGGATGGCACCGGATAGGATGTTGTCCACGGTTGGGAGCGAGAGTTCTTTGGTGGAAGACTTCAACTACGCGCTTGGTCAGAGACTGAGAGCGGCCCGACGCCATCGTGGCTGGTCGCTGGGAGACGTTGAGACGCAGACAGATGGTGAGTTCAAGGCGTCCGTTGTCGGAGCCTACGAGCGTGGCGAGCGTGCCATCTCGGTTCAGCGCTTTGTCCGGCTGTCGGACATATACGGGACCCCTGCTTCCGATCTGCTGCCGGTGCCGCCGGAATCGGGCCTGGTCATCGATCTCGACGCCCTGGCCGGTGACGATGGTGACCTGGTAGACCGGTACCTGGCTGCGATTCAGATGATGAGGAAGCAGCCCGGTGTCAACGAGGTCCGGGACTCCGACCGTGCCCTGATCAGCTCCCTACTGCAGTCGGTTCGGTCGCCCGCATCTGATCAGAAATAGCCCACGCCCAGTCGTGGATCGCCGAGCCGCCAGGAGCGGGCGGTCCGTTACGCGCCCCCTGCCTCGAGTTCTGGCCCAAAGCCGCGGGAGGGGTAGAATGGGCGGTCACACGCCTCGACTAGGGCGTAGCACCTGTGTCTCCTGATCACATCGAATCGCGTTTGCGCGTACCCAGCCACCACCTGCTCCTCGACCTCATCGGGGAGTCGGATAGGCATCTGCGGCAGGTAGAAGACCTCCTCCCCGAGGTCCAGTTTGTCGCGCGGGGAGACGAGATCGTCATGTCGGGGACACCTGTCGACGTGGAACGGGCCCGAACGGTTATCGATGAGCTCTTGATCCTGGTGCAGGAGGGCCAGTCGCTGGACGACCGGCGTGTGGTCGAAGTGGTCAAGATGGTCAGCGAGGAGGTACCCAGCCCCTCGGGTGTGTTCACGGACGGGATCCCGGTGGGGCGGGGCCGCGTGGTCCGCCCCAAGACACACGGGCAGCAGAAATACATGGAAGCCATCAGGGAGAACACTCTCACCTTTGGCATCGGGCCCGCGGGCACGGGCAAGACCTATCTGGCGATGGCTGCGGCGGTGGACAGTCTGATCAATGGCTCGGTTCGACGAATCATCCTCACCCGACCCGCGGTCGAGGCTGGTGAGCGTCTCGGCTTCTTGCCCGGTGACTTGACGGCCAAGGTCGACCCCTACCTGCGCCCGCTGTACGACGCGCTCTGGGACATGCTCGGTCCCGAGGAGACGGCCTCCCTCATCGAACGGGGAACCATCGAGATCGCCCCCCTCGCTTATATGCGTGGAAGGACTCTGAACGACGCATGCGTGATCCTCGATGAGGCCCAGAACACCACGCCAGAGCAGATGAAGATGTTTCTGACCCGACTGGGGTTCAATTCCAAGATGATCATCACGGGCGATATCAGCCAGACCGACTTGCCCACCGGGCGCCACTCCGGTCTTCGCATCGTCAGGGAGATCCTGCGTGGCATTCCTGGCGTGTCATTCGTCGAGTTGGGCTCCCGTGACGTCGTGCGACATCGCATCGTGGCTTCCATCGTCGAGGCCTATCAGCGGTTCGAGACGCAGGAGGCGTGATGGTCCGTTCCCTGCTGGTCCGTCTATCGATCTTCCTGGCCACGGTGGTGGCATCTTGGGCTGTCCTCTCCCTGGGTTCCGCGGCAGACGAGCCGGAGTTGGAAGTGGGCATGCCGGCGCCCCGCCAGTATTGGGCCGACAAGAGTGCCTCGGTCGAAGACACAGCGGAGACCCAGCGACTGCAGCAGGCGGCGCGGGACGGGGTACCGGCCCCCAGGGAAGCGGATGCCGAAGTCGAGAACACGGTCACTGTCGACGTGAGGTCGGTCTTCGAGGATCTGCAGGCGATGGCGGTGGGGGAGACCGTGACCGGGGCCACACCTCCCACCCCTGAGTTGCCCCCGATCGAGACGACGACCACGCTAGCCGGGGACACGGTGCCGGCGGATCAGCCGGTCGAGCCGGCGATCGTGACGGGTGTCGTGTACATCGATGTCGATGGCGATTCCGTTTTCAACCCCGAAGCCGCCACGGAACGGGTCGACGTCGGGCTGTCCGGAGTATCGATCGAGGTCACCACCCATGAGGAGACCGTTACCGTCAGCACCGATGCCCAGGGTGCGTGGAGTTACGGGTACGAGGGTGGCCCGGTTGTCATCGAGGTCGATGGCGAGGACCCCAACGTGCCGCAGGGATATCTGGTGAGTACCGACAATCCCGTCCAACTCATCCAATGCCAGCCGGCGACCACCTGCACCGCCGAGAACGTCGGTTTTGGCGTCAATCTGCGATCCATCGCCGAAGTGATCGACTCCATAGGCGCTACCCACCCGTTAGACCAGGAGACGATCCAGTATCTGGCCACGGTGGCCGCCGATGACGTGGTGCGTGC
>CAZSOF010000235.1:0-4390 GCA_964607685.1 uncultured Acidimicrobiaceae bacterium | reverse complement strand
CTGCCTGGGCCTGCTGAGTGTCCTTGGTGAGTGCGCCTGCCGTGGCGAACTGGCCTGCTATCTGGTCGTCCAACTCGGTGCGGTCAGTCACGATCACGAAGGTGTAGTTGCCGCCCATTCGCCGCAGGACCTTCTCGGCGAACATCACCATCGAGAGGCTCTTGCCGGATCCCTGGGTGTGCCAGAAGACCCCCAGCCGCCCCTCGTTCTCCTCGATGTGACGGACGGCCTCGATGGCTCTATTGACCCCCAGAACCTGATGATAACGCCCGATGATCTTGACGAGGCCGCCCTTCGCCTCGTCGAACAGGACGAAATTCTCCAGCATGTCGAGGAAGCGATTTGGCACACAGGTGGCTCTGAGCATGGTCTCCAGGCTGGGGTCCTCAGGGCTTCCTTCCTCAAGCCGCTTCCAAGGCGAGAAGAACTGGTAGGGTGCATGACTGCCGCCCATGCGCGTCTCAAGGCCGTTGGAGAGCAGCACGAAGCCGTTGGCGTGGAAGAGCTGTGGGATGGCGTCCTTGTAGTCCCTCAGGTTCTTCTCATAGGAGTCGGCGAGCGGCTGCGTCGGGGCCTTCCACTCGCAAAGGAGCAGCGGCAGGCCGTTGACGTAGCCGACAGTGTCTGGACGCCGGGTGTGGAGCACTCCCTCGATCCAGACTTGATTGGCGACAAGGAAGTCGTTGTTGGCGGGGGTCTTCCAGTCGATCACACGAACCAAGACATCCTCGAACTTGCCCTGTTCGTTCTTCACTTCGACCCTGACGCCTTCCCTGAGAAGCCTCAGGACCTCTCGGTTGGCCGAGATAGGCTGCAGCGCCGAGCGGTCGCGCGTCAGTTCCTCCTCGGCCAGCCTTAGGGCTTCTGCGTGCTTGCCAGGGTTGAGCTTCTGGAGCGCTGTTCGCAGCCTAACGGGAAGGTGAGGTTCTTTGAGGCTCGTGCGGCCATAGGGGTTGTCTGGGCCAGGGACGTCGTGGAGCAGGTTTACACGCTCCCAGCCGAGCTCCTCCAGCAGAGCCAGAGCAGGCTGCTCTACGATGCCGTCCTCAGAGGCAACCAGGCCGGAGAGCGAGGGGGCCATCAACCATCAACCTCACCGTCGTCATCATCCTCATCAAGGCCCGCTTCGTTGTTTGGCAGCGCCTTGATCTTTGGCCCGAGCACCTTTTGGAACCGCTCGAGATTTGCAGCTAACCATTCTTGCTGTTTGGGCCAGTCCTGCTCGTCCAATGGGTCGATGCCACGATTGTAAAGGACAACCCGGCTCCGCTTGTGATTGTCGTTGCGCTTCCAGTCGAGAGGCTGGCCGAGCTCTGCTTCAATGGCTGACTTCTGCTGATGGAGCGCGTCGAACCACACCTTGCCGGGACCATTCAAAATCAGCTCGACCCAGATCGCCTTCTTCTGGGTATGCATGGCCGCAGAGAGGCGGGTTCCAGATTTGCCGATGCTGAAAGATGTCGAATGGCTCGGCCTCGGTGTCCGAGACCGTAAAGATGACTGTCGCTCAGCAAGAAAGTCTGCCAGCGCACGCCAGTATCTCTGCTGGGTCTGCCGAAGGTCGGACATCTCACCTTGGGCACCCTGCTGCACATTTCGAGACCACTCATTAGGCTCTGCCACGACGTTGAACATCGGAGCAGGCGGCGATCCGGCGATCTGCCAAAGTTCGATTTCGAGACCGAAGAACTCGAGATTCTCCCCGGTCACGTCGTTGAGCCAGTCGAGCGCCGCCCTGTGCTCCTCCGCGAAGCTCTCGGCGATCCAGACGATCGTGACGGCGTCGAGCCCTGCCGCGTAGGTCAGGAGCTGCCCCAAGTGGCGGTGGTCGGTCCGTTCGAGCTGGTTCTCGATCAGCACCCAGTGATCGTCGGTCGTATCGGTCCGCTTCGCGAGGATGTCGGCCTTGAAAGGCCCCACGAACTTCTCGGTCGCCTCGACCTCCAGCTCCATATCGAGGGTCTCCTGGAGCAGCTCCATGCCCTCCTCGGAAGCGAGCCAGGGCGTAAAGTGCGAGGCTTCGTTAATCCAGGCGCTGCGCACGTCGACGCGCTGCACCTTGCCGAGCTTGGGTATCATGCGGCGTCTTCCAGTTCGCGTTCGGCAGCCTCGACCGAGAGCTGGCCGGAGATGAGGCGGGGGAGCAGTAGGTCGCGGGATGCTGAAAGATCTGCATTGGAGCGGACGAGCGTAGAGCCAAGGTCTCTGATCGGCTTCACCAAAGTAACGAAGCGATCAATGACTTCATCCGGTGGCATCGCGAACTTGTACCCCGTTAGCACCGGCAGTCCGGCTGATTTCCTCGTCGTCCCGGTCGATGCTCCTGTTACATAGTTGAGGTAGGATGGAGCAGAAGTAAGGAAGTAAAAGAACAAATACTGCTTTCGGTTCAATGGTCGCATCCGCACGAGATACGATGCGGCAATAGCATCTATTTCTCGGTCGATAAGGCCAACTTTTCCGACATCGGCCATACGGCCGACGACCAAATCGCCCGGCTCCAACGCGTATCTCGCCTTGTCTCCTTCGAACGGTGCATAGGGTACCGCTTTCCAATCAATGTAGGGTGCCTTGTTGATATCCTTCACCCGAACGAACTTTGGCCCGATAGGTTCATCCGTTGCCGATTGCGTGAAACCGTAGCTCGCTTTGACGTGCTCCGAGAGCTTCGAGGTCTCCCACCCGTCAGGCAACGCGCCATCAGCGGTGTCGACGATGGGGACGTCCTCGTGGCCGGGGAAGCGGAAGCGGACAAACCACTCCTCGAACAACCCCCGCGCCATCTCCTCCAGCACCGCCACCCGCCGCCGGTTGACCTCGATCAGGTCGTCATAGGCTCCGAGGATCGCCGCGATGCGCTGCTGGGTTTCAAGGGGTGGCAGGTCAAAAACCATCCTCTTCAGGTTCGCTTGGCTTAGCTTCGGTTGAGCCGCTCCCGTGATGTAGCCTGAGATGTCCTTGCCATTGAGTGCGTGTTTCAGGAACACGTCATCAGCTAAGCCCGGTTTCCCTCTTACAATGTGAGCATGGTTGTTCACCCAAAACTTCCCGTCCGCGAAGTAGGCGATTGGCAGCTTTCTACTATTCAGGTTCTCGCCATCCTCAGGGATCAACAAGTAGCGCCCATCGAAGAGATAATCGTCGAGATAGTCGATGATACCCTGTGCACCGTAGTAAGGGTACGGCCCCTTTCGCGTGGCTCGTTGGGCAGCGCTGAGTGGCACCCTGATGTGGTCGTAAATGTCAATCACATCGCCCAGGTTCGTCTCTCTCCAGCCAGTCACGCTTGAAGCACCTCAGCCACATTCTGCGCGATGGCCTCCTGCAGCCGCGCTGCTTCCGCGTTCAGCACCTCCAGCTCTTCTTGCAGACCCTCCAGCCGCTCCTTGAAGTCCACTTCATCCATCTGCTCGCCAGCAGCCACGCCGACATAGCGGCCAGGGTTAAGGCTCCAGTCCTGCGCCTCGATGTCCGACCGGCTGGCGACCTTGCAGAGGCCTGGGACGTCCCTAAAGCCCTCTTCGCCGAACGTCTCGGCCATGAGGTCCGCGCTACCCAGCTCGGTCTCCACCTCCTCGCCCCGCCACATCCGCACGATGTTGCCGATGAACTCGATCTGGTCCGGCGTGTACTCGCGGTGCGCTCGCGTCACCTGCTTGAAGATGTGCCGCGCATCGATGAACAGCACCTCATCCGCCCGCTCGCCCATCGCCTTGGCCTTGTCGAGGAACCACAGGGTCACCGGCAGAGTGACCGTGAAGAACATGTTGGGCGAGGTGGAGATGATGACGTCGACCGATCCCGACTTCACCAGCTTCTTGCGCAGCTCGCGCTCCGATCCTCCAGCATCCGAGGCCGAGTTGGCCATGACGAAGCCCGCACGGCCCGTATCGTTCAGCGCCGCATGGAACAGGCCGACCCACAGGTAATTCGCGTTGTTGACCGTAGGGATGCCGAGCGAAAACCGTGCGTCCACATGGCCAGCATCGTTGACCAGCCGCTCGGTATCCACCTGGGATTGGTTGAACGGAGGGTTGGCCATGACGAAGTCGAACTTGCCGACCATCTGGTGAGGGTCATCATAGTAGCTGTTGGCCACCACGATGTCCCCAGACAGCCCATGGACCGCGAGGTTGAGACGGCAAAGCTTCTGCGTGTCCTCCATCTTCTCTATCCCGTAGACGCTCAGCTCGCGGCTGGGCGTCTTGTGGTGACGCTTCACGAAGTCGGCGGAGTGGACGAACATTCCGCCTGATCCGCAGGCAGGATCGAAGATTTTCCCGTGGTAAGGCTCGATCACCTCAACGATTAGCTTCACAATGGAGGATGGCGTGAAGTACTCGCCGCCCTTCTGCATGTAGGCCGAGGCGAACTCGCCCATGAAGTACTC
>CAZSOF010000234.1:0-4398 GCA_964607685.1 uncultured Acidimicrobiaceae bacterium | reverse complement strand
CCGTCATCCGATTTGTAGACCCGCAAGGCACCGTCGACCGGCACCCGGTTGGAATCGGCCTCGAGGGGGATCGTGAAGAGACGTCGGCTGGCATCATCTCTCCACATCACGAAGCCGAAGTTGGAGGGCAGGCCATTCTCGATCCGTTCCCAGTTGTCACCGCCGTCGCCGGTCCGGTACACGCCACTGTGGTCCTGACGCCAGATCATCATCGGGTCGCCTGCGTCGTGGGCGATGCAATGCACGCAGTATCCGACCTCAGGGCGAGGCGCATCGTCGGGAAGTCCCACCGGGTCCACCCCGTCGTTCCTCGGCTCCCAGGTGACACCGCCGTCATCCGACCGGAACACGCCTACTGCGGAGATCGCCGCCCAGATCGTGTCGCCGTCGATCATCACGCGGTGGGCACATAGACCTCCCAACCCTGGCTGCCATTCCTCTCGGGTGCGGTGCTCGTTGAGACCGGTCACAGGTGTCCAGCTGATCCCCTGATCGTTCGAATTGAACAACCCGGCATGGGCAACACCGGCAGTGATCGTCTCACCGTGGGTGTGGAAGGTCCACACCTGTTCCATCTTGCGATCGGTGTCTTCCTCCCAGCTCGGCGGGGAGTCGACCTGTTCCCATTTCTCCAGGTCAGGGCTGCGGTAGATGCCAACGCCAAACCAGTTGCTGCCGACCGCGGCGAGATGGGTCCCATCGGGTGCTCTCCCGAAGGCGGTCACCTTCCAGCCGGGGAACATCGGGCCGGCGACTGTCCATCCCTTCTCTGTCTCGGCGAGCAAGTAAGCACCCTTCTCGCTGCCGACGATGATCTTGGCCACCAAACCTCCTCGACCGCGGTGACGCTAGTGCGAGACGAAGGGTGCGACGCTCGTCGTCGTCGGGCTCGGCCGAGTTACGCCACGCTACCGTCGCCCAAGCTAGCGCCCATGGGAGACAGCCGTTGACCACCCGCGCCAAGAGGACCAGGCGGATCCCGATCGCCGACCTGCTCGACGGCTATCCGCGTTCTTGGCTCGGGTCCGACCTCATCGCGGGCTTGGTGCTGGCCACCATGCTCGTTCCCCAAGGCATGGCCTACGCCGAGCTGACAGGGCTTCCTGCCATAACCGGCATCTACACCACCATCGCCGCACTGATCGCCTATTCCGTCTTTGGCCCCAACCGCCGACTGGTACTCGGGCCCGACTCCTCCTTGGCACCGGTCATCGCCGCGGTTGTCCTTCCCCTCGCCGCCGGAGATGCGGCCCAGGCGGTACTTCTCGCCTCGGCGATGAGCGTCATCGCCGGGTTGGTGTGCGTCACCGCCGGCCTGTTCCATCTCGGGATCATCACCGAGCTGCTGTCCAGGCCGATAAGGATCGGATACCTGAACGGCATCGCGGTCGTCATCTTCGTCTCCCAGCTTCCCAAGGCACTTGGGTTCTCGGTGGACGCGGATGGGACGATTGCCGAGCTCATTGCCACCCTCCAAGGGGTTCTGAATGGTGACGTGCTCGCCGCGGCATTGGCGGTCTCGGCGTCGAGCGTGGCAGTCATCCTTGGCCTCAATCGGATCAGTCGGAAGATCCCCGGTGTCATGATCGCCGCCGTAGGATCGATCGCGGCAGTGTCGTTGTTCGACCTCACAGCCCGGGGGGTGGCCACTGTGGGCGACATCCCATTCGGGCTTCCCCCTTTCACCTTCCCCGGCGTGAGCCTGGATGTGATTCCGGCCCTGATCGGTGGTGCCATCGCCGTGACCCTCGTGTCGTTTGCCGACACCGGCGCACTGTCCACGGCAACCGCCCTGCAGTCCGGGGAACACGTCAACCCCGATAGTGAGATAAAGGCCCTGGGAGCGGCCAACCTCCTGTCCGGGTTCTTTCAAGGATTCCCCACCAGCGCCAGCTCCTCCCGAACCGCGGTGGCGATGGCGGTGGGAGCTCGTTCCCAGTTGGCGGGACTGATCGCGGCCGTCGGGGTGATCGTCATAATGCTCGCCATACCCGGACTGGTGTCCAACATGCCGGCCCCCACCCTGGCCGCCATCGTCATCACCGCCGCACTCTCCCTGTTCGACTGGTCGAGCGTCAGCTGGCTGCTCAGGGTGCGGAGGTCCGAATTCCTGCTCATGCTGGGCACCTTCCTGGGTGTCCTCGTCCTTGGCGTTCTGGAGGGCATCGCAGTGGCCATCGCCCTCTCGCTCGCCAACTTCATTCGCAAGGAGTGGCGCCCACACAGCACGGAACTGGGCCTTGTCTCCGGAGTGCCGGGCTATCACGACCGGGCGCGTCACCCCGACGCAGCGGTGGTCCCGGGCCTGTTGATCATCCGGTACGACGCCCCGATCTTCTTCGCGAATGCTCCCGATTTCGGTCGACGTCTCCAGGAGATGATCTCGGACGCCGACCGATCGATCGATCGGGTGCTGGTCGTGGGAAACGCCATAACCGACATCGACAGCACCGGTGCGGAGATCCTCGACAACGTGATCGACGACCTCGAGGCCAGGAATGTGAAGTTCGCATTCGCCGGGCTCAAGGGCCCAACCAAGGACCGGCTTCGCAGCTATGGCCTGTTCGATCGCATTGGCGAGCAGAACTTCTTCCCCAATACCATCAGCGCGGTGGCGTTTCACGAGAGCCAGCGGCCATCGGACTGATCCGCCCGGCTGTCAGGGTCGGACGGGGTAGCTCCTCCCCCACGATCTCAGCCGTCCTCGTTGGGATGAGAGTCGGTCACCTGCTGCAATTCGGTGGTGGTGGGGAAGGATCGGTGCCATCCCGAGCCCTCCACGACCCGTCTGGTTAGCCCGCGCAACGCCCCCGGCTCCGTCGGAGGGTGCTGCCGCAGGATCGCCGGGACGATTTTGGCCCATCCCAGGGCACGCAAAGCGAACACCATCGCCGTCCCGGTGATGGCCACGATTCCAACGGCAGCCAGCAGCACAACTGTCCGCGGCAGCTCCAGGGCGAAGAAGTCCCTGAGGGCGGGTGTGATCATCACCAGTACCAGCAACCCGGCCATGGTCCCGATCAATGCCTTCTTCCATGGGACCAAGGGCCGACTGACGATGCCCAACGCGAACAGGCCGATAGCCGCCAGGATCAAGGTGGCCGTGGTTCGAGACTCGGCGATCGTCGATCCCTCGAGATCGGCCAGCCAGTATCCGGCGAATGTGGCGAGTGTCGCCACCAGTCCGGTGGGAATGGCGAACTTGAGCACCCGGGTGACGAATCCGGACCTCGCCCGTCGCCGGGATGGAGCCAAGGCGAGGAAGAACGCAGGGATGCCGATGGTGAGGCTGCCAACGAGTGTCAGATGGCGCGCCAGGAATGGGAACGGAAGCGTGGATATGACGATGGCCAGGGAGAGACCGAGCGCGTAGACGGTGCTCGTTATGAAGAGGTTGGCGACCCTCTCGATGTTGGACGTCACCCGCCGACCCTCGGCGACGATGCCGGGGAGGCGCTCGAATCGACCATCGATCAGGACGAGTTGGGCGACGGCGCGCGAAGCCGGGGCTCCCCCACCTATTGCCACACCGATGTCGGAATCCTTGAGGGCCAGTACGTCGTTGACCCCATCGCCGGTCATCGCCACCACGTGCCCCCGCGACTGCAGAACCTTCACCATGCCTCGCTTCTGTTGCGGGGTCACCCGGCCGAACACCGTTCCCTTCTCCACGACGTCCATGAGCTCGTCGTTGTGCTTCGGAAGTCGGCGAGCATCGATCACTTCGTCTGACCCGGTGATTCCCACTTCGCGGGCGATGGCACCCACCGTGTCCGGGTGGTCTCCAGAGATCACCTTCACCTGTACGCCCTGTTCGGCGAAGTAGCGAATGGTTTCGGCTGCATCGGCCCGCACCCGGTCGGAGAGAACAACGATGGCCACCGGGGTGAGGTTCGACGGGAGTCTTCCATCTGAAAGCGGCGATGGACTCGAGGCCACCAGAAGAGCCCGGCTGCCTCTGCCTGCGATCTGCCGGGCCGCCTCGATGGCCGTCCCTTGGTCCGGAGCCACGATCTCGGGGGCCCCTATGACCCATGTCCCGCTCTCACTGAACGTGACACCACTCCACTTCCGGGCGGAGGAGAACGGCACGGAGGCGGTGACACTCCAGATGGGCGGCTGGTTGAAGGTCTCGGCGATGGCGGCCAAGGTGGCGTTGGGGTGAGGCTCGGACGCGGCAATAGCAGCCAATGCCGGTCCCGGGTCTTCACCGTTCAGCCGTCGCACCTCCTCTACCGCAAGTCTCCCCTCGGTGAGAGTCCCGGTCTTGTCGAAGCATACGGTGTCGACCCGGGCCAACCCTTCGATCGCCGGGAGCTCTTGCACCAACACGTTGCTTCGGCCCAGCCTGATCACGCCTAGCGCAAATGCGATGGAGGTCAGCAGAACCAGACCCTG